>NZ_JBEZDW010000003.1:0-361353 GCF_040802045.1 Microbispora sp. NPDC049125 | reverse complement strand
TCATTCCCCATCCGGGTGCGTGTGCGGGGTGTTCGTCCAGGCCCAGCAGTGTGCTGAGCTCGACCCGCAGTTCGGGGACAGCCCATCCCCGCACGAGTCTGGATAGACGATCACGGCGGCCAGGGGCGGCCGGTGCGGCGGCGCCGGGATCGGGAAGTGCGGTCGCGGGCATGTCCTGAGGGTGGGCATGGCGGGGTGAGGCGGCACCCGGGTGGGGCACGCCGCCTTCCAGGCTGCCGGCCGGGGCGCCACCGCAAGGGCCATCCGCAGGGTGGGCCGGGGCGCGACCAAGCGGATCAGTTGGCGGGCCGGTCGTTGTGCCGCCGCTTGGATCAACTGGCGGGCCGGCTGGAGTGCCCTCAGATGGACCGACTGTCGGGCCGGCGGATGGGTTGGTCGATGCGCGGCCGGGTGGATCAGGAAGTGGGGTGTGGGGACCGTCCAGGCCCGCGCCGGGATCGCTGTCGGGACCGCTCGTGCCTGTGCCGGGATCGGCGTCGGGTGGAGTGTGGGCGCCACCTAGATCGGCACCCCGACCGGTGGCGGGCGAACTGTTGAGACCATCCGGGCCTGCGTCGGGATCGGTACCTGGATCGGTGTCCGGGCCGTTCGGGCCTGCGTCGGGGTCGGTGTCCGGGCTGCTCGGGTCCGGGGTGCTCGGGCCTGGGTCGGGGTCGGTGCCTGGGTCGGTGTCTGTGCTGGTGTTGGGTGGGGTGTCGAGGAAGGGGTGGGTGCGGATGTGGGTGATGATCTGCTCGTCGGTCAGTCCTTCGAAGGTGCCGTCCAGGGAGCCGAGGAACAGGTCGGCGCGGATGTGGTCGATCGGGCGGCGGTCTCCGGCGCGTTTGCAGGAGCGGGCCAGCTCATCGATGCGTTCGCAGCCGGCCGCGGCCCGGTCCACCGGCAGGTCCAGGCCGGAGACGCTGGCGGTGCCGTCATCGTTGCGGGCGCCGACCACGCGGCGGCGTTTGACCGCTTCGGTGTAACGCTTTTCCGCCCAGCCCGGGTCGATCGCCAGCACCAGCCGCTGAATGTGCTCGATCAACTCCCCGACCGTCCACCTGCCGGCTTGGTCGACCAGGTGGTCACACACCAGGGCGGCCTGCTCATCGGTCAGCCCGGTGGTCCAGCAGATGAACGCCGCAGCCCGCGGCTCATCCAACACTCCCGCCAGCATCGCCTCACCCAAGACCGGCAACCGGCGGTGCACATTCCACGCCAGCTCGAAGGTCGAATCAGCACGCCGGCGTGACCACACCAGCGCCGCGCGGGCCTCATCGGGAGCGAACTCCTCCGGCACCGCCAGCCTGCGCACCGTGCCGGCGGAGAACTGCTCGCGCAGCCCCACCTCCAGCATCACCTGCAAGAACCACGCCCGATCATGACAGGACTGCCGGTAGGCCGCCTTCAACACCTCCACCGTGTCGTATCCGCTGACCATCGCGACGTTGATGCTGGCCAGCGCCTGGGCCAGCTCCGCCCCCGGCGGCAGGGCGGCAAGACCGTCAGGAATCGGCACCGCCGGCCGCTCCTCCCAATCCCACACCCGCCCACCCACGGAACGAGAAGTCTCCGAATTCACCACCGGCTCGGCCCCCGGCTCGCTCTCGGAGGCGGCCACCGGCTCAGTCTCGGCTGCGCCAACGGAAGAATCGGAACCCGAGCCGGCGGCTATAGCCGTATCAAGGAGGGTGAAGGGGCGCGCCACGGCGGGGCGGCCGCCACCAGGTCCCCGGCCAACCGGCTGAACAGACGGCGGCACCGGCGGCTGAGCCGACGACGAACGCGAAGACGGAGCTGACACGGCGGGCACCCCCTGACCGGAGACGAAAGCGACAGACTGCCTCCCGACCGCCCGGACCGGGACCCTCTCACGCAGACTCAGCTACTCATCACACGACGCATGGCCCACAACGGCCCGCCAACTAAGCTCACCTGTAACGGCTACCCCAACACTATATCGAACACACGCTCGACACAACTTCAACCGGGGGCACCAGGCCTGACCCATCTGGTCAGCTCAGAATCGGCTCCCCAGACAGCGGGCGTCGGACGGGACGCCCGGCCCTACTCCACCACAGCGCCACACCACAGCCCCATAAACCGCGTCACCCCAGCGACGTAGACCAAGCCGCCCCAGCCGCCATAGAGCACATCGTCCCCGGCGCCCCGCCTGCCGTACAGCATCGGCACCGGCACCGGCCAGCGGCGGCGAGCCTCGGGAAGGAAGACCACCCATGCTCCCCGGGAGGTCAGCGACCTCGTTCGCGGTAGGTGATCACGAACTCGACGGCCCAGAACAGGGCGGTGGCCAGCAGCGGCCAGGCGAACAGGACGCCGTGCGCGGTCACGTTGAGCGACGTCGTCGTGGTGAGACCTCCGGCAGCGGAGGCCTGGACCGTCCCCTTCGCCGACCTGCCCACCAGCAGCGCGACGTACGCGGCGAGCAGGCTTCCACCCGTCAGCCCCACCAGGACCTCAACCGGCCTGCGGCGGCCCAGGACGTACGCCGCGGCCCCGCAGAGCAGGCCGCACGCCCCGGTGACGACGGCGAACCATCCGTCGGCCTCGATCAGCGACTGCGTCTCGAGGTCGGCGAGCTGCGGCCCGGTGTCGGTCAGCACGTACCGCGAGGCGGGCGCGAGCGCCGACCACACGAACCCGGCCGCCACGCCGAGCAGTCCCACGACCAGCATGGTCAGGGCGATCGTGGCCCAATTGACCCTCAGATGCCGCACCGTCCAGATGGTACCCACATGGTGTTCGGCCGCCGCCCGTTACCCTTGCTCACACAGGAGCACCAGGGAGAACACGTGAACGAGCGAGCCAATGGGCACGGCAGCGAAGAGGTCTGGCAGATCGACCCGTCGGGTCCTCTCCGGGGGGACGTCGAGGTCAGGGGCTCGAAGAACGCGGTATCGAAGCACATGGTGGCGGCCATGCTCGGAACGGGCCCGAGCACGCTGCACAACGCCCCGGAGGTCGGGGAGGTGGGGCTGACCGCCGCCATGCTGGAGGCGCTCGGCATCCACGTCGAGATCACCCCCGGTGAGATCACCATCGAGCAGGGCGCCGACATCCGCCCGCGCGTCCCGGAGGAGTACACCGGGCTGAACCGGATCCCGATCCTCATGCTGGGGCCGCTGCTCCACCTGGCCGGTGAGGCTTTCGTCCCGCTGGTCGGCGGCGACCCGATCGGGCGGCGGCCGGTGAACTACCACGTCGAGGCGCTGCGCGCGATGGGCGCCGAGATCGAGGTCGGCGACAACGGCATCTCGGCCAAGGCGACCCGGCTGCACGGCACCCGCATCACGCTGCCGTACCCCAGCGTCGGCGCGACCGAGACCATCCTCATGACGGCCGTGCTCGCCGAGGGCAAGACGGTCATCAAGGGCGCCGCGATGGAGCCGGAGGTCGTGGAGCTGGCCCTGTTCCTCCAGCGCATGGGCGCGATGATCGAGCTCAGCCCGGACCGGCGGATCGTCATCGAGGGCGTCGAGCGGCTGCACGGGGCCTCCACGTGGCTCAACGGAGACCGCATCGAGGCGTTCTCCTACCTGGTTGCGGGCCTCGTCACCGGCGGGGAGGTGCGGGTGCACGGCTGCCCGCAGGACCGGCTGGTCACCGCCATCACCACGCTGGCCAGGATGGGGGCCCAGTTCCAGATCACCGACGAATGGCTGACCGCCACCGCCCCCGACGGCCTGCGCGCGGCGGCGGTGCAGACCGACACGCACCCCGGGTTCATGACCGACTGGCAGACGCCTCTCATGGTGCTGTTCACCCGCGCCGAGGGCATGTCGGTCCTGCATGAGACGGTCTTCGAGAACCGCCTGGTCTACACGCCGGCGCTGCAGAAGATGGGCTGCGAGATCGAGGTGTTCGCGCAGTGCCTGGGCGGCCCGGCCTGCCGCTATCACGACACCAACGCCAAGCACTCCGCCGTGGTACGCGGGGTGTCCAAGCTGCGGGGGGCCGACGTGACGCTGCCGGACATCCGTGCGGGGTTCTCCGCCGTGCTGGCCGCCGCCGTCGCCGAGGGCACCTCGACGCTGCGGGGGGTCAACCACATCGAACGGGGCTACCACCGGCCCTTCGAGCAGTTCACCTCGCTGGGGTTGAAGATCAACAGGCTAACGTAAAGCTTTGGGGCCGGTGGGTTTGGGGAGGCTCCCGGGATCGCACTGATACTGCGTGACCTCTCGTCTCCTCGGCGCCGTCGCCATGCTTGGTCTGTGCGGCGCGGCCGGGGGCCTGCTGGTCGCCGGGCTGGCCGGGCCGCTGGCCGGCGGAGCGGGCCTGGCCGCCAAGGGCGCCGCGTCCACCTTCACCGACCTGCCCCCGGCGCCCCGCGAGGACCCGCTCCCGGAGATGACCCGGCTGCTCGACCGTGACGGCCGCCAGATCGCCCAGTTCTACTACCAGAACAGGCAGTCCGTGCCGCTCGGCAGGGTCGCCCCCGCCATGCGGCAGGCCATCGTCGCCATCGAGGACTCCCGGTTCTACGAGCACGGCGGCCTCGACATCAAGGGCACCCTGCGGGCCCTCGTCGCCAACACCCAGGCGGGGGGCATCCGTCAGGGTGGCTCGTCGATCAGCCAGCAGCTCGTGAAGAACATCATGATCACCCAGGCGGAGTCCGAGCGGGAGCGCGCGCTGGCCCGGGTGCGCAACTTCCGGCGCAAGCTCGACGAGCTGCGGTACGCGCTGGCGCTGGAGAAGAAGTACACCAAGGACCAGATCCTGGAGCGGTACCTCAACATCGCTTACTTCGGGGCGGGCGCCTTCGGGGTGCAGGCGGCCGCCCGGCGGTTCTTCGGCGTCGACGCCGCCGACCTGACACTCGTCCAGTCCGCGACGCTCGCCGGCGCGGTGCGCACGCCGTACAGCACCGACCCGTCGATCGGAGAGGCGCAGCGCGGACGCCTGCTTGCCCGGCGCAACCTCGTCCTCGACCGGATGGCCGAGCTGAAGATGGTCACCCCTGGAGAGGCGCGGTCGGCGGTGGCGGAGCCGCTCGGCCTGCGCATGCGGGCCGAGCCCGGCGGCTGCTCCGGCAGCGCCTACCCCTTCTTCTGCGTGTACGTCGAGCGGGAGGTGCTGACCAACCCGGCGTTCGGGTACAGCGCCGCCGACCGGGAGCGGCGGCTCCAGCGGGGCGGGCTCACCATCTGGACGACCATCGACCCGGCCGCGCAACGGGCGGCCGAGCGGGCGATCGCCGCCCGGGTGAAACCGCGCGACGACCAGGTCGCGGCGGAGGCCATGATCGAGCCGGGCACCGGGCTCATCCGCGGCATGGCGACGAGCAAGCGCTACGGGCGGAACGCCGGCAACCGGAACACCGGCAGGCACACCACCTACAACCTCGCGGCCGACACGGCGCACGGCGGCGGGCTGGGCCTGCAGGCCGGCTCGACGTTCAAGGCGTTCACGCTGGCCACGGCGCTGTCACAGGGCATGCGGTTCGGGGACGGCTTCCAGACTCCCGGCTCCTTCGTGCCGTCGTCCGGCTACCGCGACTGCTCGGGCAGACCGGTGAACTCCCCCGGCACCACGATCCACAACGCGAGCGGCGAGGGCAGCGGAGGGCCGTACAGCCTGGAGCTGGGCACCTGGAAGTCGGTCAACATCTTCTACATGAAGCTGGAACGCGAGGTGGGGCTGTGCGACGTCGTCCGTACGGCCCGGTCCCTCGGGATCAGGCGCGCGGACGGCGGCCCGCTCCGTGAGGTGCCGACGTTCACGCTGGGCGTCAACGAGATGGACCCGACGACGGTCGCGGCGGCGTTCGCGGCGTTCGCCGCCCGGGGGCGCTACTGCCGTCCCATGGCGATCACCGCGATCGTCGAACGGGACGGCACCCGCACCGACGTGCCCCCGGCCTGCGTGACCGCGCTCCAGCCGGAGATCGCCGACGCGGTCAACCACGTGCTGTCGGGCGTCTTCACGAAGGGCACGATGCGTGGGCAGTCCATCGGCCGGCCCGCCGCCGGCAAGACCGGGACCAACAACGGGTACGCGTCGGCGTGGTTCGCCGGGTACACGCCCGCTCTGGCGGCGGCGGTCAGCGTCGGCGACATCCGCGGCTCCTACCGCTACCCGCTGACCGGCGTCACCATCGGCGGCCGCTACTACGGGGCCGTGCAGGGAGCCTCCCTGCCCGGGCCCATCTGGGTGGACTCCATGCGGGCGGCCCTGCGGGAGACGCCGCCCTACGCGTTCGTCCCGCCGGACATGAGAAGGTTCGGCGGCGGCTACACCCCCGGCCTCAAGGAAGCCCTCGAAAAGGAAGAGAAGAAGAGGAAGAAGCGGGAGAAAAGGGAGCGGGAAGCCCGGGAGCACGGCGACCAGGACGGCGCCGGCACCGACCAGCACGGCCAGCCGGGAGAGGCCGCTCACGCGGCAGCCCTTCACGACGCCCCCGCCGTGACGCAGGCCCCTCCCCCGGCCGTCCAGCACGTCACCACCGTCCGGCACGTCACCACCGTGCGGGCCCCGGCGACGGTACGGCACGCCCCCACGAATGCCCACGCCGCGCGCGCAGCCCCCGCACGACACGCCGCCGCGCATTCCCCCGCCACGCACACCGCCGCCGTACGACACGCTTCCGGCGGTCCGGCGTCCTCGCATGGGCAGGGGCGCGGGCACGGGCACGGGAAGGCGTCCCGGCCGGGGGCAGGATCCGCCGCCCATCGGAGGGCCGGCACGGCACCGGCCGGCCAAGGTCACCGGCGCGATCAGGCGCACCCCGCCGCCCATCGCACCCCCCGGACGCACCGCCACCGCTGATCCGGCCTCAGACAGCGCCGGCGAGCCCGCCACCGGCCTTCCGGCGCGTCAAAGCGATCGGCGCGCGACAGCTCCCGCGTCAAACCGAGCAGCCCACACAGCTTCCCGTCAAAGCGAACGGCGCGCGACAGGCTCCATGTCAAAGCAGACGGCGCGCGACAGGCTCCATGTCGAAGAGCCGGGCGAGCACCGCGACGGCTCCGGACAACGCGGCGGGCAGCGCGTACGGACGACGCGGGTTCAGGCGCCTAGGCAGGCGGGGCCGAGGAGCTGCTTCAAGTCCCCCATGAGGGCGGGCGAGGGGTTGACGCGCAGCCGGTCGTCGAGCCGCATTACGGTGGTCCGCGGACCGTTGTGGACCTGCAGGTGCACCTCGGTCGTACCCGGATGCGTGGTCAGCACCTCCTTGAGGCGGCCCACCACCGGTGGCGTGCAACGGGCGATCGGCATGCTCACGACCAGCGGCCCGCCCGACTCGGCGGTGAGGTCCGGAGCCGTCACCTCCATCGCGATGATCTTCGCGACGTCCTCCCGTTTGTCGATGCGGCCCTTGACGAAGACGATCGCGTCCTCCGCGAGCAGCGTCGCGCACAGCTGGTACGCCGACGGGAAGATCATCACCTCGATCGAGCCCTCCAGGTCCTCCAGCGTGGTGAGGACCCAGGTGTCGCCCTTCTTGGTGACCTTGCGCTGCAGGCCGGACAGGATGCCGCCGACGGTGGTGATCTGCCCGTCGGGGCGGCTCTCGTCCTGCAGGGCCGCGATGGAGCAGTCGGCGCCCGAGGCGAGGATGTGCTCCACCCCCAGCAGCGGGTGGTCGGAGACGTACAGGCCCAGCATCTCCCGCTCGAACTGCAGCAGCGTGGCCTTGTCCCACTCCCCCGGCGGGATCTGCACGTCGAAGGTCTGGTCCTCGGCGCCGTCGGCCGCGCCGAACAGGGAGTCCTGCCCGATCGCCTCGTTCTTCTTGATGTCGATGATCGCGTCGACCGCCTGCTCGTGGACCATCAGCAGGCCCTTGCGCACGTGGTCGAAGGAGTCGAAGGCCCCCGACTTGATCAGCGACTCGATGACGCGCTTGTTGCAGACGATCGCCGGGACCTTGCGCAGGAAGTCCTTGAAGTCGGAGAACCTGCCCTTCTCCCTGCGGGCGGCGATGATGCCGTCGACGACGTTCGCGCCGACGTTGCGGATCGCCGACAGGCCGAAGCGGACGTCGGTGCCGCGCGGGGTGAAGTCGAAGTCGGAGTCGTTGACGTCCGGGGGCAGCACCGTGATGCCCATGCGGCGGCACTCGTTCAGGTAGAGCGCCGACTTGTCCTTGTCGTCCTTGACCGACGTCAGCAGCGCCGCCATGTACTCGGCCGGGTAGTTCGCCTTGAGGTAGGCGGTCCAGTAGGACACCAGGCCGTACGCGGCGCTGTGGGCCTTGTTGAAGGCGTAGTCGGAGAAGGGGAGCAGGATGTCCCACAGGGTCTTGATGGCCACGGCGGAGTAGCCGTTGTCCTTCATGCCCTGCTCGAAGGACTCGAACTGCTTGTCCAGCTCGGCCTTCTTCTTCTTGCCCATGGCGCGGCGCAGCAGGTCCGCTTTGCCGAGCGAGAACCCGGCGACCTTCTGCGCGATGGCCATGACCTGCTCCTGATAGACGATCAGGCCGTGGGTCGTGCCGAGGATCTCCTCCAGCGACTCGGAGAACTCCGGATGGATCGGGGTGATCTCCTGCAGGCCGTTCTTGCGCAGGGCGTAGTTCGTGTGGGAGTTCGCGCCCATCGGGCCCGGGCGGTAGAGGGCGCCGACGGCGGAGATGTCCTCGAAGTTGTCCGGCTTCATCAGCCGCAGCAGCGAGCGCATGCCGCCGCCGTCCAGCTGGAACACCCCGAGCGTGTCGCCCCTGCCGAGCAGTTCGTACGTCTTCGGATCGTCCAGCGGCAGCTTCAGCAGGTCGATCATGGTGCCGGTGTTGCCTTCGATCATCTTCAGGCAGTCGTCGATGATCGTGAGGTTGCGCAGGCCCAGGAAGTCCATCTTCAGCAGGCCGAGCGTCTCGCAGGTCGGGTAGTCGAACTGCGTGATGATCGCGCCGTCGGAGTCCCTGCGCATGATCGGGATGTAGTCGGTCAGCACCTCGGCCGACATGATGACGCCGGCGGCGTGCACACCGGTCTGCCGGATCAGGCCCTCCAGGCCCCTGCCGAGGTCCATCGCCGCCTTGACGTCGACGTCCTCCTCGTACAGCTTGCGCAGCTCACCGGCCTCGTTGTAGCGGGGGTGATCGGTGTCGAAGATGCCCGACAGCGGGATGTCCTTGCCCATCACCGCCGGCGGGAACGCCTTGGACACCTTGTCGCCCAGCGCGTACGGATACCCCAGGACGCGGGCGGCGTCCTTGATGGCGGCTTTCGCCTTGATGGTGCCGAAGGTGGCGATCATGGCGACCTTGTCGGCGCCGTACTTCTCGGTGACATACCTGATCACGTCGGCCCGGCGGCGCTCGTCGAAGTCGATGTCGACGTCGGGCATGGAGACGCGGTCGGGGTTGAGGAACCGCTCGAAGATCAGGCCGTGCGGCAGGGGGTCGAGGTCGGTGATGCCCAGCGCGTACGCGGCGAGCGAGCCGGCGGCCGAGCCGCGGCCCGGGCCCACCCGGATGCCGTTGGTCTTCGCCCACATGATGAAGTCGGCGACCACGAGGAAGTACGACGGGAACCCCATCTGCAGGATGACGTTCATCTCGAAGTCGATCTGGCGCTGGTGCTCCTCGTCGATCCCCTCGGGGAACCGGCGGGCCATGCCCTTCGCGATCTCCTTGCGGAACCAGCTCTCCTCGGTCTCGCCGTCCGGGATCGGGTAGGTCGGCATGAGGTTCTTGAAGCCGAACATGCCGGACGCGTCGACTCTCTCGGCGATCAGCAGCGTGTTACGGCACCCCTCGGCCCACAGGTCGGAGGAGTCGACCGCCCGCATCTCGTCGGCGGACTTGACGTAGTAGCCGCTGCCGTCGAACCGGAACCGGTCGGGGTCGGAGAGCTGCTTGCCGGTCTGGATGCACAGGAGCGCGTCGTGGGAGGTGGCGTCCGCCTCGTAGGTGTAGTGCGAGTCGTTGGTGACGACGGGCGGGATGTTCAGCTCGCGGCTGATGTCGGTGAGCCCCTGGCGGACCCTGCGCTCGATGTCCAGCCCGTGGTCCATGATCTCGAGGAAGTAGTTCTCCTTCCCGAAGATCTCCTGGAACCTCGCGGCCGCCTTGAGCGCCTCGTCGTACTGCCCGAGACGCAGGCGCGTCTGCACCTCGCCGGAGGGGCAGCCGGTGGTCGCCATGAGCCCCTCGGCGTGCTCGGTGAGCAGGTCGGCGTCCATCCGGGCCCACTTGCGGACGAACCCCTCGGTGTACGCCCGCGAGGAGAGCTTCATCAGGTTGCCGAGGCCGGTGGCGTTGCGCGCCCAGATCGTCATGTGGGTGTAGTAGCCGCCCGCCGACACGTCGTCGCGCTTCTGGTGCGGCTCGCCCCACAGGACCGGCTTCTTCTGGTGCCGGGAGGCGGGCGCGACGTACGCCTCGATGCCGATGATCGGCTTGACCCCGGCGGCGGTGGCCTGCCTGTAGAAGTCGTACGCCCCGTGCATGTTGCCGTGGTCGGTGATGGCGATCGCGGGCATGCCCTGCTCGCCCACGAGTTTGAACATCTGCTTCAGCCGGGCAGCCCCATCGAGCATCGAGTACTCGGTGTGGACGTGCAGATGCACAAACGAATCACCCATGAGACCCCCAACGTCACTGACCGCGGATCAGAGCCTACGCGTGATCGCGAACCAGTGGGACTCAGGTGGTTCAGATCCTATCGGGCTCCACGGAGGGCCTGGTCACAGGCCTGCCGCTCCTCCTCGGCCAGGTGGAGGCCGGCCTCGATGACGGCGTTCATGACCGGCCCCAGCCGGGCCTCCCCCAGTCGCGGGGCGCGCTTCGCCATGCCCGCGACCAGGCCGCGCTCGCGGTCCATGTCGCGCCCCCGGAACCCGCCCACCGGCTTCAGCCGCTGGACCGTCACGGCGAGGCCGGCGCGCCGTTCCAGGAGCGTCGCCAGCGCCGCGTCCGTGCGGTCGATCGCCCCGCGCGCCGCGGCGACGGTCGCGGGCGCCTCCGGCCGGACCAGCGGGGCCAGGACGGTCGCCGCCTCGCGCGCGGCCTCCCGCGCGGCGGCCGGGGCGTCCTGGCGAAGCAGCAGCCCGTCGGCTCCCGCTGCGACCGCCGCGCCGGCGAGCCGCGCGTCGCCGCCGAGCGCGGCGAGCACCGGCCGGCCGGACCGCTCACGCGCCGCCCGCATCAGCCCGAAGTCGAGCGTCACGCCCCCCAGGTGCGTACGGCTGCCGCTCTCGCAGAGGACGACCCGGTCGTTGCCCTCGGCGACGCAGTAGTCGGCGATGGCCAGCCACTCCTCCAGCGTGGCGGCCTGGCCGCGCTGCACGACGACCGGGAGGCCGAGCCGCGCGACGGCCCGGACCAGGCCGAAGTCCTGCATCCAGGCGGCGCCGATCACCAGGCCGTCCGCGTGCCGGGCGACCGCCGCGAGGTCGCCCGCCGAGAACGGCTCGACCAGCAGGGGGCCGGCCCATCCGTCCCTGGCCGCGGCGACGGCGTCCCCACCGGCATCACTTGACGCGGCGCGCCCGTGCTCCCCGCGCAGGCTGATCCACCGGGCGTCGTCCCCGCCTATCACGGCGACGGGCAGGCCGTCTCCCACGGTCAGAGTCCCGATGCGTACGCGGTGGCGGTCGGCTGCCTTCGACATGTCGGCTCCTCGGTCGGCCGGCCCGGCCGGGCCGGCTCCTTCGACATCAGCTCATGGACTGGTCTGAGAACGAGAAAAGGCAGAGACGTGAGTCCCTGCCTCGTGCCGGCTCCGGATGGTCGCTAGATCACGGTCGCGCGACCGGCTCTCCCGGAGCCGGCCACGTAAAGGTGATGCGCCATGACATGCCTTCGACCTTAGCAGCGGTTCGGACTGGCTAGAAATGATCTGTCTCAAATTCCGTGATAAGGGTAGTAGGGACGGCGCGGCCAGGTTGATCCCTTTGCCATCCGTGGGACCATTCTTTGGTCCAGGAAGGGGTTCGATGTCGCGTTCGGAAGCCCGGCTCGTCGGCGGCCGGTACCAGTTGGTTGAGCCGATCGGCCGGGGTGGCATGGGCGTGGTGTGGCGCGCCCACGACCAGCTCCTCGACCGCGCCGTCGCGGTGAAGGAGGTCCGCTTCGACAGCGCGATGGGCGACGAGCTCAGCGACCTGAACCGCCGGACCATGCGCGAGGCGCGCGCAGCCGGCCGCCTCACCCACCCGAACGTGGTGGTCGTCCACGACGTGATCGAGGAGGACCGGCGGCCCTGGATCATCATGCAGCTCGTCCAGTCCCGGTCGCTCGGCCAGGTGATCCGGGAGGACGGCCCGCTCCCCCCCGAGCGCACCGTCGAGATCGGCCTGCCCCTCCTGGACGCGCTGCGCGCCGCTCACCGGCAGGGCGTGCTGCACCGCGACGTCAAGCCCGAGAACGTGCTGGTCACCGATGACGGCCGGGTCGTGCTGACCGACTTCGGCATCGCCCGCCTGGAGGCCGACAACACGATGACCCGCACGGGTCTCGTCGGCACCCCCGCGTTCATCGCGCCGGAACGGCTGCGCGGCGCCCCCGCCCAGCGGGAGTCCGACCTGTGGTCGCTGGGCGCCACCCTGTACACCGCCGTCGAGGGCAAGCCCCCGCACGACCGGGGCATGGCCATGGCCACCATGCACGCCGTGCTGAACGAGGAGCCGGCGCCCGCGAGACGGGCCGGGCGGCTGGGCCCGGTGCTGATGCGGATGCTCGCCAAGGAGCCCGCCGACCGGCCCGGATACGACGAGACCGCCCGGCTGCTGCGGCAGGCCTCCGCCGACCACGCTCCCGTGCTCCGCCAGCCGGGTCCTCCCGCCGTCTCCCCCGCTCCGCCGGTCCCGCGTCCCGCTCCGGACGCCGGGCCGCCGGTTCCCCGTCCGGCTCAGGACGCCGGGCCGCGGGCCCGTCCTGGCGGGTCGCCCCCGCGAGCCCCTGCGCCCCGTGGTGGCGCGGCGCCCGGTCGTCCGGCTCCCGGCGGCGCTCCTCAGCCTGCCGGTGGCGCATCGGGTGGCGAGGTGCCTGGTGGCGTGTCGGCCGATGGGGCGGCGGCGCAGCCCCGGGCCGCTTCACGCGCCGAGGCGCCTCCCCGCCCCCGCGTGGCCGGCGATGGGAAGAGCGCCGCCGCGAGTGAAGGGAAGGGCTCCGCCGGAACTGGCGGGACGGGGGCTGCCGGAAGTGGCGGGAGGGCGCCTGCCGGGAGCGGCAAGCCCGCGCCCGCCCCGAAGTCCGGGACGAAGGCGGCATCCGCCGCGCCCTCGTCGAAACCCGGCACGGCGGCCGGGGCCAAAGCCCCCGGCCGGGACGCCGCGGCCGCCGCCGTTGGAGGCGCCGCAGGAGGCGCCGCCGCATCTCCTTCCAAGACAGCCGGATCCACCACTGGGGACGGCGCGGCCGCGTCTTCACCGGCGGCGTCTCCGGACGGCTCCTCCCCCGGGAAGGCGGGCCCTGGCCCAGCCTCCCGCGACGCCTCCCGCGACGCCTCTCCCGGCGCCGTAGGAGCGGACGACCCGGGACCGGCCGAGATCACCTCTCCCATACCGGTCGTACAGGACGACGCCCCGTCTCCGGGGACGGACGGCACGGCTTCTGAGCCGGTGGACGGCACGGCCGGCAAGCCCGCCGAGCCTGGCGCCGAGTCCCCGGCCGGGCCGGCGGGCGACGGCGCGGCGGCCTCCACCTCCACGCCGGGCGTCCCGCGCTCCCGGAGCCCGTACCCGGTGCCCGTGACCGGGGCCCAGACCCCTCAGCCCGCGAGGAAGTCACCGCCAGCCGGCACGGGTCATGACGGCCGCACCAAGATCCAGCCAAAGGCCGGGATCCAGCCGGACGCCGGTCGCGACGGGCACACGCGTGTCGAGCGCGGCACCGCCCCGGCAGCCGCCGAAGCGGCTTCCGCGGCGAGCCCGGCCGAGCCGCTCGGCGTGCCCACACAGCGGTCCGGCGTCTGGCGTGGCGACACGGCCACCGGGCCGGTCGAGCGGCGGCCCAGCTCGATGGCGAAGGCGGCGCTGGTGCTCGTCCCGGCACTGCTGCTCGTCGCGGGCGTGGCCGGTTACCTCGGGCTGCGGCAGGGTGAGAACGGCTCGGCCGGGCCGGGGGCCTCCACCGCGAGCGCCGGCGGATCGGCCCCGGCCACGAACGCGGCGTCGGAGCCGGCCGCCTCCGGGGCGCCCTCCGCCACGGCCAGCGGCGAGGGATCGGCGTCCCCGTCGCCGTCTTCGTCGCCCAGCCCCACGACGTCACAGCCCGCCGACGCGCCCGACGGATGGCACCGCTACAAGGACGACAGCGGCTTCTCGGTGGCCCTCCCCAAGGGCTGGAAGGTCTCCAAGCGGCAAGACACAGCGGTCTGGTTCCGCGGCCCCGGATCACCTGGCTTCCTTCTGATCGACCAGACGAACTCGCCGCAGAAGGACGCGGTGAAGGACTGGAAGAGTCAGGAGAAGTCCCGCCGGTACACCTACCCCGGCTACACGCGGGTCAAGATCAAGTCTGTCGACTACTGGGATGAGGCGGCTGACTGGGAGTTCACCTACAACTCCGGGTCGACCCGAACCCACGTGGTCAACCGGGGCTTCGTCACCAGCAAGCATCACGGCTACGCGATTTTCTGGAGCACCCCCGACAGCCGGTGGGACAAGGACCACCACTTCTTCGAGACCTTCACGGCCACGTTCAAGCCGGCGAAGTAGGGTTCCCCGTCTCCCGGAGCTGCGTCGCGGCGGCCCCGGAACGGGCCGGGGCCGCCGCCGAACGCGCTCGCTACCAGGTGGTGGGCTTGCCCTTCTGGAACAGCCACACGTCGAAGAAGGCGGTCAGGTCGGCGCCCGACACCTTCTCCGCCGCGCGGATGAAGTCGGCGGTGCGGGCGTTGCCGTGCCGGTTGGCCGCGGCCCACTCCTTGACCAGCTGGAAGAAGGCCGTGTCGCCGATCTTGCCGCGCAGCGCGTGCAGCGTCATCGCGCCGCGGTTGTAGGGCACGTTGCCGAACATGTCCTCGGGGCCGGGGTCGGCGGTCACGGTCTGCCAGAACGACGACGTCGCGGCGCGCCCGTAGTTGCTCGTGCTGTCGAACGTCTGCTGGGCCGTGGCCCCGCCGGTGTGCTCGGTCCACAGCCACGAGGCGTACGTCGCGAAGCCCTCGTTGAGCCAGATGTCGGACCAGCGGCCGACGCTGACGCTGTCCCCGTACCACTGGTGCGCGAGCTCGTGCACCATCGTGCCGACGCCCGGCGCGCTGGAGAAGATCGGCTTGGTCTGGCTCTCCAGGGCGTAGCCGACGTCGGGGGCGCGGTCCACGATGGCCCCGGCCGACGAGAAGGGGTACGGCCCGAAGACCGAGCTGAGGTAGTCGACGATCTCGGGGATCCTCGTGACGGCCGCCGCCGACTGGGTCGCCAGCCGCGGGTCGACCGCCGTGTAGACGGGGATCCCGCTCGGCGTCGCCGTCTGGGCGACGGTGAAGTTCCCGATCGTCACCGTGGCGAGATAGGTGGCCATCGGCTCGGTCGAGTCCCAGACGAACGTCGTCCGGCCGCCCTCGGTCTTCTGCGAGAGCAGCCGGCCGTTGCCGACCGCCGTGAGGCCTTCGGGCACGGTCGCGTGGAAGGTGAACGTCGCCTTGTCGGTGGGGTGGTCGTCACACGGGTACCACGCCGGGGATCCCTGCGGCTCGCCCGGCACGAAGGCGCCGTCGTCGGTCGGCACCCATCCCTCGATGGAGCCGTCCGGGTCGGTGACGACGGGCGGCGTGCCCGCGTACTTCACGACCACCGTGAACTCCTGCCCCGTCTTGAGCTTCGGGCGCGGGCTCACGATCAGCTCCTGCCCGTCCCGTTCGAACGAGGCCTTGTGCCCGTTCACCGTGAGGGAGGAGATGTCTGGCCCGCGGAAGTCCAGGTCGAACCGGTCCATGTCCTGGGTGGCCGCCGCGGTGATCGTGGTGGTCGCGTCCATGTTCTTGGTGGCGGGGTCGTACGCGAAGGCGATGTCGTAGTGCTTCACGTCGTAGCCGCCGTTGCCCTGGTCGGGGAAGTACGGGTCCCCGGCGCTCGCCGCGCCCGCGGAGTAGCGCGGCTGTCCCGGCGCTCCGGGCGCGGCGAGAACGGGCTGCGCCGCCGGGACGCCCACCAGGGCGCATACGGCGGTCGCGAGGAGTGTGCCGCTGACGCGACGCGATTTCATGTGGTTCCTTTCGGGGCGGTCCGGCCGGGGGGAGCCCCGGCCGGACCCTCTTCTTCGTGGGTGAGGACCGTGATCAGGCCACGACGGAGCGCAGCGGGACGCCCGCGGCGCGCAGCTCGCCGACCATGTCACGGAGGAACGGATGCTCGTCCGCCGCCAGGCCCTCGGGGTTGGGGATCGTGATGTACGAGGAGCCGCCGGCGCTCGCCGTCCGCGCGGCGCCGGTGTACTTGGCGACCACCGCCTGGGCGCGCGCGAGGTCGGCGTCGGCCACCTCGATGGCGATGGGCCGCCACTGGCCGCCGAGGTTGGCCGGCTCATCGGCCTTGGCCGCCGCCTCGCGGAGGGCCTCCACGCCGGCCGGCGCGGTCGCCGTCCGCTTCTGCGCGGCCGCCTGCCCGGGGTAGAGCAGCGCGTTCGCGACCAGGTGGATGCCGTTCTCGTTGTAGGCCCGGAAGAGCGGGTTGTAGGAGAACAGGACGGCGTGGCCGGCGCCGGTCGGCTCGTCGACGAGCGCGGCCGTGCCCTTGAGGGCGTCGGCTCCCTTCGTGTAGCCGTTGGACCAGAACGTGCCGTCCGACGGATAGGTGAGGACGTTCCTGCCTGTGGTGCTCGGGTTGATGATCGGGTCGCCGTTGTTGAACTGGAAGTCCTCCGCCGGGCGGCCCAGCGCGACCGGGCTGCCTTGTGCCACGTCCACCCGGAAGTGCGAGCCGACGACCTGGTATCCGGTCGGCTTGGCCTTCTCGGTCGTCGAGGTCAGGCCGGCGGCGCGGGCGATCCGGGTGCCCTCGTTGCGCAGCCCGACGTAGGTGCCTCCGGCGGCGACCCACGCCTTGAGGTTGGCCAGGCCCTGCTCGGTGAGACCGCCGGTCGAGCTGCTGCCGTCGGGCACCACCAGGGCGGTCCGCTGGGTGAAGGCCGGCGTGTTGCCGTTGACGTCGGCGGCCGTCACCGGCGTGAGGCCGAGCCCCCAGCGCGCGCCGAGGACGTAGCGCGCCTCGCCGTACGAGCCGGAGGTCGTGGAGATGCCGGTTCCGGCGAACAGGCCGGTGTCGGGCCGGCGCAGCGCGGTGCCGGAGACCGGTTCCGCGCCGCCCTCGACGGTCACGCCGTACGACTGGGCGAGCTTGTCCAGCGCGTCCCTGGCGATCGCGCCGGCGGGCAGGCTCACCGTCCCGTTCGTGAGGTCACGCGAGACGGGCACCCCCTCGCCGAGGAGCCGGAACGTGAGCTCGGACGCGGCGGCCGAGTCCATCGGGTAGGTGTAGGAGCCCTTCCCCGCCTTCGCCTCCGACGAGACGCCGCCGTCGAGCCGCTTCACCAGGTCGGCCTTGGGGGACAGCTCGTCACCGGTGTAGACGGTGTCGACGCCCATCAGCAGGGGGTTGCTCCAGGAGGAGACGTCGTAGAAGTAGGGGAAGGGAACGTAGGGGTCCTCCCCGAGCAGCGCCTGGATCCAGTGCTTCTGCGGCTGGTCCAGCGGGATCCAGTACGCCCCGGCGGGGACGGTGAGGCCGGCGGCCGAGCGCCCGCCGAAGATCCGCGCGTCGGGCACGGTGACGGCCTTCTTGAGGCGGTAGACCTCGACGTCCATGCCGCGCAGCCGCTCGACGAGCCGGCGCGCGTCGGCGACCTGGCGGTCGGGCAGCAGGAAGTACGACCGGATCTTGACGTCGGGCACGGGGAACTGGACGGTGTTCGCGGGCTGCACGACCTCGTTGGGCTCCAGCGCGCCCCGGGCGCCCTCGTCGAGGGCGTTCTGCCAGATCTTGTAGTAGCCGCCGAGGATCTCGCGCTTGTTGGCCGCGGCCCACCCCGTGGTGGCCCACTGCGTGTTGAACTGCTGCTGCACGCGGTCCTCGTCGGCGGAGGCGCTGCCCTTCTCGAAGGTCATACCCGCCGCGCCGAAGCCGGTGGACGGCACGGTGTCGCCGTACCCCATGTAGAACAGGTCGTAGGTGGCGTAGTTGAAGTAGCACTCGGTGGTCACCGCGCCGCCGCACGCGCCGTTGTAGCCGAAGCCGGCCGCGTTGGCCGCGCCGATGCGGTTGATCCAGTCCACCGGCTGGTCGGCGATCTCGTGGTGGATGGGGTCGGCGTTGGGCGGGAAGAAGTACTGCCGCCCGCCCATCTCGTGGGCGTCGACGAAGACCTGGGGCGGGTAGTCCCGCAGCATGTCGATCTTGCCGTCGGTCTCCGGCTGGGTGCGGGCGAACCAGTCCCGGTTGAGGTCGAAGCCGAAGGCGTTCTGGCGGCGGCTCTCGTCGCGGCCGTCCGGGTTCTGGGTCGGGACGATGACCGTGACGAGGTTCTCGTTGCGCTCGGCCACCTCGCACGACAGGCCGGCGGCCAGCTCGTAGAGGGTCTTGAGCGCGGCGTCGGCGCCGCTCTTCTCGCCGCCGTGGACGTTCCCGGCCACCCAGACGATGGCCGGGGTGTCCTCGGCGATGCGCGCGGCCTTGCCCTCCTTCAGGGACCGGGGGTCGCGGAGGGACCGGACCTGCGCGGCGATCTTGGCCAGCTGCCCGGGCACCATGTGGTGCTCGCTGGACACGATGGCGTAGGGCAGCTCCTGACCGGTCACGCTGTGCGCGATCGTGCCGGTGACCACCCGCTTGGACGCGCCGCCGACCGCCTCGACGTACTTCTTGATCTCCTCGGTGGTGACCACCCTGGGCTGGCCCTTGCCGAGAGGGAAGCCGAGGACCGACTCGGGGCTCGGCACCGAGGACAGGTGGGCGTTGGGGTTGGCGTCGCAGTCAGGTCCCCGCTGGTCCGCCTGGGCGGACGGGCTGAACGGCAGGACGAGCGTGGTCAGCGCGATGACCGCGACGCTCGCCACCTTTCCGTACGGGGTTTTCCTGCGCGACGTCGTGCGTGGCCGCATCGTGCTCCTATCGGGGCGGGGAAACGACACCGGCTAGCGCCGGAAAGCCGACCGAATCGTATAAGGATGGGATAAATCCGGCAAGCCGGTTAATAGTTAACATCCGTCCGTCCGAATATGTGAGCGCGCGATCACGCCAAGACTGGCGGGCTCCCGGCGCCCCTCCCTCCGCGCCGCGCCGCGGGTCTCGGCCGGCAGGCGAAGCTGCCTCGCGCTTTATCGCTCAACAGGCTGGTGAATCGCTTGAATCCCGGCCGGGGAGGCGCCGGCCCGAGGCGCGCCGCAGTCGGCCACCGCACGGGTTTTCGGTCCTCACGTATCGAAATGCCGGACGTGAGAAAGCGCCTTACCTGCAGCTCCGGATTGTCCGGCCGCTGCATTTCTGTGACATCCGCGAGCCGCCGCCGAAGTCCCGGGCTGTGGGACGATGCAGGGGTTTCGAGGAGGGACTGGTTGGACGAGGGGCGTCGCGTGGCGGGCAGATACCACCTGCTCGAACCCATCGGCAGGGGCGGCATGGGCGTCGTCTGGCGCGCCCACGACGATCTGCTCGACCGCCCGGTGGCGGTCAAGGAGGTCCTCTACCACCCCGCGGACGACGAGGACCGGGAGGCCTTCAACCGGCGGACGATCCGCGAGGCCCGCGCCGCCGGCCGCATCGACCACCCGAACGTCGTGATCGTCCACGACGTCATCGAGGAGGACGGCCGGCCCTGGATCGTGATGCAGCTCGTGAAGTCGCGCTCCCTCGGCCAGGTGCTGCGCGAGCACGGCCCGCTGGTGCCCGAGCGGGTGGCGGCCATCGGCCTGCAGGTGCTCGACGCGCTGCGCACCGCGCACGCCGCCGGAGTGCTCCACCGGGACGTCAAGCCGGAGAACGTGCTGATCGGCGCGGACAACCGGGTGGTGCTCACCGACTTCGGGATCGCCATGATGCTGGAGGAGCCGGGGCTCACGATGACGGGGGCCATCAGCGGCACCCCGGCGTTCATCCCGCCGGAACGCCTCAACGGGCTGCCCGCCACGCCCGAGTCGGACCTGTGGTCGCTCGGGGCGACGCTGTACGCCGCGGTGGAGGGCAGGCCGCCGTTCGACCGCAACTCCCCCGTCGCCACGATGGCGGCCGTGCTGCACGACGAGCCGGACCCGCCCCGCCGGGCGGGCCCGCTCACCCCGGTCCTGGAGGGCCTGTTACGCAAGGACCCGGTCATGCGCCTCGACGCGACGGAGGCCTCCGACCTTCTCAACGCGGCGCTCGCCGCCGACGCGCACGCCCGGCCGGCCCCGGCGTCCTCTCCCTCGTACGGAGCGCCGCCCGGGCCGTACGGCTCCGCGCGGCAGGCGCCGGGAAGGGAGCCCGGGAACGGCTTCGCGGGCGGGTCCGGCACCTGGCGGGAAGCCTGGCCCGGCGGCGGGCCCCCTGAGGGCCCCCACGGCGCCGGGCCCGGACGGGGAGGGCCCGAGGAGCCCGCACGGCACCGGTCGTCGACTCGGATGATCCTGCTCGTCGTCGTTCCCGTGCTGCTGGCCGCCCTGGCCGCCGGGGGCTGGTACGGCTATCACACCCTGGTGAGCACGACCGCCTCGCCGTCCCCCACTCCTCACGTATCGCTCACGCCGGAGACGTCGCAGGCGAGCTCACCGGAGACATCTCCGGAGACCACGCCCACGCCGGAGGAGTCCGCCTCGGCCGGGCCGACGCCGCGAGTGAAGGTCCCCGACGGCTGGGCCGTGCACCGTGACCGGCTCGGCTTCTCCGTCGCCCTGCCCCCCGGCTGGGTCCCGTACCAGCGGGAAGGGGCACGGGTGCGCTTCCACGGCCCGGGGACGCGCGACTACCTGCAGGTCGACCTCACGCCGTGGGAGGACGACGACCCCGTGTCCGCCCTCACCGTCGTCGAGGCCGCGTCGACGGGGAAGGGGTTCCTGCCGGGGTACGAGCGCCTCCGCCTGGAGGCGACGCGCTACCAGGAGGTCCCGGCGGCCGACTGGGAGTTCACCTTCGTCCCGAGCTACGGGAAGGTCCGCGTGCTCGACCGGGCGTTCCGCATGCCCGACGGGCGGCACTTCACCATCTACTGGCAGGTCGCCGACGCCCGCTGGACATCCCGCTTGCCGTACTTAGATTCTTTCATGACCACATTTCAGCCAAAATAACGATTCAGTGAAGATGTCCAGGTCAGAGCCATATTTCACTATCAAGGGTGACTCCGCCGCATGTCCCTCCGTGATGCGGGGTAGCGCGATGACCATGGCTGATGCGAAGACCTCCGACCGAGTTGTGGCGGAACGCTATCGCCTGATCGAGCCGCTCGGCAGCGGGGGCATGGGGACGGTCTGGCGGGCCGTCGACCAGGTGCTCGAGCGGGAGGTCGCCGTCAAGGAGCTCCTGGCGTCCGCCGAGCTGACCGGACCCGAGCGGGAGATCTTCACCAAAAGGACCTTCCGGGAGGCGAGAGCCGCCGGACGGCTGAGCCATCCCGGTGTGGCCGCGGTCTACGACGCCTTCGAGGAGAACGGATACCCCTGGATCGTTCTCGAGCTCATCCCGTCGAGGACGCTCGGGTCGATCATCCGCGAAGAGGGGCCCCTGCCGCCCCGGCGGGTGGCGGAGATCGGGTCACGGGTGCTCGCGGCGCTGCGCGCCGCCCACGCGGCCGGCGTGCTGCACCGCGACGTCAAGCCGGACAACGTGCTCATGGCCGAGGACGGCCGGGTCGTGCTGACCGACTTCGGCATCGCCGCGCTGGAGGACGACTCGCCGGTGACGCGGACCGGCATGCTGGTCGGCACCCCCGCCTTCATCGCGCCGGAGCGTGCGGCGGGCGCGCTGGCGGCGCGGACCTCCGACCTGTGGTCCCTGGGGGTGACGCTCTTCCTGGCCGTCGAGGGGCGGTCGCCGTTCCACCGCGGGCACGCGCTCGCCACCTTGGCCGCGGTGATGTACGAGGACGCCGGGCGACTGCACAGGGCGGGACCGCTGGCCCCGGTGATCGAGGGGCTCCTGATCAAGGACCCGGACCTCAGGATGACGGCGGAGCAGGCGGCGCAGCACCTGCACGCGGTGGCCACGGGCCAGGTGACGGGTGCGACGGCCCCGCCCCCGAGGCCTCCTGCCCGCTTCTCCCGCCTGCGGCCGCGGTTCGAGCACACGGCGGCCACTCCCGTGCCCGTCGCGGCGGCCGTCTCCGCGCCGACCCCGGTACCCGCCAGGACGCCGACGCCCACCTCCGTCCCGGCCCCCGCTCCGGCGGGCACCCGGCCCCGGCGCGGCCCATGGGGCTTGGCCCTCGGGTCGGGCGCCCTGGTGGCCGTCGTCGGGATGACCGTGGGGGTGGTCGCCTTCGTGACGGCCCGCACTCCCGGCGGGGCGGCGGACGCCACGGTCGTCAGCACTCCCACTGTCACGGTCTTCGCGACGAAGACCGCCTCGCCGGTCGGCGAGGGGACCTCCTCCGCGAAGGCGCGGTCGGTGACGGACGTGCGCGGTGACGGATCCACCGGCTCGGGAGCGCGCGGCGGCACGGCCGGTCCGACGCGTAAGCCGGAATCGGACGCGGGATCCACGCCACAGCCCAAGACGAAGCCGAAGCCGACCCCGCCCAAGCCCTCTGCCGGCTCCGGCGACTCGGACGCCGGCCCCGGAGACGACCCCGCCGAGCCCTCGAACGACAAGGCGAACGGCAAGGCGAACGGTCAGGGCAACGGCCAGGCGAACGGCCAGAACAACGGCAAGGGCTCCAAGAAGGAGAAGAAGACCTCCCTGGACGTTCCCGGCCTGGGCGAGCACGGTCTGAAGGTGCACGTATGAGTCACACCTGGCCGGACGGCCGGGAAGGGCGGCGCCTTCGCACGTCGCGTCCCCGGCACGGGTTTCGGCCGGGAGGAGCGGCTCAGCCCTCGTCGCCGACGATCTCCAGCGCCCGTGCCAGCTCCGGCGGGTAGTCGCTGGTGAACGTCATCCACTCCCCTGTCGCGGGATGCTCGAACGACAGCGAGACGGCGTGCAGCCACTGCCGGGTGACGCCGAGACGGGCGGCGAGGGTGGGGTCGGCGCCGTACTGCAGGTCGCCGACGCACGGGTGCCTCAGCGCGGACATGTGGACGCGGATCTGGTGCGTCCTGCCTGTCTCCAGCTTGATCTCCAGCAGCGAGGCCGCCCGGAACGCCTCGATCGTGTCGTAGTGGGTGATCGACTCCTTGCCCCCGGCCACGACGCCCCACCGGCCGTCGCCGGACGGGTGCCGGTCGATGGGGGCGTCGACGGTGCCCCGCAGCGGGTCCATGTGCCCCTGGACGAGCGCGTGGTAGCGCTTGTCGACCGTGCGTTCCTTGAACGCCCTCTTCAGGTGGGTGTACGCCCGCTCGCTCTTGGCGACCACCATCACCCCGGTCGTGTTGGCGTCGAGCCGGTGGACGATGCCCTGCCGCTCGGCCGCGCCGCTCGTGGAGACCCGGTGCCCGGTGCCCAGCAGGCCTCCGATGACGGTCGGGCCGGTCCAGCCGACGGTGGGGTGCGCGGCGACACCGACGGGCTTGCTCACCACCACGACGTCGTCGTCCTCGTAGACGATCGACATGCCTGGCACCGGCTCGGCGACGGGCACCGGGGCGGACGGGGGCGGCGGGACGGTCACGTCGAGCCACGCGCCCGCGTGGACCCGGTCGGACTTGGCGGGGACGGATCCGTCGACCAGCACCTCGCCGGAGGCGATGAGCTCTGCGGCCCGCGTGCGGGAGAACCCGAAGAGCCGGGCGAGGGCCGCGTCGAGGCGCTCACCCTCCAGGCCGTCGGGGACGGGGAGGGTGCGGCGGTCACTCATCGACGGTCTCCCCGGTCTGCCGGCCGCCGTCGACCTGGTAGCCGCGCCAGGCGAGGAACACGGCGAGGATGCCGCCGCAGACGATCGCCGAGTCGGCCATGTTGAACACCGGGAACCCCGTGGCGGGGAACGCCTGGAAGAAGTCGACCACGTGCCCCTGCAAGGGGGCCGGCGAGCGGAAGAGGCGGTCGGTCAGGTTGCCGAGGGCCCCGCCGAGCAGCAGCCCGAGCGTGATGGCCCACGGCAGGCTGCGCAGCTGCCGTGCCGTACGGATGATCGCGACGACGACTCCGACGGCGATCACCGTGAAGACGATCGTCATCCCGGTGCCGACGCTGAAGGCCGCGCCCGGGTTGCGGATGACGTTCAGCACCAGCACACCGGGGACGACGGTGACGGGGGCCTTGTGCTCCAGGAACTCGACCACCAGGAACTTGCTGGCCAGATCGAGCGCGTAGATCACGGCGGCCACGATGACGAGGAGAGCGACCCTGCGCGCGCGGGGCGGCGGCGTCGCCGCGGCTCCATCGCTCAGCGGCGCTCCTCCCGCTGCTTGCACGCTACGCACAGCGTCGCCCTCGGGAACGCCCGGAGGCGTTCCTTGCCGATCGGCTTGTGGCACGATTCGCACTCTCCGTATGTCCCTGCGTCGACACGGGCGATCGCCCGCTCGTTCTGCGCGAGCAGATCGCGCGCATTCAGGGTAAGGGCGATCTCACGCTCTCGCTCATAGGTCTTGGCTCCGGCGTCCGCCGGATCGTCGCCCGCTCCCTGGCTGACGTCGCCTGACGCCAGCTGAGCCTCCGCACGGCTGATGTCGGCCCTGAGCTCCTCGATCTCGTGCAGCAGCCGCTCGCGGACCTCGGCGAGCTCGTCGTCGGACCAGATGTCGTCGCTGGTGGCGGTTCTCGCCGCGCGCGTGGCCATGGCGGGCCTCCCCGTTGTTAAGGAGCGGTTGATCAAGCAGTTCGAGCAGGTCCGGGCAGCTTAGGCCGCTTGATTACAGATCGGCAATGGACCTGCCGAGGGTTTTACCCCACCCGTAACCGCACGGCACGTTCGGCCGGTTCCTCCTCTTTCCCTTGGATATCTACTACGTTGTCGCGGCCCGTGCGGCCCGCGACACGAACCATTTGCGCGCCGCCGTACGCCGGAGACCCGGAAACCGGGGGGACGGCCGCGGGAGGCCGCCTCCGCCACCGCTTCACCGGCTCGCGGGTCACACCCTCACAACACCGGAGGTGCCTCCGTATGTTCCGCCTGAGCTCCGGCCGCCGCTTATCGGGAAGCCTCGCCGCCGCGTCTGCGTTATCGTTTGAGTCTGCACGGCGTTGATGGGGACGAGTACCTCCGTACCCACTCGCAGGAGCGACCCGGGGATGGTGCGAGCCCGGGGCGAGCCGCGGAGGGAAGATCACCCCGGAGCCGCCGGAAGAAAGGCCCTCCGTGGGCCGAGTAGAACCGGCAGCGGAAGAAACGAGAGGGCGCCCGCGACGCGGGTGTCAAGAAGGGTGGTACCGCGGAGCCGTTCCCGGCTTCGTCCCTTCACGCCATGTCAGCACACGCGTGGAGGTCCCGCCCGACGATGTCTTCCTACTTCCGCCCTCTTCCCGCGCAGGTCGACCTGCCGGCCCTCGAACGTGAGGTCCTCGAACACTGGCGGGACGGGAAGGTGTTCGAGCGCTCCCTGGAGCAGAACGCGGACGGCCCCTCCTGGGTGTTCTACGAGGGCCCGCCCACCGCCAACGGCATGCCCGGCGTCCACCACGTCGAGGCGCGGGTCTTCAAGGACGTCTTCCCCCGCTACAAGTCCATGCGCGGCTTCCACGTGCCGCGCAAGGCCGGATGGGACTGCCACGGCCTGCCCGTGGAGGTCGCCGTCGAAAAGGAGCTCGGCCTCTCCGGCAAGCCCGAGATCGAGGCGTACGGCATCGCGGAGTTCAACGCGCGCTGCCGCGAGTCCGTGCTGCGGCACGTCGACGCCTTCGAGGAGATGACCGAGCGGATGGGCTACTGGGTCGACATGTCCCAGGCCTACCGCACGATGGACCCGCAGTACGTCCAGGCGGTCTGGTGGTCGCTGAAGACCATCTTCGACAAGGGGCTGCTGTTCCGGGACTTCCGGATCACGCCCTACTGTCCCCGTTGCGGCACCGGGCTGTCCGACCACGAGCTGGGCCAGCCGGGCGGGTACGAGACCGTCTCCAGCCCCTCGGTCTACGTCCGCATGCCCGCCACCTCCGGGCCGCTCGCCGAGCTGGGGGCCTCGTTCCTCATCTGGACGACCACCCCGTGGACGCTGGTGTCCAACACCGCCGTCGCCGTGCACCCGGACGTGACGTACGTGGCCGCCCGCCACGGCGACGAGGTGCTCGTGGTCGCCGAGCCGCTGCTGGCCCAGGTCCTCGGCGAGGACGCCGAGGTGCTGGCGACCTTCACCGGGGCGGAGCTGGAGCACACCACGTACTCCCGGCCGTTCGACCTTGTGGACATCCCGGGCGCGCACTATGTGGTGCTCGGCACGTACGTCACCGTCGAGGACGGCACCGGCCTGGTCCACCAGGCCCCCGCCTTCGGCGCCGACGACATGTCGGTCTGCAAGCGGTACGGCATGCCCGTGGTCAACCCGATCGGGCCCGACGGCCGCTTCCTGCCGGACGTGCCGTTCGTCGGCGGGATGTTCTTCAAGGACGCCGACGAGCCGCTGACCGGCAGCCTGCGGGAGCGCGGCCTGCTGTTCCGCGGGTCCCACTTCGACCACAGCTACCCGCACTGCTGGCGCTGCCACACCGCGCTGCTCTACTACGCGCTCCCGTCCTGGTACATCAGGACCACCGCGATCAAGGACCGGCTCCTCGAGGAGAACGAGCACACCAACTGGTTCCCGGAGACGATCAAGCACGGCCGGTACGGCGAGTGGCTGCGGAACAACGTCGACTGGGCGTTGTCGCGGTCCCGCTACTGGGGGACGCCGCTGCCCCTGTGGGTCTGCTCCGAGGACGACGACCACGTCACATGCGTCGGCTCCCTCAAGGAGCTCGGCGAGAAGGCGGGCCTGGACCTGTCGGGGCTCGACCCCCACCGGCCGTACGTGGACGACGTGACCATCCCCTGCGAGCAGTGCGGGGCCGAGGCGCGGCGGGTGCCGGACGTGATCGACGTCTGGTACGACTCCGGCGCCATGCCGTTCGCCCAGTGGGGCGCACCGCACGTCAACCAGGACGTCTTCGAGAAGTCCTATCCCGGGCAGTTCATCTGCGAGGCGATCGACCAGACCCGCGGCTGGTTCTACTCGATGATGACCGTCGGCACGCTGGTGTTCGACAGGTCGTCGTACGAGAACGTGCTGTGCCTGGGCCTGATCCTGGCCGAGGACGGCCGGAAGATGAGCAAGCACCTGGGCAACGTGCTGCGGCCGATGCCGCTCATGGACCAGCACGGCGCCGACTCGCTGCGCTGGTACATGGCGACCTCCGGCTCCCCCTGGTCCCCCCGGCGCATCGGCCACGCCGCGCTGGAGGAGATCGTCAGGAAGGTCCTGCTGACCTACTGGAACACCGCGTCGTTCTTCACGCTGTACGCCAACGCCGAGTCGTGGGGGCCGTCCCTGCTGCCCGACGCCCCGGCGTACGCGGACCGCCCGCTCATCGACCGGTGGGCCCTGGCCGAGCTGAACCGGACGGTCGCCGAGGTGACGGCCTCGCTGGAGGAGTTCGACACGGCCCGGGCGGGCCGGCGGCTGACGGAGTTCCTGGACGACCTGTCCAACTGGTACGTCCGCCGGTCCCGCCGCCGCTTCTGGACGGGCGACGTGTCGGCCTTCGCGACGCTCTACGAGTGCCTGGAGACCGTCACGCGGCTGATGGCGCCGCTGGTGCCGTTCACCACCGACTACGTGTGGGAGGTGCTGCGCGACGTCGACGCCCCGGCCTCGGTGCACCTGGCGTCCTGGCCGGAGGTGAACGCCGCCCTGGTCGACCCCGGGCTGTCGGAGCGCATGGGGCTGGTGCGGCGGCTCGTCGAGCTGGGCCGGTCGGCGCGGGCCTCGTCGTCGGTCAAGACCCGCCAGCCGCTCGGCCGGGCGCTGATCGGCGCCTCCGGGTGGGCCTCGCTGCCCGCGGAGCTCCGTGAGCTGATCGCCGACGAGCTGAACGTGCAGCGGCTGGAGGACCTGTCCGGCTTCTCGGCCGACCTGGTGACCTTCACGGTCAAGCCCAACTTCCGCACGCTCGGCAAGCGGTTCGGGCCCCGGACCAAACTGGTGGCCGCCGCGGTGACGGCCGCCGACCCGGGCGCGCTGGCCCGCGCGCTCCGGTCCGGTACGGCCGCCGCCGTCGAGGTGGAGGAGATCGGGACGGTCGAGCTGGGCCCGGACGACGTGATCGTCACCGAGCAGCCGCGTACGGGCTGGGCCGTGGAGACCGGCGCGATCGACACCGGCACCGGCGAGACCGTGGCGCTCGACCTGACGATCACCGACGAGCTGCGCCGGGCCGGTCTGCTGCGGGAGGTGGTCCGGCTGGTCCAGGAGGCCCGCAAGGCGACCGGCCTGTCGATCACCGACCGGATCGACCTGTGGTGGTCGGCGGAAGGCGAGCTGGCGGAGGCGCTGCGCGAGGGGGGCGGCATCGTGGCCGACGAGGTGCTCGCGGCGAGCTTCACGGAAGCGGCTTCCGGATCCACCGGTGTGCCGCAGGAGGGCGGCCTCCCCGTGCACGAGGACACCGACCTCGGCCTCTCCTTCCGGCTCCGCAAGGCCTGAGCCTCTGCGGCCGTGAAGGCGCGAGCCGCAGGGCCTGAGCTGCCGCACGTGCCCGGGCGGGGAGACCGCCCGGGCACGAGCCGGAACCACGAGGCCCGCCGGAACCACGGGGCCTGCTAGAACCACGAGGGCCCGCCGGAACCACGAGGGCCCGCCGGCCGCGCGGGCGTCAGGCTAGCCGCCCTGGCAGACCGAGCAGTGGGTGAGCCCGGCCTCCTCGGCCTCGGCCCTGGTCATGACCTCGATGCCGCTCTCGCCCATGCCGCTGATGAGCGGGCATTCGGAGCTGTGGAACCGCCGGGTGCCGACCATCACCTTGACCGACCCGGGCGGAGCTTCCGGGGAAGGCCCGGACGCCTCGGCCGTGCGGTCGCCCCGGTCGGGCTCTGGCTGACCCTTGTCCTCCGGGCTGTGCCCGTCATCCCCTGGGCTGTGCCCGTCATCGCCGCCCTTGAGAGGGCTGCCGTCGGCCGTTTCGTCCGCGCTACCGCCATCGGTCTCTGACGCCGGGGGTTCCACGGAGCCGGCCTCAGAACGATCCTCAGAACCAGCACGGTCCTCAGAACCGGCAGGGGCGCCGGGGCGGGCAGGAGCGGCGGGGCGGGCAGGAGCGGCGGGGCGGGCAGGAGCGGCGGGGCGGGCGGGGGTGAAGAAGGTCGTGGTGCTGGCGGAGTCGCCGGACTCCACCGCGCCGCCCTCGACGCCGCCCGCATCGTCGCCCGCATCGTCGTGCTCGTCGTGGACCTGATCACCGTGCGCGTCGTGTGTCCGGTCGCCGTGTGTCCGGTCGCCGTGTGTCCGGTCATCGTCCGTGTCATCAGCCCGGTCGTCTTGCTCGTCGTGCTCGTTGGGCTCATCGAGGGCCCGGTCGTCCGAGCGGCCGGCTGCTTCCGATGCCGGCGAGCCGCCCGAAGGCCGTACAGGGGAGGATCCGGAGGCGGAGCCCGCGAAGACCGGGGACCCGGCGCGCCCGGCTCCCTTGTCCTCGGCCGGCTCCACCGGCTCCGTACCCGCCGCCCGCTCACGCATGGGCGAGCCCTCGCCACCGTCGCCGTCGCCGGAGGCGGCGGGCCGCTCGCCCATGCCGGGCTCGACCGGCCCGTCCCCGGCCGTCTGAGCGTCGTGTGGCGCTGCGGCCCCTGACGTGGCGGCGTCCCACTTGAGGGGCCTGAACCTGCCCGGCCGGAACCAGTCGTGCTCCGCCGTGTCGGTGTCCGACTCAGACCTCGGCTCAGACATCGGCTCGGGCCCCGGCCCGGCCCCCGGCTCGGATCGCGGCTCGGATCGCAGCTCGGACGCCGGCTCCGGCGCCGCCCCTGACTCGGCCGGACCGCCCGGTCGGGACGTCTCGACGTCGTCGTCATTCCTCGTCTGCTCCGGAGCGGCGGACCTAAACGCGTCCCTCCTGAACCAGTCGAGTGAGGACGGCTCGCTCGCGGGTTCGGCGGGCGTGGAGGCCTCCACGTCGCCCGGCGCGTCCCCGGCGTCATCGCCCGCCGCTGAGGCGTCCGCGTCGCCGGACACCCGATCGGCGCTCTGGTCGGCCCTGTCTTCGGGCTCTTCGGGCGCGTCCCCCTCGGAACGGCCCGGCGGCGTCGCGGGAGCGGGCACGGCCGCCGACGGCGCGACCGCGGGGAACCCGGCCATGGGCGACGGGAAAGGCGAAGGGGGGCTGAAAGCCCGGGAGCCGCTGGACTCGAAGCCGCCCACCGCCGGACGGGCCGGCTCCTGCTCGGTACGCCCGCGCGCCTCGGGAGCCTCGGAATCTGTGGTCTTCTCCAGGGCCGGCGCGGTGGAGGTGGGACCGACTTCGGCACGGAAGCTTCCACTGCGCTCCGCGGCCTCCTCCTGCTCCGCCAGACGGGCGGTCAGCTCGGGAAGGCAGGTGGTGCAGGGTGTGAAGCCCTCTTCGCGGGCCTCCTCATGCGTGAGCTCCTCGACCTCGCGCTGCGCGAGCTGACGACAGGTCGCCAGATGGAAGCGCTTGCGGCCGGGAATCACCAGCACGATCGCGTCGGGCGCCAGGCCGCGAGCCGCCTGCGCCGGCGACCGCGGGATGGGGCCGCCCGGCTGGAGACGATGCGATGTGTACGGCTGTGGCGGCAGCGTCCCGGGATGGGTCACCGGTGGTGCCGCCAGCATGGGGGTCGCCACCGGATGGGTGGCCATCCCGCCGAACGCCCCGCCATAGGTCCCGCCGGCCGCCCCGGCGAGCTGGGGCACGGGCGAGCCCGGGGGGGTGGGAGCCGGCCCGTCGGCGGCACGCCCGCCTGCGGGGAACAGCTCATGGCGCCTCAGCAGTGCACCGATCAGCAGGCAGACCGCGGACAGGACGCTGACCACGATCGACCACATCACGAGGGGTGGCGTCGCCAGCACCACGCCCGCGATGAGCAGGACGATGGCGGCGAGGACCAGGGCGGCACTGATGAGGATCACTGGGGGATCTCCGGGCTATCGGGCCCCGGGGCGGGACCCGGGCACAGCTTTACCGGCGGTCGTTGTGGGGACCGTCGGAACCGGGGAAGGCGCCGGAGTGCTGCGGGGGCTCCTGGGCGAAGGGGTTCGGGTTGGCCGACATCGGCTGGGGACCGGGGGCGACAGCGTGCGCCATGGCCGGCGCGCCGCCTCCCACGATCGGGAAGCCGCCGCTACCCTCGGCTGAAACGTTCAGCTCGGCGAGCTGGTTCTCCAGGTACAGCTTCAGACGGCTACGGTACTCCCGTTCGAAGCTGCGCAGCTCCTCGACCTTGCGCTCGAGCTCGTCGCGGGTCTGCACCAGCGACCCCATGGCCTGACGGTGCCGCTCCTGCGCGTCGCGCTCCAGCGTCTCCGCGCGGGCGCGGGCGTCGCCGATGATCTGCTCGGCCTGCCTGCGGGCCTTGCCGAGGATGTCGTCGGCCTCACGGCGGGCGCGGGTGACGGTCTCGTCGGCCTCACGGCGGGCGTCGGCGATCGCCTGGTCGGCGGTCTGCTGCGCCAGGGCGAGCACGCGGGCCGCGGTGTCCATGTTGTCCTCGGCGGGCGGCAGGCCCATGCCGACGGGGACGGGCTCGGGACGCGCGGGCTCCGGGGGCTTGATCGGCTCAGGCTGGGGAGCCATCATCTCGGGCTTCGGCTCGGCCACCGGGGCGGGGGCCATCTGCATGGAGTTGCCCATGCCCATGCCTCCGGGGACCTTGCCCCTCAGGCACTCGGCCAGCTTGGCACGCAGCTCCTCGTTCTCCTGGATGAGCCGGTCGAGCTCGGCCTCGACCTCGTCGAGGAACGCGTCCACCTCCTCCTCGTCGTACCCCGGTCGGAGCCGGGTGGTACTGAACTGCTTGTTCCGCACATCGGCGGGCGTCAACGGCATTTGGGTCTCCTTGGCGCGCTTGGAGTCTGTCCGCTCGGACGGGGCCCGATCAACGAAGCGCGTTCACGACTTGGATCAAGAGCAAAACCACAAGGAACAGCACTGTGAAGCTCAGGTCAAAGGCCACCGTACCCAACCTGAGGGGCGGAATGAAACGGCGGAGGAATTTGAGAGGGGGATCGGTCACCGTGTAGATGACCTCCGCCAGCACCAGGACGATGCCCGTAGGCCGCCAGGAGCGGGCGAACGCCTGCACCGTATCTATGATCATTCTGCCGATCAGCAGAACCAGGTAGAGGGTGAGGGCGATGAACAAGATCTCACCGATGATGCGCACGGTCGCGCCCCGCCTCCATCTCGTTCCGCCGCCTCGGGTGCGTGGGGGCACCGCCGAGCGGGTCACTGTTCATGATGGAACTCTAGCTCTGGTTGAAGAAGCCGCGTTCCGCGATTCTGGCCTTGTCCTCGGCGGTCACCTCAACGTTGGCGGGGGACAACAGGAACACCTTGTTGGTAACACGTTCGATGCTGCCGTGTAGGCCAAAGACGAGACCTGCCGCAAAATCGACAAGGCGCTTGGCGTCGCTGTCGACCATCTCTGTCAGATTCATGATGACGGGTGTGCCCTCGCGGAAGTGCTCGCCGATCGTCCGCGCCTCGTTGTACGTCCGGGGGTGGAGGGTCGTGATCCGCGCCAGATCGGTCGTACGGCGCTCGAGGACGGCCGTCGGAGGCCTGGGGGCCGGGACGGCGCTCTCGCCGTCCTCCTCGCGGTCGTGGGGCGCCGCGTTCGCGGCGACCGGCCCCGCGAAGGGCCGCCGGGGGGTCTCGTAGTCGTCGTCGCCGTACTCGTCGTCGGCGCCGTACTCCGCGGCGTACCTGTCTTCGTAGCGGTCGTCCTCCACGAGACCGAGGTAGACCGCCATCTTGCGCATCGCGCCGGCCATCGCTCGTCGTCCTCCGCGTTTCTGGTGCCTTCAAGGTCCCATTGGAAGGCCAGGGCGGTAGCCTTACCCCCCTTTGAGCTCACCGCTGATCGACCTCTGCCTGAGTGCGGACACCATGGTCCGCTTGGGGGACATTACCTGACGAAGGGCGTCCGGCGGCCGAGCAACGCCGTACCGACACGCAGGTGTGTCGCGCCGTTCGTGATCGCCTCGCGCAGATCACCGCTCATACCGGCGGATATCACATCCGCCTCGGGATGGTCTCTCCGCACGGCCCCGGCGACCGTCCTCAACCGGGCGAACGCCTCGCCCGGGTCCTCCCCCAGCGGGGCGACCGCCATGACGCCACGCAGCCGCAGGCCCTCCGCCTTGGCGATGAGCTCGGCGAGCCGCGGGACGTCCCCGGGCGGGACCCCGCCCCGCCCGCCGGGCCCCGCCACGGGCGCGGCCTCCAGCCCCACCTGGACCAGGCAGCCGACCTCGCGTCCCGCCCGCACGGCCTCGCGGCTGAGCGTCTCCACCAGCCGGGAGCGGTCCACGGAGTGGACCATGTGAGCGTAGGAGACGACCGACCGGACCTTGTTCGTCTGTAACTGACCGATGAAGTGCCAGGTGAGGCCGAGATCGGCGCCCTCGGCGGCCTTGGCCGCCGCCTCCTGGTCACGGTTCTCCCCGATGTCGGTCACCCCGAGCGAGGCGAGCAGCCGCACGTCGGAGGCGGGGTAGGTCTTGGTCACCGCGATGAGGGTGACCTCCGATCGCGGCCGCCCGGCGGCGCGGCACGCGTCCACGATGCGCCGCTCGACCTCCGCCAGGCCCGCCGTGAGCTCGTCGCGCCGGTCACCCACGGGTGACCGGCGGCCCGGACGGCGTCACTTGAGGAAGTCCGGCACGTCGAGCTCCTCCTCCTGCTCCTCGAACACCACCGGGCGCCGGGGAGCGGGCTGACCGACCCGGGAGGCGATCGGGGTCGGCGGCTCGGGAGCGGGACGCGGGATCGACAGCGGGCCGGTGGTGGCGGAACCCTGCCCCTGCCCCTGCGTGTGTCCCTGACCCTGCGCCGCGAAGTGCCCCTGCCCCTGCGCCGGCGGCGGCTGCTCGGCCCGGGCGGTCTCGGGCTCCCTGGTGAAAGGCGTGCCCGAGTCGGGCGCCGCGGCCTGCGGCGCCGGAGCGCCCTGCCCCGTCTGCTGGCCCACCGGCTCGTTCACCGGCTGGTTCACCGGAGGGGCGGGGTGCGCCGGAGGAGTCACGGGAGCGGGCTGCGCCGGAGCGGCCCCGCCGACCGGCCGCGCCTGCGGCTGCTCGGCGCGCGGCTCCGGCCTCGCCGGAGCCTGAGCGGGCCGGGACGGCGGCGCCTGGGCGGCCGGGCGGTTCTGCTGGGGCCGCGACAGCGGCGCGGCGACCGGCTTCACCGGCGCGGGCTCGTCGAACCCGGCCGCGATGACCGTCACCCGCACCTCGTCGCCGAGCGCGTCGTCGATGACCGTACCGAAGATGATGTTGGCGTCGGACGCCGCCGCGCTGGAGACGAGCTGGGCCGCCTCGTTGATCTCGAACAGGCCGAGGTCGGAGCCGCCGGCGATCGACAGCAGCACGCCGTGGGCGCCGTCGATGCTGGCCTCCAGCAGCGGGCTGGACACGGCCATCTCGGCCGCCGCGACCGAGCGGTCGTCGCCCCGGGCGTGGCCGATGCCCATGAGCGCCGAGCCGGCGCCGGACATGACGGACTTCACATCGGCGAAGTCCAGGTTGATGAGGCCGGGCGTGGTGATCAGATCGGTTATGCCCTGCACACCGGAGAGCAGCACCTGGTCGGCCGCCTTGAAGGCGTCGAGCACGCTCACCTGCCGGTCGGAGATCGACAGGAGCCGGTCGTTCGGAATGACGATCAGCGTGTCGACCTCCTCGCGGAGGGTCTCGATCCCGGCCTCGGCCTGCATGGCCCGGCGCTTGCCCTCGAAGCTGAACGGGCGGGTGACGACTCCTATCGTGAGCGCCCCCAGCGAGCGCGCGATGCTCGCCACGACCGGCGCGCCGCCGGTGCCGGTGCCGCCGCCCTCGCCGGCGGTGACGAACACCATGTCGGCGCCCTTGAGGACCTCTTCGATCTCCTCACGGTGATCCTCGGCGGCCTTGCGGCCCACGTCGGGGTTGGCACCCGCGCCGAGACCCCGGGTCAGCTCGCGCCCGACGTCGAGCTTCACATCGGCGTCACTCATCAGCAGCGCCTGGGCGTCAGTGTTGATGGCGATGAACTCGACGCCCTTGAGTCCCTCCTCGATCATCCGGTTGACGGCGTTCACTCCGCCGCCGCCGATGCCGACGACCTTGATGACCGCGAGGTAGTTCTGCGGTGCTGCCACGACGAGGGGCCTTTCCGCTCGTTTACGTTTTCATGCGGGCGGGGCCCGCGTTTGCCTGCGTAACTCTCACCCTCAAGTTGAGATTTAGAGTTATGTCAACCTGAGGATTGATACGGACAGTAGGGTTGGGCCTCCCCCAGGGTCAACTAACCGCGCCGCGAGGCCGCCCGGCGTGTCGCGCCCTGTCCTTTTCGCACGAAGCCCCGGGCTTCCCTTTACATGACGCCCGGCGGGCCCGTCCGGTGCCGCCGTACGGGTGACATTTTTCACTTGACGGTCACCACCTTCGGCGAGCTGACGTCGTAGGAGCTCCCCGGTTCGACCAGCACGGCGCGCAGCACCCGCGCCTTCTCCGCGCCCCGCGCGTCGTCGCCCCAGATGACGGTCCGGCCGTCGGCCAGCCGCAGGGTGATCGAGGCCGGCGACGGCGCCCGCACCTCCTGCACCCGGTCCAGGATGTCCTGGGGCAGCGCGCGCAGGACGGCGAGCCCGGCGCGGGTGGCCTGGTCCTGGGCGGCGGCGCGCTGGACCCGGAGCACCGGCAGCCGGGGCGGCGCCACGGCGACCTGCCGGAGGACCACGCCGAAGCGGTCGACGACCGCGGTCACCGCTCCCATCGGCACGGCGGCGACGGGGACGCGTTCGACGACGCTCACCCGGAGAGTGCCGGGCCAGCCCCGCTCCACACGCGCCGACTCCACCGCCCGCATCCCCCGCACCCGGCTCTCGACCTCGCCGAGGTCGACCGTGGCGAGCGGGGTCCCGTTCCGCACCCCGGCCGCCGCGCGGATCTGCTCGGCGGGCACACCGGTGTTGCCGGTCACCTCCACCTCGCGCACTCCGAGGACGGGCGAGAAGAACACCACCCCGGTGGCCACGCCGACCACCCCGCCGGTGAGCAGGACGGTCAGGGCGGTGCGCCGTACGGCGGGGATCACCGGGCGGACAGCTCCGCGACGATGCGGGGGCCGAGCTCGGTCACGTCCCCCGCTCCCATCGTCAAGACGATGTCCCCGGCGCGTGCCCGGCCGGCCACCAGGGCGGGCACGGCCCCCCGGTCGGGGGCGTACGCGACCTGATCGGGCGGCAGCGGCACCTTGCCGGCGACGAGGGCGCCGGAGACTCCCGGCTCGGGGTCCTCGCGGGCGCCGTACACGTCGAGCACGATGACCTCGTCGGCCAGCCCGAGCGCCGCGCCGAACTCGTCGGCGAAGAACCGGGTGCGCGAGTAGAGGTGGGGCTGGAAGACGGCGATCACCCTGCCGTCGCCGTTGACGACGTCGCGGGCGGCGCGCAGGTCGGCCGTCAGCTCGGTGGGGTGGTGGGCGTAGCTGTCGAAGACCGACACGCCCCGCGCCTCGCCCTTGGACTCGAAGCGCCGCTTGGCGCCGGTGAACGCCGCCAGGCCCGCCCTGACGTCGTCGAACCGGAGGCCGAGGTGGAGCGCGACGGCGATGACCGCGGTGGCGTTGATCGCGTTGTGCCGGCCGGGGACGGACAGGCGGACGTCGCCGTGACCGGCCACGGTGAACTCCACGCCGAGCCCACGGGGGACGATGCCGCTGATGCGGAAGTCCGCCTCGGGGGCCTCGCCGTACGTGACGACGGTGAGGCCGCGCTCCCGCGCGAGCGGGACGAGCACCGCGGCGCCCGGGTCGTCGGCGCAGACGACCAGCAGCGACCCGATCCGCTCCACGAAGCGGGCGAAGCCGTCGTACACGGCCTGCGGGTCGCCGTAGTTGTCGAGGTGGTCGGCCTCCACGTTGGTGACCACGGCGATGCTGGGCGCCAGCATCAGGAACGAGCCGTCGCTCTCGTCGGCCTCGGCGACGAAGACCTTCCCCGCGCCGTCGTCGGCGCCCAGCCCGGTGGTGACGAGCTGGCCGCCCACGCAGTAGGACGGGTCCTCGCCGCACTTCTGCAGCGCGACCGTCAGCATCGAGGTGGTCGTGGTCTTGCCGTGGGTGCCGGCGATCGCGATTCCGGTGCGGCCGGCCATCACCGAGGCGAGCGCGGCCGCCCGGGGGATGACGCGGAGGTTCTGCCGCAGCGCCTCTCCCAGCTCGGGGTTGGAGTCGCGGATGGCGGTGGACACGACGACCGTGTCGACGTCCCTGATGTGGGAGGCGGCGTGGCCGACCTGGATGGCCGCGCCGAGGTCGCGCAGCTCCGCGAGGATGTCGGAGGGCCGCGCGTCGCTGCCCGAGACCGGCACCCCCCTCTTCAGCAGGATCCTGGCGATGCCGGACATGCCGGCTCCCCCGATGCCGATGAAGTGCACCCGCCCCAGGTCGGCCGACGGGATGGGGTCCACGAGCTTGACGAGACTCATCGGGAAGCGATCTCCAGCACCTTGCGGGCGAGCGTCACGTCGGCGTCCTTGCGGCCCATCTGTGAGGCGGCCTCGGACATGGCGACCACGTGTTCCGGGTCGCTCAGGATGGGCAGCAGCGTCTCGACGATCCAGGCCGCCGACAGGTCCGCGTCGTCGATCATCAGCCCGCCGCCGGCGCGCACGATGGGCTCGGCGTTGAGCCGCTGCTCGCCGTTGCCGTGCGGCAGCGGCACGTACGCCGCGGGCAGCCCCACGGCGGTGAGCTCGGCGCACGTCATCGCGCCGCTGCGGCACAGCACGAGGTCGGCGGCGGCGTAGGCGAGGTCCATGCGGTCGACGTACGGCAGGATCACGTACTGGGGGTCGCCCGGCGGCGGCTCGGCCTCGACCGTGTTCTTGGGGCCGATGACGTGCAGCACCTGGACGCCGGCCGCCCGCAGCCAGGGCGCGGCCTCCAGCGCCGCCTGGTTGACCGAGCGGGCCCCCTGGGAGCCGCCGAACACCAGCAGCGTCACCCGGTCGGACTCCAGCCCGAAGTACGACCTGGCCTTGTCGCCGAGCGACAGGCGGTCCATCTGGGCGATGTCCCTGCGCAGCGGGATGCCGACGTACTGGCCGCCGGGCAGCGAGGTGTCGGGGTGGCCGGTGAAGACGTGGTCGGTCATCCGGGCGCCGAGCCGGTTGGCGAGGCCGGGCCGGGGGTTGGCCTCGTGGACGACGATGGGGACGCCCCGCCGCCGGGCGGCGAGGTAGGCGGGCGTGGCGACGTAGCCGCCGAACCCGACGAGGACGTCGGCCTGGACCTGGTCGAGGATGCCGGCCGCCGCGCTGATCGCCCCGGCGAGCCGGCCCGGCACGGTGAGGAGCTGGGGCGTGATCGCGCGGGGCAGCGGCACGGCGGGCACCAGGGCCAGCTCGTAGCCGCGGGCGGGCACCAGCCGGGTCTCCAGGCCTCGCTCCGTGCCGAGGCAGGTGATGCCGATCGCCGGGTCCTGCTGGCGAAGCGCGTCGGCCAGCGCGAGCGCCGGCTCGATATGGCCGGCCGTCCCGCCGCCGGCGAGGACCACCCTCATGTCACTCCCTGTTCCCGCGTCAGTCGTGTCGTTCCGCGTTGCGGCTCGCCGCTCCCCCGTCAGAGCCCGGTGCGGCCACCCAGGCCCAGCCAGCTTAGAGCCCGCGCGGCCGGTCCGGGGCCACGGGCTTGCAGGGCCTCGGCCGCGCCGGGCTCCCGTTTGGCGAACGACAGCAACATGCCGAGCGCGCCGAGGGTCGGCAACAGCGCGGATCCGCCGTACGACACCAGCGGCAGCGGGATGCCCGTGATCGGGAAGAGGCCGATGACGGCGCCGATGTTGACGATGGCCTGGCCCACGATCCACGCGACGGCCGCCGCGGCGGCCAGCCGGGTGAACGGGTCGCGGGTCCGGGAGGCGATGCGCAGCCCGGCGTAGCCCAGGAGCCCGAACAGCGCGATCACCACGAGTGTCCCCATCAGGCCGAGCTCCTCCCCGAGGATGGAGAAGATGAAGTCGCTCTCGGCGTGGGGCACCCAGTCCCACTTCTGGCGGCTGCTGCCCAGGCCGAGGCCGAACCAGCTGCCCGAGCCGATGGCCATGAGTCCCTGGACGGCCTGGAACCCCGTGTCCTGGGCGTCCCCCCAGGGGTTCAGGAAACTCGTCACGCGGCTCAGGCGATACGGCTCGACGAGGATCATCACGCCGGTCGCCATCGCGAGGATGGCGAGGATCCCGCCGAACAGCCGTACGGGGGCGCCGACCACCCACAGCAGCGCTAGGAAGATCAGCATGAGCACGATGGTGGTGCCGAGGTCGCGGCCGAGCATCACCAGCACGGCGATGATCGCGGTGCCGGGCATCAGCGGGATCAGCAGGTGCCGCCACTCGATCCGGCCGGCGCGTGCCTTCCTGGCGAGCAGGTCGGCGCCCCACAGGACGAGGCCGAGCTTGGCCGGCTCCGAGGGCTGGACCGAGATGGGCCCGATCGCGATCCACCGCTGGGCGCCGAGCAGCTCCTGGCCGATGAAGATCACCATCAGCAGGCCGATGATCGACACGGCCATGAGGGGATAGCCGGCCAGCCGGAAGAACCGCTGTGGCACGCGCGAGCACAGCCACATCAGGGGGATGCCGAACGCCACCGACGTCGACTGCTTCACGAACCAGTAGAACGGGTTGCCGGTCTTCTGCATCGCCTCGATGCTGGAGGCCGACAGCACCATCATCAGGCCCAGCGCGAGCAGCAGCGCGCTGCACCCGAGCACCAGGTAGTACGACGTAAGCGGGCGGTTGAGCAGCTCCCTCAGCGCGGTGACCTGGGTCCGGGCCCAGCCGGGCGCCGCCCGCCCTCCCGCGACCGCGTCGCGGTCGCCGGCGGCCTGGGGCACGGTCGCCGCGGCCCTGCCGGCGGTCACCGGGCCGCCAGGCGGCGCACGGCGCGGGCGAAGGCCTCCCCACGCGCTCCATAACCGGCGAACATGTCCAGGGACGCCCCCGCGGGGGCGAGCAGCACGGTGTCCCCCGGGGAGGCGAGGCGGGCGGCTTCGGCGACGACGTGGTCCATCACCCCAGTGTCTTGCCCCGGCACCTCCACCACGGGGACATTCGCGGCGTGTCGCGCCAATGCGCGCCTGATGGGCTCCCGGTCCGCGCCCAGCAGCACGGCGCCGCGCAGGCGGGGGGCGGCCCGCCGTACGAGGTCGTCGACGTCCGCGCCCTTCAGCTGGCCGCCCGCGATCCACACCACGGACGGATAGGCCGCGAGGGAGGCGGCGGCCGCGTGCGGGTTGGTGGCCTTGGAGTCGTCCACGTAGTCGACCTCGCCGACCCGGGCCACGTGCGCGATCCGGTGCGGGTCGGGGACGAACCCGGCCAGGCCCCGCCGTACGGCCGGCGGGGGCACGCCGTACGCCCGGGCGAGCGCGGCGGCCGCGAGCGCGTTGGCGACGTTGTGCGGGGCGAACGGCCGCACGTCGGCCAGTTCGGCGAGCTCCTCCGCCTCGCGGACCGGGTCCGCCACGAACGCCCGGTCGACCAGAAGCCCCTCGACGACGCCGAGCTGCCCCGGCCGGGGCACGCCGAGCGTGAAGCCGACCACGCGGCGCCCCTCCTCGTACGGCGCGGCCAGGCGGGAGGAACTCTCGTCGTCGGCGTTGCAGATCACCGTCCCGGCGTGGGAGAAGATCCGGGCCTTGGCCGCGGCGTACTCCTCCAGCGAGCCGTGCCAGTCGATGTGGTCGGGCGCGACGTTGAGCACGGCCGCCGCGAGGGGCGCGGGGCTCGACGACCAGTGGAGCTGGAAGCTGGACAGTTCCACGGCGAGCACGTCGTACGGCTCGCGGGCCGCCTCGACGATCGGGACGCCGACGTTGCCGACGGCGAGGGTGCTGTGCCCGGCGGCCGACAGGATGGACGCCAGCATGCGGACGGCGGTGGTCTTGCCGTTCGTGCCGGTGAGGGCCAGCCACGGGGCGGCCTTCTCGCCGCGCAGCCGCCAGGCCAGCTCGACCTCCCCGATCACCTCGACGCCGGCCTGCGCCGCCGCGGCCAGCAGGGGATGGCCGGGCCGCCAGCCGGGTGAGGTGACGACGAGCGAGACGCCCTCCGGCAGGGCGGGCTCGCCGAACCGCACCTCCACGCCGAGCCCCGCGAGGGCGGCGGCCGCCGCCCGCTGACGCTTGCCGTCCACCGACTCCAGCACCACCACGTGCTCGCCGCCCTCGGCGAGCGCCCGGGCGGCGGCGGTGCCGGAGATCCCCAGGCCGGCGACGACGACGCTCACTACTTCGGCATCCATTCCAGGTAGAACAGGCCGAGCCCGGCGGCCACGCAGAGCGCGGCGATCAGCCAGAACCGGACGACGATCGTGGTCTCCGCCCACCCCGACAGCTCGAAGTGGTGCTGGAGGGGGGCCATGCGGAAGACGCGTTTTCGCGTCATCTTGAAGAAGCCCACCTGGATGATCACCGACATCGTGATGATCGCGAACAGGCCGCCCAGTATGACCAGCAGGAGCTGGGTGCGGGTGGTGAACGCCAGGCCCGCGATCACGCCGCCGAGCGCCAGCGACCCGGTGTCCCCCATGAAGATCTTGGCGGGCGGCGCGTTCCACCACAGGAAGCCGAAACAGGCGCCGAGCACCGCCGCGGCGACCACCGACAGGTCCAGCGGATCTCGCACCCAGTAGCAGCCGGGCCCCAGCAGGACCGTGCAGCTGTTGCGCAGCTGCCAGTTGCCGATCAGCACGTACGCGGCGAGGACCAGGCAGGTGGCGCCGGAGGCCAGTCCGTCGAGGCCGTCGGTCAGGTTCACCGCGTTGGAGAAGCCGACGATGAAGAACAGCACCCAGATGATGAAGCCGATGAGGCCGATGGACGGCCCGATGTCGCGCAGGAACGACACCTGCGTCACCGCCGGCGTGACCTGGTACCCGTTGGGGAACTGCAGGACGAGCACGGCGAAGATGGCTCCGACGACGAGCTGCCCGGCGGCCTTGGCGCCGCTGCGCAGACCGAGGCTGCGCTGCTTGTAGATCTTGATGAAGTCGTCGAGGAAGCCGACCGCGCCGAGGCCGGTCATCAGGAACAGCACCAGCAGTCCCGAGGCCGTCGGCGGGTCGGCGGTGGACGACAGCACGGTCGTGAGGTGGGCGACGAAGTAGCCGATCAGCGACGCGATCACGATGACCGTGCCGCCCATCGTCGGGGTGCCCTTCTTGTCGTAGTGCCCCGACGGGCCCTCCTCACGGATGTTCTGGCCGTAGCCGCGCCTGGCGAACAGCCGGATGGCGAGTGGCGTGCCGACCATGGACAGCAGCAGCGAAACCGCCGCCGCGATGAGGATGTTCCTCACCGGGCGTCACCTCCGAGGATCGCCTCGGCGACCCGCTCGAGCCCGGCCGCGCGCGGCCCCTTCACCAGCACCGCGTCGCCCGGCGCCAGCCTGGCGGACAGCTCCTCGGCGGCGGCCGCCGCGTCGGGGACGTGGATCGCGCCGGGGGCGCCGGCCAGGACGGGCTCGGCGCCGTCGCCGACCACGATCAGCCCCTCGAGCCCGGCGCCGGCGGCGAGCCGCCCGACGCCCTCGTTGAGCGTGTCGGCGTCCTCGCCGAGCTCGCGCAGCGCCGCGATCACCGCGAACCGCCGCCGCCCCTCGCCCAGCGCGCCCAGGCTGCGGAACGCCGCCCGCATCGAGTCGGGGTTGGCGTTGTACGCGTCGTTGATCACGGTCACGCCGTCGGGCCGGTCGGTGACCTCCATCCGCCATCGGCTGCGCGGCTCGGCCCGGGACAACTCGTCGGCGATCGTGGCCACCGGCAGGCCGAGCTCGTAGGCCGCCGCCGCGGCGGCCAGGGCGTTCTCGACCGCGTGGGCGCCGTGGAGGCGCAGCCGCACGGCCGCGGACCCGGACGGCGTCCGCAGCGTGAACGACGCCCGGCTGCGGGCGTCGACGGACTCGTCCTCGGCCCGGATGACCGCCTGCGGCGAGCGTCCGAACCACGTCACCCTGGCCGCCGTACGGCCGGCCATGGCCGCGACGAGGGGGTCGTCGGCGTTGAGGACGGCCACGCCGTCGGAGGGGAGGGCCTCGACCAGCTCACCCTTGGCCCGCGCGATCGCCTCCTTGCCGCCGAACACCCCGAGGTGCGCGGTGCCCACGTTGAGCACCACCCCGATGCGGGGCGGCGCGATCCGCGCGAGGTAGGCGATGTGGCCGACGTTCCTGGCGCTGAGCTCCAGCACCAGGAAGCGGGTGCCCTCGTCGGCCTTGAGGACCGTCAGCGGGTGGCCGATCTCGTTGTTGTGGGAGCCGGCCGGCGCGACCGTGGGGCCGATCCGCGCGGCGAGGCCGGCCAGCAGGTCCTTGGTGGTCGTCTTGCCCGCGGAGCCGGTCACGCCGACCACGGTGGCGGACGGAAGGGCGGACACCACGGCGTTGGCGAGGCCGGCCAGCGCGGCGAGCACGTCGCCCACGATCACGGCGGGGGCCTCGACGGGCCGCGACGCGAGGACGGCGGCGGCGCCGGCCTCGACGGCCTGCCGGGCGAAGTCGTGCCCGTCGGCGCGCTCACCCTTGATCGCCACGAACAGCGCGCCCGGCCCGGCGGCCCGGGAGTCGATCACGACCGGGCCGCGGATCACGGCCCGGGGATCGGCCATGCCGGTCAGGGCCCCCGACGTGATCTCGGCGACCCGCGCCAGCGGCATCGGGATCATGTGTCGTTCCTGCTCTCTTTCGCGCCTGTCGGTCGGCTGCCGCTCACGCGGCCCCGTGTTCGGCTGGGTGTTCGGCCCGATGGTCGGCCCGGCGCCCGGCCGTGTGGCCGGCCCGGCGCCGCGTCATCCACCGGCGGGCCGCTCGGTGACCGGCCCGGCCCGGTGTGCGTGTACCCGGCCTCGCCCGGCGATGGCCCGGGCGGCCATCTCGCGGTCGTCGAAGGGGATCACTTCACCCCCGACATACTGCCCTTGCTCGTGCCCCTTGCCAGCCACAACTACCACATCTCCGGGCGTCGCACCGGAAATCGCGAGGTCGATGGCGGCCGCCCGGTCCGGTTCGACGATCACATGGGCCCGCTCACCGGCGGGCACGTTGAGCACGCCCTCCAGCATCGCGGCGAGGATCGCAAGCGGATCCTCGGTGCGGGGGTTGTCGCTGGTGAGGATGGCCACGTCGGCCAGCCGGGCCGCGGCCTCGCCCATCAGGGGCCGCTTGCCCCTGTCGCGGTCGCCGCCGCAGCCCAGGACGATCGACAGGCGGCCGCCCGGCCCGTCGTCGAGGACGGCGCGCAGGGAGCGCAGCACGGACTCGACCGCGCCGGGCTTGTGCGCGTAGTCGACGATCACCTCGTAACCCTCGCCGCCGGGCACCCGCTCCATGCGGCCGGGGACGCCGGTGAAGCCTCCGACCCCGGTGACGGCGGTCTGGAGCGGGACGCCCGCCTCGACGAGCGCCACGAGCGCGCCCAGCGTGTTCGCCACGTTGAACGGCCCGGGCAGGGTGACGTCGGCCCGCGCCTCGACCCCGCCGGGGCCGACGACGCGGAAGGAGCTGCCGTCGGGGCCGAGGCGCACGTCCTCGGCGCGCCAGTCGGCCTCCGGGGCTCCAAGCGCGGAGAACGTGGTGATCGGGATCTTCGCCAGGCCGGCCAGCTCGCGGCCGTGGGCGTCGTCGATGTTCACCACGCCGAGCCGCGACAGCTCGGGGGTGAACAGCCGTCGCTTGGCGGCGAAGTAGTCGTCGAGGTCACGGTGGAAGTCCAGGTGATCCTGGGAGAGGTTGGTGAAGATCGACACGTCGTAGAAGACGCCGTCCACCCGGCCGAGCGCGAGGGCGTGGCTGGAGACCTCCATGGCCGCCGCGGTGACGCCCTGCTCCCGCATCAGCGCGAACAGGCCGTGCAGGTCGCTCGCCTCGGGAGTGGTGAGGTCGGGGACGAACCGTACGTCGCCCGCACGGATCTCCACGCCGCCGATGAGGCCGGTGCGGTGGCCGGCCGCCCGCAGGCCGGCCTCGATGAGGAAGGTGGAGGTGGACTTGCCGCTGGTGCCGGTGACGCCGATGACCATGACGTCCGCCGCCGGCCTGCCGTACACCCAGGCCGCGACCTGGCCGAGCACGGCCCGCGGGTCGGGGACGACCAGCACGGGCAGCCCGGTGGCCGTCGCCGCCTCGCGGCCCTCCTCGTCGGTGAGGATGGCCGCGGCGCCCGCGGCGAGCGCGTCGGAGGCGAACCGCGCTCCGTGCACCGTGGTGCCGGGCAGCGCCACGTAGAGGTCGCCGCGCTGGATCCGGCGCGAGTCGATGGTGATGCCGGTGACGGCGCCGCGCACGGCACGGGCGCCGGGAGAGGGGACGGCCGAGACCGCGCCGAGCAGAGCCGCGAGCCCGGACAGCGGGCGGGCCTGCGTGGCGGCGGGACGCATAGACGACGGGGGACGCACGGCGAGAGCGTACCGTCCCCGGTCAGCGTCCGGCTTGAAGGACGGCGGTGGGCGCCTTCGTACCGGTCGGCGGGATCTTCCTGCTCTTCAACGCGAAAGTCATGACGTCCTTGAACACCGGGGCGGCGACCATGCCGCCGTAGTGGCCTTTCTTGGGATGCTGGACGACGGCGAGCGTCATCAGCCGCGGCGCGTCCGCCGGGGTGAAGCCGACGAACGTCGCCGTGTATCCGCAGTATCCCCCGCATTCCTGGTCGTACCGCATGGCGGTGCCCGTCTTGCCCGCGACGCGGTACCCCTCGATGGAGGCGGCCTCACCCGTGCCGTCGTGGCCCACCGCGGCCTCCAGCATCAGCGCGATCTCCCGGGCGGTCGCGTCGCTGATCACCCGGGTCTTCTTGGGCGCCGCGGCGGGGACGAGCCTGCCGTGCTCGTCCGTCGTGCCCGCGACGATCGTGGGGGTCACCCGCACTCCTCCGTTGGCGATCGTCTGGTAGACGCTGGCCATCTGCAGCGCGGTGACCGAGATGCCCTGGCCGTAGGCGATCGTACAGCGCTGGCTGCCCGACCAGGTCTGCCAGCCGGGCAGCAGCCCGGCCTCCTCGCCCGCGAGCCCCGACCCGCTCTTCCCGCCGAAGCCGAACGACCGGAACATGTCGTACAGCCGCTGGCTCGTGACCTTCTCGGACGCCATGATCGTGCCGATGTTGCTGGACTCGGCCATGATCCCGGTGAACGTCAGCATCTCGGGCGGGTGCGGGTGGGCGTCCCTGAGCATCCGGTCCGCGCACTGGTAGTGGTCCGGGACGCGGAAGACGGTGCCGGGGCTGACGGCGCCCGACTCGATCGCGGCGGCCGCCGTGATCACCTTGTTCGTGCTCCCGGGCTCGAACACCTCGGAGACCGCGCGGTTCCCCCGCGCGGTCACCGGGCTGTCCTGCCACTTGTTGACGTCGAACTGGGGGGCGTTGGCCATCGCGAGGACCTGCCCGGTCCGCACGTCCATGACGATCACGCTGCCGCCGCTCGCCTTGGTGGCGTCGACCTGCCTGGCGATCGCCTGCTCGGCGGCCCACTGGATGTCCCGGTCGATCGTCAGCCGCACGTCACGGCCCGGCACCGGGGACTGCCGCGTGCTGCGCGTCATGGGGATGCGCTGCCCGTCCCGGCCGATCTCGATGCTCTGCTGGCCGTCGCGCCCGGCGAGGATCTTGTCGTAGGAGCTCTCCAGCCCCGCCAGGCCGCCGCCGTCGACGCCGACGAAGCCGATGAGGCCCCCGGCGAGGGTGCGGCCCGGGTACAGGCGCTGGTAGGTGGGCTTGGAGCCGACGCCCTTGAACCCGAAGCCCATGATCCGCTTGGCGCGCAGCGGGTCGACGTCGCGTGACAGCGGGATGTACCGCTGGGTCGTCTTGGCCAGCTGGGCCGAGACCTCCTCCAGGGGGCGGTTCAGCTCCTGGGCGAGGGTCTTGGCGATCAGGTCGCGTTTGGCCGGATCGATGTCCTTGGGGTCGAGATAGATCTCCCGGGCCTCGATCGTCACCGCCAGCTCGTGTCCCGCGGCGTCGGTGATCGACCCGCGCCGGGCGGGGAGCGTCTCCGGCTGCACCCGCTGCTGGGCGGCCCGCGCCTGCAGGACCTTGGAGTCGAGCCCCTGCAGCTGCACCAGGCGGCCGGCGAACAGCGACAGCACGAAGGCCATCACGATCAGACCGGCGTTCAGCCGCCGCGAAGGGTTGCCCAGCCGCAGCACGGCCGGCGGACGGGGCGGGGCCGGCGGACGGGGCGGGCGGGGGGGCCGTGGGCCGTCTCCCGGGCGCCTGGGGCGCCACTCCCCCGGGCCTGAGGCTCGCGTCGGCTCCTCCCCGAGCGTGCGTCCGGGTGGGACGGGCCGGCCGCCCTGTCCCGTACGGCCCGGCTGCGGCGGGCGGCCGGGCGGCGCCGTGCGACCTGTCTGTGCCGTGCGACCGGGCTGGGCCGCGCGAGCCGAGGGCCTGGCGGAGGCGGGCCCGTCGCCGTCGTTGCGGGCGCCGCGCCGCGGATCGTCCGGCCCGGTGGGACGGCCGTTACGGGCACCGCGACTCCCGGCCGGGTCGTCCGGTCCTACGGGGCGGCCGTTACGGGCACCACGAAGCCCCGCCGGGTCGTCCGGCCCGGTGGGACGGCCGTTACGGGCACCACGATTCCCGGCCGGATCGTCCGGTCCTACGGGGCGCCCCTTGCGCGTGCCCCGGTGCTCCGCTGGGTCGTCGCGGCCGGGAGGGATGGGCGTGTCCGGACGGCCGGGCTTGGACGGGCCGTCCGGGCGGCCGGGACGCCCCGGGGTGCCCGGAGCCCTCCTGCCGCCGGCCGGGCCCGGACCGCCACGCCCACTGGGACCGCCGCGGCCGGGACCCGGATTCCGGCCGCTCTCTCTCACCGGTTCGTGCCCTCCTCCGAGCCTGCGCCGCCTGTCTCACTGCCTGCCGTGCCGCCTGTAGGGCCGCCTGTAGGGCCGCCTGTAGGGCCGCCTGTAGGGCTGCCCGTCGGGCCGCCCGTCACGGACCCCGTCTCCGAGGCCGCCGAGCCCGTCTCCGTACCTGTGCCGCCGTCCGTGCCGTCGTCCGTGCCGCCATCTGGGCCGGTGGTCACGAACGAGGGGGCCGACTTGTCCTCCCTGAGGTACGGCCTGGCCGCCTCGGCGAGCGCGGGCGGCTGGCTCCACTCGCGCAGCCGGCTCTCCTGCTCGGCGGCCTGCTCATGCAGCTCGTCGATGCTCGACCGCAGGTCGCTCAGCTTGAACGAGTCCTGGGCGAGCACCGTGTTCAGCAGGAGCAGGGACACCAGGCCGCCGCACATCAAACCCACGACGAGCAGGACGAACGGAGCCCTCGCGGGGCGCCGGAACGCCCGCCGCGCCATTGTGGCACGAGGGGCCGCCGTGGAGCCGGAGGCGTCGGCCGCGCCGCGCCGTGGCGGGCGCGCCCCGGGAGCGGCCGGCGGCGATCCGGCACCGGGCACCGGCGGGCCCGCCGGCCGCGCGGTCCGCCTGGGCGCGCGGCCCGGCGCCGTGCCGGGACGGGCGGCCGGAGCCGCCTGGCGGGCCGTCTCGCGTGGCGCGGACCGGTCCGGGCGAGGAGGGGCCGCGTCCACGCGCCCGCGCCCCGCCGCCGGACGCTGCGGAGCCGCCGTGGGCGTGGGGGTCCCCTCCGGGGCCTCCGCCGCCGTGGCCGTACGGCCGGGCGCGTCGCCGGTCAGGTCACCGGGCGTGCGGACCGGCGCGCGGCGGGCGGCGGGCGCCCTCCTGGTCTCCTGTTCTGTCCTCATCCCTGGCGGATCCTCTCTGCCGCCCGCAACCGGGCCGAGGCGGCCCGCGGATTGCGGGCCACCTCCTCGTCGTCCGGGAGCTCTGCTCCCCTCGTCAGTAGGCGGAACCGGGGCTGGTGAGCCTCAAGGAGGACCGGGAGGCCGGGGGGGCCGGTGTCCCTGGTTCGCGCCGCGAGGACCTGCTTGGTGAGCCGGTCCTCCAGTGAGTGGTACGCGAGCACGACCACGCGGCCGCCGACCGCCAGCGCGTCGAGGGCGGCGGGGAGCGCGCGCTCCAGCGCGGTCAGCTCCTCGTTCACCTCGATGCGCAGGGCCTGGAAGGTTCGCTTCGCGGGGTTGCCCCCGGTCCGCCTCGTCGCGGCCGGGATGGCCGCCCGGACGAGCTCGGCGAGCCGCTTCGTCGTGGTGATGGGGTCCTTGGCGCGCTCCTTGACGATGAAGCTCGCGACGCGCGCCGCGAACCTCTCCTCGCCGTAGACGCGCAGGATGCGGGTGAGCTCCGCGGCGGAGTAGGTGTTCACCACGCGCTCGGCGGTGAGCTCCTGCTCGCGGTCCATCCGCATGTCGAGGGGGGCGTCGTAGGAGTAGGCGAAACCGCGCTCGGCCTCGTCGAGCTGAGGGGAGGACACTCCGAGGTCGAACAGCGCGGCGTCGACACGGCGTCGACCGGCTTCCCGCAGGACGTCGGCCAGCTCGTCGGACACGGCCCGTACGAGCGTCGTCCGGTCCGCGTACGGCGCGAGCCGCGCGGCGGACCTCTCGATGGCGGTGGGGTCGCGGTCGATGCCGACGAGATGGAGGGAGGGGTGGGCCGCGAGGAGCGCCTCGGCGTGCCCGCCGAGGCCGAGGTTGGCGTCGACGACGACAGCGTCCGGCCCCGCGAGAGCCGGGCCGAGCAACTCCAGCACGCGATCGAGCATGACCGGAACGTGACCACCCGAGTGAACGGGCTCTTGCGACAAAGCTGCCAACCCCCATATCGCCGCTTCTGTGCTCGCGGATGCGCGGCTTGCCGCCGGTGATTACCCAACGGGTCCCCACCCATGTCGGCCTTTGTCGGAAAATTTGGCCAACCCGCCCGGCCAGGTCCCCATCCGCGTCGCCGACCGTGGCGTCTGACACCGGGGAAGGTGCATCAGCTGCCACATGGGAGCGGGTGGAGACCTCGCCGAACGTCACCGACGGGTCATATGTGATCAAGAAAGGATCAGTGTCGATCTACAGCACTCCGGGCAGCACCTCCTCCGAGAGCTCGGAGAACGCCGGCTCCTGGGCGGCCAGATAGGTGTCCCATGCCTGGGCGTCCCAGATCTCCAGCCGGGTGTTGGCACCGATGACCACGCAGTCACGTTCCAATCCCGCGTACTGCCGGAGGCTCTGCGGGATCGTGATCCGTCCCTGCTTGTCGGGCACCTCGTCCGACGCGCTGGCGAAGAAGACACGGCTGTAGTCGCGGACCGCCTTGGCGGTCACCGGTGCGGTGCGCAGGGCCTCGGTGATGCGCTGGAACTCCTCTACGGGGAAGACGTAGAGGCAGCGCTCCTGGCCTTTGGTGATCACAAGACCCTCCGCCAGCTCCTCGCGATACTTCGCCGGCAGGAACAGCCGTCCTTTGTCATCTAGGCGCGGGTGGTGGGTGCCGAGGAACAGCGGATCCACCTCCCGTGCCTTGCGGAGCGCTCAGCGCTGTAGCCTCTGCCCTCCACTGCGCACCACCATACTCCACTTCTCCCCACCGTCAACTGATTCAGGCCGTGCCGGCATTCGAATTCGGCCGCGTTTCCGCAGGTAAAGGCGGGTGGTGTGGAGTGGGGCGCCGCGCCCTCCCCCGCACCCCGGCGGGCGTGTCCCCAGCCTCACTCCCGTACGGGCAAAGCCCGGCGGGCACGGGATTCCGGGGACGCGCGAGAGCTGCGTGGAGGAAAGTGGAGCGGGCGATTGTCACAGGATTCCCATGCGTCCGGCTCTGCACCGAGATGGCGTGGGACAACGGCCCGGCAGTTCATCCGGATTTCCGGACAAAGTCGCTCAAGAACCGCAGGAGACATAGGGTCTGTACACAGAATGGAAAAAGAACGTTTAACGCCCCATTCCCGGGGACGTACCCTCATGGAGGCCTGGTGGCAGTAACACCCGACGTCACCGATGCGGGAGCCCGGCTCGAGGAGCTGGTGGACACCGCCCACCGGATCCGCCACGCGATCGAAGCCGTGATCGAGGGCAAGAGCGAGGTCGTCCGCCTCACCCTCACCGTGCTCCTGGCAGAGGGTCACCTCCTGATCGAGGACGTGCCCGGCGTGGGCAAGACGATGCTCGCCAAGGCGCTGGCCCGATCGATCGACTGCCCCGTCAAGCGGGTGCAGTTCACCCCCGACCTGCTGCCCAGCGACATCACCGGGGTCAGCGCGTACAACCAGCAGACCCGGGAGTTCGAGTTCAAGCCGGGGCCGGTGTTCGCCAACATCGTCGTCGGCGACGAGATCAACAGGGCCTCCCCCAAGACGCAGTCCGCGCTCCTGGAATGCATGGAAGAGCACCAGGTCACGGTCGACGGCGTCACCTACCAGCTCGAATCGCCGTTCATGGTCATCGCGACGCAGAACCCGATCGAGATGGAGGGGACCTATCCCCTGCCGGAGGCCCAGCGCGATCGCTTCACCGCGAAGATCGCCATGGGCTATCCCGAGCCCGCGGCCGAGCTGGAGATGCTCGACGTGCACGGCGCCTCCCAGCCGCTCGACAAGATGGAGGCGGTGGCCACGACGGCCGAGGTGCAGTCGCTCATCGAGGCCGTGCGCGCCGTCTACGCCTCCCAGCCGGTGAAGCGGTACGCCGTCGACGTCGTCGCGGCCACCCGGCACTCCCCCGACCTGCGGCTGGGCGCCTCCCCGCGCGCCACCCTCCACCTGCTCCGCAGCGCGCGGGCGCACGCGGCGCTGTCCGGCCGCGACTACGTCATCCCGGACGACCTGCAGGAGCTCGCCGTGCCCGTGCTGGCCCACCGGCTGCTGCCGAGCCTGGAGGCCCAGGGGCAGCGCCGCCAGCCCGAGCAGGTGATCGCCGACCTGGTGCGCCGCGTACCGGTCCCGGACACCAGGTGACGGAGGCCCGATGACGGGGTTGAAGGCCCTCACTCCCCGCGGGCGGTCGTTCCTCGCCGCCGGCGTGGCCGCGCTGCTGTGCGCGTTCGTGCTGGGCGAGCACGACCTGCTGCGGGTCGCCGTACTGATCATCGCGATGCCGCTGATGGCGTCGGTCGTCGTGGCCCGCACCCGCTACCGGCTGAGCTGCGCCCGGCGCCTCGACCCCGCACGCGCCCCCGTGGGCACCGACAGCACGGTCACGCTGCGGCTGGAGAACGTCACCCGGCTGCCCACCGGCCTGCTGCTCGTCGAGGACACGCTTCAGTACGCGCTGGGCACGCGGCCGAGGTTCGTCCTCGACCGGGTGGAGTCGCGCGGCGTCCGGGAGATCGACTACAAGGTCCGCTCCGACCTGCGCGGACGGTTCCCCATCGGGCCCCTGTCGATCCGGATCACCGACCCCTTCGGGCTGGTCGAGCTGGCCAGGTCGTTCACGATCACCGACACGCTGGTGGTCGTCCCCCAGGTCGTGCCGCTGCCGCCGGTGCGGCTGTCCGGCGAGTGGTCGGGCGGGGGCGACAGCCGTACCCGGTCGGTCGCGTCGGCGGGCGACGACGACGTGGCGCCGCGCGACTACCGCCAGGGCGACGACCTGCGACGGGTCCACTGGCGGTCGACGGCGCGCCACGGCGAGCTGATGGTCAGGCGCGAGGAGCAGCAGTGGCAGAGCAGGGGCGCGCTCCTGCTCGACACCCGCAGGCACGCCCACCGCGGCGAGGGGCCGCGCTCGTCGTTCGAGGTGGCGGTCTCGGCCGCCGCGTCGATCGGCGTGCACCTTTCCGGCGACGGCCTCGGGCTGCGGCTGGTCACCGACCAGGGCCCGCAGCACCTGCCCGACGCCGGCCAGTCGTGGTCGCTGCTCGACGCCCTCGCCGTCGTACGGCAGAGCTCGGCGAGATCACTGGAGCACGGGGTGGCGGCGCTGCGCCAGGGCGGCGGCGAGGGCCTGGTCATCGCGGTCCTCGGGTCGATCGACTCCGCGGAGGCGCAGGCGCTGGCGAAGCTCAGGCATCCGGGCGTGACCGGTGTCGCGGTCCTGCTCGACGTCGAGGGCTGGGACGGTTTCCCCGACGAGGCGGCGGAGCAGGCGCGGGGCGTGCTGACCTCGGCCGGCTGGCGGGTGCTCCGCCTGCCCGCCGGGACGTCGCTGGCGACCGTGTGGCCGGAGGCCGCGTACAGGAGGAGCGCCGCGTGATCGGCGGCGACGGCGCGGTGGCGGGCCGTGTGATCGGCGGCACACGAGACGGCGGCGAACGTGTGAGAAGGGCCGGCGGACCGCGCGCCGTGCCCCGCGGGTGAGGACCGGCGGCGAGCCGGACGAGGAGTGAGCGACCTATGAAACTGCCGGTTGCGGCGGCGCTGGCCACGGCGGCGGTCACCATCACGCTCTACCCGCTCTTCGAGGGGGGCGGCTGGTTCTGGGCGAGCATGGGCGCGGTCCTGACGACCGCGCTGGCGGGCGTGGCGGCGTCCCGGCTGGGGGCGCGCCCCTGGGTGGCGCCGGTCGCGATGCTGCCCGCGCTGCTGGTCTACCTGACGGCCGCCTTCACGAGCCATGAGGCGTGGCTGCGGGTCATCCCGACGAAGGGCTCGCTGGCCAGGCTGGCCGAGCTGACCGCCTCCGGCTTCGACGACATCCAGCGGTACGCCGCGCCGGTGCCCGCCAATTCGGGCATCACCCTGCTCACGGCGGCCGGCGTCGGGCTGATCGCCCTGCTGGTCGACGTGTTCGCCGTACGGCTGCGCCGGGCCGCGCTCGCCGGGCTGCCGCTGCTGGCCCTGTTCACGGTGCCGGCCGCCGTGATGACCGATCCGATCGGCTGGCCGGCGTTCATGATCGGCGCGCTGGGGTACGTCGGGCTGCTCGTGGCCGACGGGCGCGAGCGCCTGACCCGGTGGGGCAAGGCCGTCGTGGTGCGCCGCTCCAGGAGCACGACGTCGGCGGCCACCACACCGGACACCGAACGGCTGGCCCTGTCCGGCAAGCGGATCGGCGTGATGGCGATCGTGCTGGCGGTCGTGGTCCCCGCGCTGCTGCCGGCGCTGGCGCCCGACCCGGTGTTCGGGTTCGGCGTGGGCAACGGCCTGGGCGGGGGCGGCGGCAACATCGGCGTCCCCGACGCGATCGCCAAGCTCGGCGGCCAGCTGCGCCAGCAGGCCAACTCGACCGTCCTCACGTACACCACCAGCGACGACAAGCCGCGCTACCTGCGGATCTACTCGCTCGACGTGTTCGACGGGCAGAAGTGGACGTTCAGCTCGCTTCGGGGACGCCCGGAGGACCGGGTGTCGGAGGGGCCGCTGCCCCCGGCGCCGGGGCTCGGCCCCGGGATCGCCGTGGGCCGGGCGGAGGCCCGGATCAGCGTCAGCGAGGACCTCGACCAGCTCAGGTTCCTGCCGCTTCCGTACCCGGCGACGCAGGTCGAGGCCGACGGCGACTGGCGGGCCGACCGGGCCTCCCTCATGGTGTTCTCCACCAAGGACGAGGCGTCCGGCCTGGACTACCGGGCCGTCGTCGGTGAGCCGCAGCCGAGCATCGACCAGCTGAACCTGGCCGCCCCGTCGCCACCCGACGGGCGCTACCTCGCGCTGCCGCAGGAGCTCGACCCCGAGGTGGCGGCGCTCGCCGCCCGGGTCACCGCGGGCGCGGCCTCGCCGTACCAGCAGGCCGTGAAGCTCCAGGAGTGGTTCACCAAGAGCGGGAAGTTCACCTACACCCTGCGGGCGGCGGGCTCGGGCGCCGACGCGCTGTCGCGATTCGTGCTGCGTGACCGGAAGGGCTACTGCGAGCAGTTCGCGAGCGCGATGGCCGTCATGGCCCGGATGCTCGGCATCCCGGCGCGGGTCGCGGTCGGGTACACGGGCGGGACCAAGATCGGTGACGTGTGGACCGTGCGGACGCACGATACGCACTCATGGCCGGAGCTCTACTTCGAGGGCGTCGGATGGCTGCGGTTCGAGCCGACCCCCGCCGGGGCGGCCGGTCAGGGAACCGCGGAGGTGCCGCGGTACACGATCCCCGTGGCGCCGACCACCGGCCCCTCGGCCGGCCCGTCCGCGAACCCCTCCGGGGGAGCGGACGACACGTCCAGCAACGCCCGGCCCGTCCGGCCCAACCCGCGGCAGCTCGACCGTGACCTCGGCGCCGCGCCCGTCGTCGTGGACCCGGGCCTGCCGGTGACCGCCAAGGTGGGCATCGGCCTGGCCGCCGCCCTGCTGCTGGCCCTCCTGCCCGCCGTGGCCCGTCTGCTGGTGCGGCTGCGGCGCCACCGCCCCGCGCGGGTGCGGAACGCGGCCTGGGCGGAGCTGTGCGACACGCTGACCGACTTCGGGATGCCCCGCCGGCCGGACGAGAGCCCGCGGGCGCTGGGCCTGCGGCTCAGGGAGCGGCACGAGCTCGATCCGGAGACGGCGGCGTCGCTCGCGCGCGTCGTCACCGCGGAGGAACGGCTCAGGTACGCTCCGTCGCCGGCGGCGGACGGGCCGCGCCCCGCCGACCTGCGGCGGCTGAGGCGCGGCCTGGGAGCGACGGTGTCCCGGTGGCGGCGGTTCGGCGCCCTGGTGGCCCCGATGTCCACGCTGCTGCGCCTGCGGGCGGCGGGGGCGGGCGCGCTGGACGTCATGGACCGGCTGGAGGGCCTGCGCCTGTGGCCCGGCAGGGCCCGCGACGCAGCACCCGGCGGGACCGGCGCCCGTACGGCGGGCCAGGACGGCTTCGCCAACGACACGGCCGCCCGGGAGGACCGGCCCCTCGTCGGCGGCCGCCGCTAGCTCGCGTGGTGGGGCGTGGGGGCCGAAGGCCCCCACGCGGGCCGGGCATGCACCACCCGCGTCGCGTAGCACCGCGGCAACCCGTCCAGGTCGTGATCGTTGCACGCCTGAATCAGGCGATGAACAACGTCCGGCATCACGAGAAGCCCCCGTTCTCAGCCTGAGCGGCTACACCACCCGCCCAGGCTCCTGAACGGACGTGCGGGCCGCGGCGGGTGTCCTGAGCGCGGGGGGTGCTCAGGACTCCCGGGACGCGGCGCTCAGCGCTCGTCGTGGCGGCGGCGCCAGCGCTCCTCCATGCGCTCCATGAAGGTCTGTCGCTGCGGGCGGCGGCCACGGGCCTGGGGTGCCGACGAGGTGTCGCCCAGCCCGTTCATCCGCTTCCAGCTCGACAACCCCCACAGGCAACTCGCGAGCATGACCACGAAGCCGGCGGCACCGAGCGGGATCTGGGCCGCGACGACGCCGACCATCAGCAGAACCACGCCGAGTGCGAAGCCGATGGAGGCCTTCACCAGGCGGCGCTTGTAATGGCTGCGCGGATTGCTGATCCGGACGGTATTGGCCCACTTCGGGTCCTCGGCATAGAGGGCCTGCTCGATCTGGTCGAGCAAGCGCTGCTCGTGCTCAGACAGCGGCACGGCGCCTCCCAAGGACGGCCCCATTCAGGGGAAGACGGCAACGGACGACACGGGGTGTCCGAACCTCGCGGTCGGTTATCCCCAGAATACGAGGCTGTAGACGTAGGCGAAAGAAAACGTCCAACGCGGTCCAAACCGGAGGTGACGTCATGGATCCATTGGACCAAACGGACGGCGTACGAGCGAGGCCGGAACCACCGCGTTCTGGCCGAATCTTCGGACCGCCCGGTCCATGGCCTGTTCGGCCTCCCGCCAGCCGGTCTCCCGTTCGCCGAGGCCGAGCTGGCGGCTGGCCGTGGCGGCCGGGCTGAGGTTCTCCATGCGGACGCCGACGAGCCGCAGGCGGACCCGCTCCAGCCCGGCGGCCCGGTAAAGCTCGCATGATGTGTCGTAAATCTCCTTCGCGACATCGGTCGGCTCCCGCAGCGTACGGGACCGGGTGATCGTGGAGAAGTCGGAGCGGCGCAGCTTCACGCTGACCGTCCGGCCGACGTGCCCGGCCGCCCTCAGCCGGGCCGCGACCCGCTCCGACAGCCGCAGCAGCTCCCGCCTGATCGTCTCCGGGTCGTCCACGTCCTGGGAGAACGTCTCCTCGTTGCCGATGCTCTTGTCGGGGACGTGCGGCACGACCGGCCGCTCGTCGCGGCCCCAGGCGAGCGCCGCGAGGTGGGCTCCGACGGCGCCGAACTCGCGCTGGAGCGTGGCGACCGGCACGTGGGCCAGGTCGCCCACGGTGCGGATGCCGAGCCGCACCAGGGCCTGCTCCGTGCGCTCTCCCACGCCCCACAGGGCGGCCACGGGCAGCGGGTGGAGGAACTCCACCACCGAGCCGGCCGGGACCACCAGGAGGCCGTCCGGCTTGCACTGGCGGGAGGCCAGCTTGGCCACGAACTTGCTGCCGGCCACCCCGACCGAGCAGGTGATGCCGTACCGGTCGGCGACCTGCTCGCGGATCATCTGTGCGATCACGGCGGGCCGGCCGAGCCTGCGCCGGGCGCCGCCCACGTCGAGGAACGCCTCGTCGGAGGCGATCGGCTCCACTTCCGGCGTGATGGCCTGGAAGAGCTCCATGACGCCCCGGGAGACCTCGGCGTACTTGGCGTGCCTGGGCGGGATCACGGTCGCCTGCGGGCAGAGGCGGCGGGCCCGGGTCATCGGCATCGCGGAGTGCACGCCGAACCGGCGGGCCTCGTACGTGGCGCTGAGCACGACGCCGCGGGCCCCGGTGGCGCCGACGATGACGGGGGCGCCCTTCAACTCCGGCCGATCGAGCAGCTCGACGCTGGCGAAGAACGCGTCCATGTCCACGTGCAGGATCGGGCAGCCGCTGTCGTCTCCGGGACCGCCGGACGGGGACGGCTCCCGAGGCAGCAGCTGGTTCCGGGACACACCGTCACCCTACCCGAACACCGTTTCTATTCGAAGGGCGGACGGGACGGGGCGTTCACCGGCAGGCGATGACGTGGAGCCGGGTGGCGATGTCGCGCAGCACGGGGTGGGCCGCCGCCGCCTGCTCAAGCGCGATCAGCCCGTCCGGGTCGCCGTCGGCGAGCATGCCGGGCACCAGGTCGGCGAAGATCCGTACGCCGTGCACGTCGCGGACGGTGAATCCGGCCGCCTCCATCAGCCCGGAGAGGGTCTCCCGGGAGAACCGGCGCGGGGTGGGGTCCCGGTCGCCCCAGCGCCCGTCCGGGTCGGACAGGGACCGGCGGGCCTCGTCGAAGTGCCCGGCGAGCGAGCGGTGCAGGGCCACGGCGACGGAGTTGGCCGCGAGCAGGCTGACCACGCCCCCCGGCCGCAGGATGCCCCGGACGGCGCCGAGGGCGCGCGCCGGGTCCTCCACGTACTCCAGCACGCTGTGGCAGAGCACCAGGTCCGCGCTGCCCGGCTCCAGCAGCTCACCGAGGTCGGCGGCGTCGCCCTGGAGGCCTTTCACGCCGACACCGGTCTCCGCCGCCCGGCGCTCCAGCGCCGCGAGCGAGTCGGGCGTCGGGTCGACCACCGTCACCACGTGCCCGAGCTCGGCCAGGGGGACGGCGAAGCCGCCCGTCCCTCCCCCGGCGTCGACGATGTCCAGCGTCCGGCGCCCGGTGGACTCCGCCCGCTCAGACAGGACCGTGCGCAGGGCCTCCCAGACGACGGTCCTCCGCGTGGCGTCACGCATCTGCGGCCTCCCCGTTCACAAGTCCGCTCACGAATCCGCTCGCGGCTCCACTCACAGTTTGCTCGCGGCTCTGCTCACAGCTCTGCTCACAGGTCCGCTCACAGGGACAGCGAGGGCTTGAGCTGCTTGAACCGGGCGAGCAGCCCGTTGACGAACTGCGGCGACTCGTCGGTCGACAGCTCGGCCGCCAGATGCACCCACTCGCTGATCACCACGCCCTCCGGCACCTCGTCGGACCAGAGCATCTCGTAGGTGCCGCCGCGCAGGACGTTGCGGTCCACGGCGGGCATCCGCTCCAGCGTCCACCCCTCGGAATAGGTGGAGATGAGCTCGTCGATGCGGTCCAGATGCCGGAACACGCCCTCCACGAGGAAGGAGGTGTACTCGTTCACCGGGGGGTCCGACCGCTCCACCCGCTCGGCGAGCACGTCCAGCGGGCTCTCGGTGCGGGCCTCGGCCTCGAAGAGGATGTCCAGCGCGCGGCGGCGGGCCTTCCCCCGAGCCGACACGTCAGGCCCGGCCGAGGTACTCGCCGGTGCGAGTGTCGACCTTGACCTTCTCGCCGGTGGTGATGAACAGCGGCACCTTGATCTCCGCGCCGGTCTCCAGCGTGGCGGGCTTTGTGCCGCCGGTGGAGCGGTCGCCCTGGAGGCCGGGGTCGGTGTGCGAGATCGTCAGCTCGGCCGCGGCCGGGAGGTCCACGTACAGCGGGACGCCCTCGTTGAAGGCGATCGTCGCCGTGGTGTTCTCCAGCATGTAGTTGGCGGCGTCGCCGACCACGTCGCGGCCGACGTTGACCATGTCGTAGGTCTGCGTGTCCATGAACACGAAGTCCTCGCCGTCGAGGTAGGAGTACTGCATCTCGCGCTTGTCGACGTTGGCCACGTCGACTTTCACGCCGGCGTTGAAGGTCTTGTCGACGACCTTGCCGGACATGACGTTCTTGAGCTTGGTCCGGACGAACGCGCCGCCCTTACCGGGCTTGACGTGCTGGAATTCGACGACGGTCCACAGCTCCCCGCCGTCGAGCTTGAGCACGAGTCCGTTCTTCAGGTCGTTCGTCGTCGCCACGTGGTCTCCTGCGTGCGGCTGCCCTAGAGGACGAGCAGCTCCTTGGTCGTCAGTGTGAGGAGCTCCGGCCCGTCGTCACGCGTCACCAGCGTGTCCTCGATGCGCACACCGCCCCTGCCTGGCAGGTAGACCCCCGGCTCGACGGTGATCGGAACTCGATCCTCTAGTCTACCGGTCCTGTCAGGGCCCAGGAACGGAAGCTCGTGGATCTCCAGCCCGACGCCGTGGCCCAGACCGTGCTCGAAGTGCCCCCCGTGGCCCGCCTCCGCGATGACGCCGCGCGCCGCCGCGTCGACCTCGCGCGCCGCCGCCCCGGGCCGTACGGCGTGGCGCCCGGCCCGCTGCGCGAGCCGTACCAGCTCGTAGAGGTCGCGCTGCCAGCCGGCGGGGGGCCCGACGGCCACGGTGCGGGTCATGTCGGCGTGGTAGCCCTCGTGGCGGGCCCCGAAGTCCATGGTGACCAGATCCCCCGCCTCCACCGGCCGGTCGGTGGGCGAGTGATGCGGGATCGCGCCGTTCGGCCCGGACGCCACGATGGTGTCGAAGGCCGGCTTCTCGGCCCCCAGGTCGATCATGGCGGCCTCCAGCCACCGGGCGATCTCCCGCTCGGTGACGCCGGGGGCGATTCGCCCGACGACCTGCGAGAACGCCTCGTCGGTGATCGCGCACGCCCGGCGCAGGGCCTCGATTTCGCCGGCGTCCTTCACCGCCCTGACCGTCTCGACCAGGTCGTCGGCCGGTGTGAGGCGGCGCCCGGCGGGGAGTGCCCCGGCGAGCCGCCGGAACCGGCCGACGGGCAGGTGACCGCCCTCGACGGCGATCGCCGCCGGGAGGCCGTCGCGGGCCAGCAGGGCCCCGGCGACGTCGCGCTCCTCGACCAGCTCCAGGCCGGAGCACGTCTCCCGGGCGGTCTGGATGTAGCGCGAGTCGGTCGCAAGCACCGCGTCGCCCTCCGCGGGCACGAGGAGCGCGGCGTTCGAGCTGGAAAGACCGGTCAGGTACCGGACGTTGACGGGAGAGGTGACGAGCACGGCGCCGGCGTCGTGCTCCGGGAGCGCGGCGGCCAGCCGCGCGCGGCGCTCTGCGTGGATCACGTAGGGGACTCTACGCCCGTGGCCGCGTCAGCCCGCCAGGTCCCTGACCTTCTCGATGAGCCGGACCCGTTCGGCGTGCGTCGCGGCGAAGGGCGCCACGTTGATCGTCGTCACCCCGGCCTCCCGCATGGCGGCGAGCCGCTCCCTGACGTGGCCCTCCGAGCCGACCAGTGACATCTTCTCCAGCAGCTCGCGCGGCACATGGGCGGCCGCCTCGTCCTTCTTGCCCTCCAGGTAGAGGTCCTGGATGCGCTCGGCCTCCTTCTCGTAGCCGTAGCGGCGGGCGAGGTCGTTGTAGAAGTTCTTCCCCTTGGCGCCCATGCCGCCGATGTAGAGGGCGGCCATCGGGCGGCCGAACTCCAGGACGTCGTCCACGTCGTCGCCGATCGCGAGCACGGCCTGGGCGACGACGTCGAGCTCGCCGAGCTCGGGGGCACGCCTGGCCCTGCCCGCCGCCAGCGACGCCCCCCACACGTCGGCCGCCTTCTCCGGCATGAAGAAGATCGGCTCCCAGCCTTCGGCGATTTCGGCGGTGAGCTCGACGTTCTTGGGGCCGATCGCGGCGACCACGATCGGGATGCGCTCCCGCACCGGGTGGTTGATCAGCTTCAGCGGCTTGCCGAGGCCGGTGCCGCCCTTGAGGGGCATCGTGTAGTGGGTGCCCTCGTACTCCAGGCGCTCGCGACGCCAGACCTTGCGGCAGATCTCGATGATCTCCCGGGTGCGTGCGAGCGGCGCGGTGTACGGCACGCCGTGGAAGCCCTCGATCACCTGGGGGCCGGACGCGCCCAGGCCCAGGGTGAACCGGCCGTCGGAGACGTAGTCGAGCCCGGCGGCGGTCATCGCCAGCAGCGCCGGCGTGCGGGAGTAGATGGGCAGGATGCCCGACGCGATCTGCAGGCGCTCGGTCCTGGCCGCGATGTAGCCCATCTGGCTGACCGCGTCGAAGGTGTACGCCTCGGCCACGAACACGATGTCGAGCCCGGCCTTCTCGTGGTCGGCGAGCTCGGCCACCGTCTCCTTGAAGCCCCCGGCGTAGTTGAGGGCCATCCCGATCCGCATCCGTTTCGTCCCTTCGGCGCACCCAACGGAACCGAACTATGTTCCGTTACCGGGACCCAAGGCTAACGGCCGGGCGGGCGCCGGTCGACATCAGCCCGTACGGCGGACAGGCGGCGCAGGTCCTCAAGGGTGTCGACGTCCGCCGGGTCGCCGGCGTCGTCGCAGGCGACCCGGGTGACCAGCTCGGGCCGTGCGCGCAGGAAGGGGCGCGCCCCCACGTCGCCCTCGGCCAGCGCGCACACCTCCGCGAAATGCGCCCTGGAGATCAGCACCGGGTTGCGCGGCTGTCCGCCGTACTCGGCGACGGCGACCTCCGCCCCGGCCTCGAACGCCTCGATCAGCCTCCGCACGGCCGCCGGGCGGATCAGCGGCTGGTCGGCGAGGGCGATCACCGCCGCCCGGGCCGAGCCGGGCACCGCCCGCAGCCCGGCACGCAGGGACGAGCCCATGCCGGTGGCCCAGTCGGGGTTCACGACCGTGACGGCGCCGGGGAGAGCCGTCGGCGCGGCCCCGAGGACGGCGACGACCGGTCCGCACCCGCCGTCGGCGAGCAGTCGCACGCCGCGGTCGGCCAGCCGCTCTCCCTCGAACTCCACCAGTGCCTTGGGCCCCCCGAACCTGCTGCCGCCCCCGGCGGCCAGCAGCACGCCCGCGACCTCGCTCGTGGGGCCCGTCATCCGGGCTCGTGGAGCTGGTCGCCGTGGATGCGGCCGGTGGTGTCGGTGAGCGGCATGCCGCTGCCGCCCCAGCGCAGCTTGATCAGCTCGGCGGCGATCGACACGGCGGTCTCCTCGGGTGTGCGGGCTCCGAGGTCCAGCCCGATCGGCGACCTCAGCCGGGAGACGTCGGCGTCCGTCAGGCCCGCCTCGCGCAGCCGCGTCAGTCGATCCTCGTGCGTGCGGCGCGAGCCCATGGCCCCGACGTACGCCGCGGGGGTGCGCAGCGCCACCTCCAGCAGCGGCACGTCGAACTTCGGGTCGTGGGTGAGCACGCAGATCACGGTCCGCTCGTCGACCCGGGCCTCGGACAGGTAGTCGTGCGGCCACCTGACCACGACCTCGTCCGCCTCGGGGAACCGCTTGGCGGTGGCGAAGACCGGCCGGGCGTCGCAGACGACCACGTGGTAGCCGAGGAACTTCCCGATCCTGGCGACGGCCGCGGCGAAGTCGATGGCGCCGAAGACGAGCATGCGGGGCGGCGGCGCGAAGGAGCGGACGAACACCTGCAGGTCGTCCAGCCGCCGCTCCCCCTCGGGGCCGTAGCGCCGGACGCCGGTCAGCCCCTGGGCGAGCATGCCGCGCGCGTCGTCGTCCACCGCGTCGTCCAGCCGGGCCGAGCCGAGCGACCCGGAGGAACGGCCGGGCCAGATCACCCTGCGCGCCCCCACCCGCCCGGGGCCGGACACGATCGTGGCGACGGCCACGGGCCGGTGGCCGTCCACCGACGCGGCGATCTCCCCCAGCTCCGGGTAGCCGTCCCTGGATACCGGCTCGACGAACACGTCGATGATCCCGCCGCAGGTGAGGCCGACCGCGAAGGCGTCGTCGTCGCTCACGCCGTACCGCTGGAGCACCGGCGCGCCGCCGGCCACCACCTCCTGGGCGAGCTCGTAGACGGCGCCCTCCACGCATCCGCCGGACACGCTGCCCGCGACGTCCCCGCCGAGCACCGCCATCGCGGCGCCGGGCGGGCGCGGCGCGCTGCGGAACGTCCCGACCACGGTGGCCAGCGCGAAGCGCTCCCCCGACTCCCACCACCGCATGATCTCGTGCAGCACGTCACGCATCAGCGCACCCCCCTCTGAACGGCCCGCCCGCCCGGCCCGCCCGCCCGTCCGCGAGGAGGGCGGCCAGGCGCTCGAACGCGGCCAGGCTGTGGCCCGGCACGAAGTCGGTGACGTACGGCAGCGCCGCCCGCATCCCCGCCGTCAGCGGCCGGTACGCCGGGTCGCCCTTGTGGGGGTTCACCCAGATCACCCGGCGGGCGAGCCGGGACAGGCGGGCCATCTGGGCCCCGAGCAGGTCGGCAGAGCCTCGCTCCCAGCCGTCCGAGGCGATCACCACGACGGCGCCGCGAGGGTCGGGCAGCCTGAGGAGCTCCCTCAGCTCCTCGCCGAGGCGGGTGCCGCCGCTCCAGTCGGGGATCGCCGCCGAGCACGCCTCCATCGCGGTCTCGGGGTCACGGTGGCGCAGGGGGGCCGTGACCCTGGTCAGCCGCGTCCCGGCGGTGAACACCTCGGTCGCCCCCGGCTCCGCCACGACGAGCGCGTGGGCGAGGCGCAGCAGGGTGTCGGCGTAGGCGGCCATCGAGCCGCTCACGTCGACGACCAGGACGACCTGCCACGGCCGGTCCCTGCGGGCACGCGACAGCAGCCGCGCCGGCTCCCCGCCGTGCCGCAGCGCCTCCCTCACCGTGCGGCGGGCGTCGAGCGTCCCCCGGTACGACGGCCGGAACCTGCGCGACCGGCGCCGCGCCCGGGTGCCCCGCAGCATCGCGAGCAGCCGGTGGACCTCCCGCCGTTCCTCCTCGCTCATCCGCGCGACGTCTCGGTGGCGCAGCACCTCCGTCTCGCTCGCGGTCGCCGGCGGGGCGCTGCGCTCGCCGGCGTCCTCGGGCTCGCGGGAGCCGTACGGCGTGGCGGCCGGGCGGGTCACGGACACGGTCATGGCGGGACGGGGGGCGCGCGGCCGGACCCCGGAGAAGTAGGCGGCGAAGCACCGGTCGTAGACGGGGAGGTCGTCGCGGCCGGCGCAGAGCGTGAGGCGGCCGGCCCAGTAGACGTCCCGCTCGTCCGCCACGTCGAGATGCCCCACGGCGGCCAGGAAGCTCTGGGTGCGCTGGTGGTCGGCCCCCACCCCGGCGGCGCGGAGCGTGCGCGCGAAGCCGGTCATGGTGGCGGCCACGCCCCGCCGCTCACCGCCCCTCGCCGCGTCGTTTCCCGCGGGGGCCGGGCCGCGGACGCCGTTCTCAGGCATGGCGGCCGTCCCCGCCGGCGGCGAGCAGCCCACGCACCCGTACGGCCTCCTGGTCCTCGCGGTACTTGAGCACGGCGCCGAGGGTCGCGGCGGCCAGGCCCGGGTCCAGCTCGGCCGCGCCGAGCGTGAGCAGGGCCTCGGTCCAGTCGAGCGTCTCGGCGATGCCCGGCGGCTTGACGAGGCCTGCCTCGCGCAGCCGCGCGGCCGCCCTCGCGACGCCGGCGGCGAGCCGTTCCGTGCAGCCCGGCAGCCGCCGCAGGAGGATCGCTACCTCCCGCTCGAAGCCGGGGTGTTCGAGCCAGTGGTAGAGGCAGCGCCGCTTGAGCGCGTCGTGGACCTCGCGCGTCCGGTTGGAGGTCAGGACGACAAGCGGAGGGGACGCCGCCCTGATCGTCCCCAGCTCCGGTATGGAGATCGTGAAGTCGGACAGCACCTCGAGCAGGAACGCCTCGAACTCGTCGTCGGCGCGGTCGATCTCGTCCACCAGCAGCACGCACGGCTGGGTCTCCAGGGCCCGCAGCAGCGGCCGGGCGATCAGGAACCGCCGGTCGTAGATCTCGCCCTCCAGGGCGGCGACGTCCGCGGCCCCGGCGGCCTCGGCCGCCTTGAGGTGCAGCAGCTGGCGGGCGAAGTCCCAGTCGTAGAGGGCCTGGGCCGCGTCGAGCCCCTCGTAGCACTGCAGCCGGATCAGCGGAGCCCCGAACACGGCGGCGAGGCTCTTGGCCAGCTCGGTCTTCCCGACGCCCGCCTCGCCTTCGAGGAAGAGCGGCCGGCCCATCCGCACCGCCAGGAAGGCGGCGGTCGCCAGGCCGTCGCCGGCGAGGTAGTCGTGGCCGTCGAGCAGCTCCGCCAGCCTCGCCGGCGACTCGATCCCCGCCGTTTCACCTGTTCGCACCAGCACAGGGACAGGCTACGTGCCCGGGGCGGGCGGGGCCCTGTCCGATTCCGCCAAATACGGGCGTGCGGCGAGGCCGTCGGCACAACGATCGCACAGGGCGCGTATCCGGCGTCGATTCTCCGGGCGAATCCCGAATTCACCCGGAAAGCGAACTTCCGGCGGTCGTTCAGCGGACCGTCGGAAGCGTCCTGGGCGGCGTTAGGATACGGGCACCCGCGATTAGTCACCCGTCCCGTCCCGGTCCTTCCGGGGCTCGGTGGACGGCTGATTCCTTCCGATACAAAAGGGCGTGAGAATGCCTGTCATCCAATATGCCGACGGCACGCTGGTCTCGGTGACCGACACGGCCGCCGAGAGGGCCGAATACGGCATGCGCGCCGAGGCCGTCGACGTGATGTCCAAGTTCCGCGACGTGGCGGGCGAACTGCAGAAGAGAATCGACGACCTGGGTTCGCAGTTACGGCAGGCGGCGAGCCGCCCCGAGGAGGTCACCGTGGAGTTCGGCGTGGAACTGGAGAGCTCGGCCGGATTGCCCGTCATCGCGCAGGGTCGCGCCACCTGCCATCTCGTCGTGACCGCCACCTGGCGCGCGAAAGACTGAGGGCGGGTGTCGGTCTACTGGAGCCGGGACAGCGCTCAGGGCGTGTACGGCTTCTTTGAGAGCGGCAACACCATTTCCTTCGTTCCGGGCGCCGGCTTTTCTGTGGACGCGGTCGTCCAGCACGAGCTGGTTCACGCGCGACTGGTGGATCTCAGCGTTCTCGGATTCGTCCAGCAGGCGCTTCGCGCGTGCGCGCTTCACGCCGCCACGCGTTCCGACCTCGCGGCCCTGGAACATCTGAAGTCGTACGCGGGAATCATTCAGCGCAGCACGGACCAGGTGCACGAGACCGCCGCGTGGACGCTGACCGAGATGATGGAGCTGATGAACCCGAAGCTCCATGCCCTGGGGTTACCGGTGGGCGAGGTGCGGATTCCGAAAACGCCGCGGGCGTACTCGGCGGGATGCGCGCTGGCGACCGAACTTTACCTGGTGTCCGCCGCCCGGACCCAGCGCGCGGACGGCAGCCTCGATCCCGGCGCGCACCCGCTGAACTACGCGGCGCTGGTGCAGGCGATGGCCGTCTGGGCGCTCAGCCCGGCGGGGTTGATCGGCACCCTGGAGTCCGGCTTCCCTGAGGCGGAGGCCTTCCAGGCGCTGCTGAGGAGCGCGGAGAACCAGCCGACCAAGCGGTTCCTCTCCCTGTTCCCCTGGGCGCAGCGGCAGCCGCTGTCGCGGATCCGGGACGTCGTGCGCCTGTCGCGGCGCGGCGACATCGTCAAGCACGCCCCCATACCCGTCTCGGCCCGGCCTCAGGTGGGCGGCGCTAGATGGCGGGCGCTGGTGTCCCAGCTGAGTGCCGAGCTCGCCACCGACCTCGATCGCGTCACGGACGGCGAGATGCGCGACCTGATCCGCGCGATCGACTTCTACAACCCGGACGTCGACGATTACGCGCAGGTGGCCGTCCTGCAGCCCAGCAGGCCCCTGAACGCCGTGCCCGCCGCGCACGCCTCGCTCGCCGCGCGCCTCGACGGGAGCCTCATCTGCCAGATCCACCGCGAGCCGGGCGTCATGGACCTCGCCGGATTCACCGGCGCCGCCGTGTTCGGCCCGGACGAGTGCGACGTGAGCATGTACAGCGTCGGCACCCGCATGGCGACGGGATTCCTGACGTCCGCACACGACATCAGAGGCTTCCTGGCGGCGGGGGCCGGCCCCGGCGTGAAGACGCACACCGTGGTCTCCAGCGTCGGTTATGACTTCGGCGAGGCCGATTTCACCGGTGAGATCCTCGCCCAGGTGCCGCATGCGGTCGTGGCGGTCACGTCCTTCGCGCAGCTGTGGCTGAAGCTCACGGTGTCGGGTGGGATATGCGGGCTCCGGGACATCGAATACCTGGTGCGGCCCTCCGGGTTCCCGGACGAGTACTCCTTCGTCACGTTCAAGGCACGCGACCTCGACCGGGTCGCCGTCGTCACCGCCCTTCCCACGAAGACACTGGACCGCATCCCCCGTTTCGCCTCACGCGCCGACCCCGCCCGGGGCATCCGCCTTTCCCGGACCACCGCGAGGCTGGTTGACTGGGCACCGTCCACAGCGGACTGCGTGATCGCCGCATGGTGCTTGTGGGAGAGGTGGATACCGTTTCAGGCGTCGGAGAACGTGCGGACAGCGCCGGGCTGAGACTCCCGGCTCAGGGGAGGGCACTGCCCCCGCCTCCGGGGCTCGCCGGCTCCCCGGCGGGACGGGCGCTGACGGCGGAGCTCCTGGCCCGCTGGGCCGAGCCGCACCGCCGCTACCACACCACCGCCCACCTGCGGGCCGTCCTCGCCGCCGTCGAACCGCTCGCCGCCCTGGCAGGGGACGCCGACGCCGTACGGCTCGCCGCGTGGTTCCACGACGCCGTGTACGAGGGACGGCCCGGCTGGGACGAGGAGCGGAGCGCGCAGCTCGCCCAGGCGAGGCTCCCGGCGTGCGGGGCGGCCCCTGGGCGCGTCCGCGAGGTGGCCAGGCTCGTGCGGATGACCGCGACCCACTCCTACGACCCAGGGGACGCCGACGCGGCCGTACTGTGCGACGCCGACCTGGCCGTTCTCGGCAGCGCCCCCGAGGAGTACGACGCGTACGCCAGAGCGGTGCGGGAGGAGTACCGGCACATACCTGACGAGCCGTTCCGGGCAGGACGCTCCGCCGTCCTGACGCGGCTGCTCACCGGCGACCATCTGTTCGGAACCGAGGCGGGGCGTGATCTGTGGGACCGGCGGGCGAGGGAGAACATGCGCCGCGAGCTCGCGGCGCTCGCGGCCTCGTCCTAGCGTCACCGGGCGCCTTCACAACAAGGCCGGTGGCCGGCCGGTCTCACCGGTCACCAGGTGTCGAGCGAGCCGATCAGCACCCAGCCACCGATCGCGACGAAGAAGAGGGCGAACGCGACCTGCACGTAGAGATCCCCTCCGGTGGCCAGGCCGTAGGCCAGGGCGTCCACCGTCATGGACACCGGCAGGAAAGCAAGGAACATCCAGGCGAACGTGCGGAACGCGAGCATGAAGAACCCGTCCCACCAGCCGAAAAGCAGCCCCCACAGCAGGACTCCGAGGCCGAAGAAGGCGAGGTACAGCCAGAGGCCGAGGCTCGCGCCGGACGCCGGCAGGAACCACTGGTCGCCGCCCATCACCTCCACGCCGACGACTTCCCCGTGCCAGAGCCGCAGTGTGGCCGGTAGTCCCTCCTTGGCCTTGGCGTAGAAGCCCGGCGCCACATCGCGGCTCTGCCGGGAGCCGTCGGCCCGCCGCCAGGTGACCTCATGGTGGGTGGTCGTGGACGTGCTCGTGTGCGTCACGCCGTTGGCGTCGGTGTACGTCTCCGTCGAGGTGGTGGTGTAGGTGCGCCGGCCGGCGATGGAGCCGGGCTCGCTGCCGAAACAGCCGCCGGCGCTCCGTTCGCACGCCACGGTCTCGCGGAACGCCTGGGTCTGCCGGTACGGGCCGGCGCCCCCGGCGAACGCCACCACGAGCACCCCCAGACCGAGCGCCACCAGGATCCACCGCCCGGGGGAACGCCGGGGCAACGCCACGCGGCGCGGCAGCGGACCGAACCGGCGAAACCTCATGCCTCATCTCTACAACCATCACCCGCGCGGGGCGGCCGATTCGTGCCACGCGCCGGACCGATCGTGCGCCACACGGCCGCCTGGCGCGGTCATCCGCCGTTCGCCGGTGGTGTGGTGACGGGTTCGAGCAGTGCGGCCGTGGACAGCTGGTGGTGGTGTCTCGCCCAGTCCAGAGGGGTCGCGCCGAAACGCCGGTCACGCAGATCGGGGTCGGCGCCGAGGCCGAGCAACCGGCGGGTGAGCTCGACGTCGCCCCTGGCGGCGCTGTGGTGCAGCGCGGTCTCCCACTCCTGTTCGACCGGGGCGTCGCCGCGCCCGCGGGCGTTGACGTCGAAGCCGAGCTCCGCCAGCAGCACGACCGTCTCGGCGGACGCCTGGGTCGCGGCCCACACGATCAGCCCGGGGCGGCTGCGGCGGGCTTGGGCCACGACGCCGGGATGCTCGGCGATGATCAGGTCCAGCGTGGACCGGTCGGCGCGGAACGCCGCGGCGATCAGCTCGCGCACCGGGTCGGGGGCGGGCGGCGCGGCGCCCCGCGCGAGGAGGTGGCCGGCGATCTCGGTGTCACCGTTGAGCAGGGCCAGCTCGACCGGCGTACGGCCGTCGCCGGGGCTCCACGCGGGCCCGTCGCCCTCGAACGGTGAATGGAAGTCGACGCCGTGCTCGACCAGAAGCCGCACCCGGGCGGGCTGGTGGTGCTCGACCGCCCAGCGCAGCTGGACGCGCAGCATCTCCGCGGGCGTGCTCAGCTCCCCGATCCGCGCCTTCCACGGGCCGCCGTCGCCGGCGCCCAGCCCGTACTCGAACAGCAGCTCCAGATGCGAGTCGTCCGGTTCGAACATCCGGTTGTACAGGGTCTGGGCGTCGTTGGGGTCGGCGCCCGCGTCGAGCAGCAGCCGGCCCAGGGCCCGCCAGTGCGGATGCGGGGGCTGGCGCCGCCGGCCCAGCTCGCCGTGGCCGAACACACCGGTCAGCAACGTGAACGGCGACGGCAGGGCGTCGAAGAGGTATCCCTCGTCGGGGTCGGCGCCCGCGTCGAGCAGCTGCCGGGCGACCGCGAGCACACGCCCGGCCGGCACGTCCGGGTCGAAGCGTGAGTAGACGAGGTAGTACAGCGGCCGCCAGCCGAACGGGCCACTCCGCTCGGCCACCCGCCCCGGCCGCTCGGCGAGCAGCCGGGCGACGTCGTCCGGGCGGGCGGCCGCCGCGGCGGCCGAGATGTCGCCCGCGGTGAGAGCGGGATGCCGGGAGAGCAGCTGCCGGGCCCGCGCCCAGCGCTCCGGCCCGTCCTCGCGGCTGTACGTCAGGCAGGCCAGGCGGCAGAACTCCCCCGCCGGGCCGGCCGACGCCGCCGCGCCCAGCTTGGTGTCCCAGCCGTGTTCCGCCACCGTTTCCAGGTAGCGCGTCAGCCTGGGCCAGCTGGCGAACCCGTACTCGCGGGCCACGACCAGCTGCGCCGCGCTGAGCCGCAGGGCCCTCGCGTCACCGGGCACGCCACCGGGATGGTGGCGGGCCAGCCGCGCGACGGCGCCGGGCTCGCCGGCCCGGACGGCCCGCTGCAGGGCACGTGCCTGCCGGCGGAAGTTGTCGAGGCGGGGACGGCCTGGCATGTCCAGGGTCGGCACGGCGGACTCCTCTCGTCTGCCTGATGTCCGCTCGACCAGGCCGAAAGGAGAACGACGGTGGCACCTGCCGCACGCACCAGGTGGGCTGAGCCCATTCCCGCGGACCGGTGGCTTCCTGGCAGCCACCGCCATTCTAGCTTCGGCAGACGGCCACGCACCCTGGCTCGCTCCACCCGATCCCGCCGGCCCCTCCCGCGTACGTGCCCGTGCGTCCTTCAGGCCGCTGGGACGGGGGCGCCGGCGGGGGCGGCGGTCCTGAGCCACACCGCGCCGAACGCGCCGAGCAGGGCGACGGCCGCCAGGATCAGCACGGACTCGTGCAGCCCGGTCAGCGGCGAGCCGGTCGCCGCGCCGCGCGAGGCGTAGAAGGTCGCCAGCAGGGCGATCCCGAAGGAGCCCGCGAGCCGCTGCGCCACGCTGAACAGCGTGTTCCCATCGGGAACGCGCTCGGGGGCGAGACCGCCGAGCAGCGACAGGACGAGCGGCTGGCTGGTGAAGCCGATGGCCAGGCCGCGCCCGCACAGGACCAGCGTGGTGAGCCACACGGGCGTGCCCGCGCCGAACAGGGCCATCAGCCCCGTCATGACGGCGAGGAACAGCATCCCCGCCGCCACCGTGACCCGCACAGAGAACCGTTCCGCGATCCTGGCGGACAGCGGAGCGGACAGGCCCATGGCGAGCCCCTGGGGAAGCAGCGCCAGGCCCGTGACGGTGGCCGACCGGTGCTGGATGCCCTGCAGGTAGAGCGGCGCCAGGAACAGCACGGCGAACAGCACGACGCTCGCCACCGTGCACAGCGCCAGGACGAGGGCGCGGCCGCTGTCGCGGACGAGGTCCAGGGCGAGGGCGGCCTGCGGCCGGCGGCGGGCCCACAGCACGTATCCGGCGAGCAGCAGCAGGCCCACCGGCCACCAGGGGTCGGCCCAGCCGTGGCCGGCCGCCCGCTCCACGCCGTACGTGGACAGGGCGAGCCCGGAGGCGAGGAGGGCGAGGCCGGGAACGTCCAGCCGCGTGCCCCGGTCGGCGGCGGTCCCCATGCCGGCCCGGTACGCCGCAACGGCCCCGGGCAGGGCGAGCAGCCCGATGGGCAGGTTGACCAGGAACATCGAGCGCCAGCCGTACGCGCTGATGAGCAGCCCGCCGGCGGAGACGCCGAGGGCCGGCGCGGCGAAGAACGCCAGCCCGGCGGTGACGGGCATCCTGGCGGGCCGGTCCCCCGCGGCCCCGCCGATCAGCAGGCCCACGGCGAGGGGCACCATCGGCGCCCCGCACAGCCCCTGGACGGCCCGGAAGGCGATCAGCGCGCCGGCGCCGGGGGCGAACGCGCAGGCGAGCGAGGCGAGGGTGAACCCGGCCAGGCTGCCGATGTAGGCCGGGAGCAGGCCGAACCGGCGGGCGGCGTACGAGGTGAGGGCCAGGCCCACCGCCAGGGAGAGCAGGTAGCCGCTGACCGCCCACTGCACCGTGCTCAGCGGCCGCCCCAGCTCGCGTACGAGGTCGGGGACGGCGACGTTGACGATCGACGAGTCGATCATGGACAGGATGGGGCCGGCGACCAGCCCGATCGACATGAGCCGGGACGGCTCAGCCTGCCGCGTTTCCGGTGGGGTTTCCGGTGGGGTCTCCGGTGGGGTCATGGGGGGTCTCCTCAAGTGCCGCCTCCAGCTCGTCCAGCCAGGCCAGCTCCAGGCGGTGCCGTTCGATGTTGAACCGGAGGACGCGCATGCCCCAGGGGTGGGCCTGCGAGCCGGGGAGCAGCTCCTCCTGGAGCGCGAGGGAGTGCTCGACGCAGTCCCTGCGCGCCTCGACGATCCGCCGCCTGACCTCGGGCTCGACCAGGTCGAACAGGCCCACCCTGACCTGGAACTCCTCCTCTTTCATCAGGACCAGCGGGTCGGCGACGGCCAGGAGGGAAAGCAGGCGCGCTCGGCCCTGCGCGGTCAGCCGGTAGACCTTCCTCGGCGGCCGACCGGGCGAGACCTCCTCCGCCACCTTCTCCACCTCGCCGCGCTGCTCGAACCTCCGCAGCGCCGGATAGAGGGTGTTGTTGTTGAGCAGGCCGCCGTCGATGCGCGCGATGTACTTCTTGATCTCGTAGCCGTGCCTGGGACCCTGCAGCAGCCCGCGCAGGATCACTATGTCGGAGTACACGGGTCCACGGTAACCTAGGTTAAATTAACCCACAAGCCAGGCATGGCCGTGCACGGAGAACGGCGCACACGGCGCCTACCTGAGATAGCGCTTGGGGCGGCGCAGGCCGGCGGCGCGGAGGCGGCGCACCAGCTCCCCGCTCGGCACGGCCTCGGCCCCGAGGGCGAGCGCCCTGTCGTAGACCGTCTCCGGCACGTCGTAGTGGTCCCGGTCGAACGCGCGCCTGGGCACGTCCAGCGCACGGGCGAACTCGTGGAGCTCCTCGAAGGAGTGGTCGCTGACGAGGTGCGACCAGAGCAGGCCACGGGGGCCCGGCCAGTTGGGCCGGTCGATCAGCACGGCCACGCGCCCTCCCCGGTCGATCCGACGACGACTCTAGCGGCAATTAACCTATTGACCCGATAGGAAATATAGACAATAGTGTGGGGCAGAAATCCCCTATCACCCCCTTTGCGAGGTGGTCCATGTCCGTCCTCGAACTGGGGACAGCGGTCCGGGCCGATCCCCGTCCCGATGCCCGTCCCCAGCACCGGCGGCTGCCCGGCAGATCCTGGCAGCGCTGGATCAGCCCGCTGGCCCTCGTCGCCGCCTGGCAGATCGCCAGCTCGACCGGGCTGCTGCCCACCCGGCTGCTCGCCGCGCCGTCCACGATCGCGGCGACCGCCGTCGACCTGGCCGGCGACGGCACGCTGCCGACGGCGATCGCGGTGTCGCTCCAGCGCGTCCTCGCGGGCTTCGCCGCCGGGGCCGTCGCGGGCCTCGGGCTGGCGCTGGTCGCCGGCCTCGGCCGCGCCGGCGAGAACGCCGTCGACCCGATCATGCAGATGCTCCGCGCGCTGCCGTTCTTCGGGCTGATCCCGCTGTTCATCCTCTGGTTCGGCATCGGCGAGGCGCCCAAGGTCCTGCTGGTGGCTCTGGCGGTCTCCTTCCCGCTCTACCTCAACACGTTCGCCGGGATCCGGGGTGTGGACGGCAAGCTCGCCGAGCTGGCGCGGACGCTCAAGCTGACGCGGGCCCAGCTCATCCGGCACATCGTGCTCCCCGGGGCGCTCCCCCAGATGCTCGTGGGCCTGCGGCAGAGCCTCGGCGTCGCCTGGCTGGCGCTGATCGTGGCCGAGCAGGTCAACGCCAGCGCTGGTCTCGGCTACATGATCAACGATGCCCGCGAGTTCCTCCGTACCGACGTGATCGTGGTCGGCCTGCTCGTCTACAGCGCGCTCGGCCTGCTGACCGACGCCGTCGTGCGGCTGCTCGAAAGGAGGGCGCTCACATGGCGGCGCGACTTCCTGGCGAGGTGACGGCCGTCGCGCCGCACCCCTCGGACGGGGCCCCGGCCGCATCCGTACGGCGCCTGACCCGGCGCTTCGGGGACCGGACCGTCCTCGATCAACTGGACTTGGAGATCGGCAGGGGCGAGTTCGTCGCGCTGCTCGGCCGCAGCGGCTCGGGCAAGTCGACGCTGCTGCGCGCGCTCGCCGGGCTGGACGACGACGTCGAGGGCGGCCTCACGGTCGACGGGTCGGTGGCCGTGGCGTTCCAGGAGCCCCGCCTCGTGCCGTGGAAGCGCGTGCGGGCCAACCTCACGCTCGGCCTCGCCGTGCCCGACGCCGACAAGAAGGCCGACGCGGCGCTCGCCGAGGTGGGTCTGGCGGAGCGGGCCGGCGCCTGGCCGCTCACGCTCTCCGGCGGGGAGGCACAGCGGGCGAGCCTCGCCCGCGCGCTCGTCCGGGAGCCGGGGCTGCTGCTGCTCGACGAGCCCTTCAGCGCGCTCGACGCGCTGACCAGGATCACCATCCACCGGCTGGTGCTCGACCTGTGGGCGGCCCACCGGCCCGCCGTGCTCCTGGTGACCCACGACGTGGACGAGGCGCTGCTGCTGGCCGACCGCGTCCTCGTGCTCGACGGGGGCCGCATCGCCCACGAGGCGGCCATCACCACCCCGCGCCCCCGCCACCGCGACCACCCCGGCCTCGTGTCCCTCCGGTCGGCCCTGCTGGCCGCACTCGGCGTTTCCCCCGAAGGAACACCATGAACAGGAAACTCCTCGCCGCCCTCATCCTCGTCGTGTCCGCCGCCACCGCCTGCGCCTCCACGGGCTCCACCTCCGGGGACGCCAAGGGCTCGTCGGGGTCGTCGGTGACTCTGCGCGTCGGCGACCAGAAGGCCGGGTCGCAGGCACTGCTCAAGGCCGCCGGGCTCCTCGGCGGCACGTCGTACGCGATCACGTGGTCGCAGTTCACGTCGGGCCCGCCGCTGCTGGAGGCCGTCAACGCCGGGGCCGTCGACATCGGCGGCGTGGGCAACACCCCGCCCGTCTTCGCCGCGGCGTCCGGCTCCAAGATCAAGATCGTCGCCGCGTACCGGCAGAACCTCGCGGGGGCGTCGATCATCGTCCCCGAGGGCTCCTCGATCACCTCCCCGGTGCAGCTCAAGGGCAGGAAGGTGGCGGTGGCCAAGGGCAGCTCGGCGCACTACCACCTGCTTGCCGTGCTGAAGAAGGAGGGCCTGTCCTTCAAGGACATCCAGCCGCAGTACCTCCAGCCCGCCGACGCGCTGGCGGCCTTCTCCTCCGGCACGGTCGACGCGTGGGCCATCTGGGACCCGTTCACCTCCCAGGCGCGGATCCAGAACAAGGCGAAGCTGCTCGTCGACGGCACCGGCTACGTCAACGGCCTGAACTTCCAGGTCGCCGCCCCGTCCGCCGTCGAGGACAAGGGCAAGGACGCCGCGATCCGCGACTTCCTCACCCGGCTCGCCCGGGCCCGCAACTGGGCGGCCACCCACCAGGCCGAGTGGGCGAAGGTGTGGGCGCAGGAGACGGGCCTGCCGGTCGAGGTGGCCGACGCCGCCGTCGCCAACGCCGTCGCCACCCCCATCGTGATCGACGACTCGGTCACCTCCTCCGAGCAGCAGATAGCCGACGCGTTCACCTCCGAGGGCCTCATCCCCGGCAGCGTGAAGTTCTCCGGCTTCGTGGACAACCGGTACAACGACATCGTGGCGAAGGCACAGCAATGAGATTCCACTGGTTCCTGCCCACTACGGGCGACGGACGGGCCATCGTCGGCGGCGGGCACGGCCTGCACCGCGGTCACGGCCACCCCACCGCCTCCGAGTTCCGCCCGCCCACGATCGACTACCTCGGCCAGATCGCCCGGGCGGCCGAGCAGCTCGGCTTCGAGGCCGTGCTCACCCCCACCGGCACGTTCTGCGAGGACGCCTGGCTGGTGACGGCGGCGCTGACGCAGGTGACGACGCGGCTGAAGTTCCTGGTGGCCTTCCGGCCCGGCTTCCTGTCACCGACCCTGGCCGCGCAGATGGCCGCCACCTACCAGCGGATCTCCGGCGGCCGGCTGCTGCTCAACGTGGTCACGGGCGGGGAGGCGACCGAGCAGAAGCGGTTCGGCGACCACCTGTCCAAGGACGAGAGGTACGCGCGCACCGACGAGTTCCTCTCGGTCGTCCGGGGCGCCTGGGACGGGCCGTTCGACTTCTCCGGGGAGCACTACCAGGTCGAGGGGGCCATGGTCGCCGAGCGGCCCTCCCCTGTGCCGGAGCTCTACTTCGGCGGCTCGTCGGCCGCCGCCGGCCCTGTCGCGGCGCGGCACGTGAACGTCTACCTCACCTGGGGCGAGCCGCCGTCGCAGGTGGCGGCGAAGCTCGACTGGATCCGCGGCCTGGCGGCGGCCGAGGGCCGGTCGCTGCGCTTCGGCATCCGGCTGCACGTGATCACACGGGACACCTCCGAGGAGGCGTGGGCGGAGGCGGAGCGGCTGCTCGCCCGGATCGACCCCAAGGACATCGAGTCCGCCCGGGCGATCCTCGGCCGCAGCGAGTCGGTCGGGCAGAAGCGGATGCTCGCACTGCACGAGGGCTTCCGCGGCGGCGCGGCGCGGGACCTGGAGATCTACCCGGGCCTGTGGTCGGGCGTCGGCCTGGTCCGCGGCGGCGCCGGGACGGCGCTGGTCGGCAGCCACGCCGAGGTCGCCGGCCTGATCGAGGAGTACGCCTCGCTCGGCATCGAGGAGTTCGTCCTGTCCGGCTACCCGCACCTGGAGGAGGCCTACTGGTTCGGCGAGGGCGTGCTGCCCGAGCTGCGCCGCCGCGGCCTGCTCGGGACCGTCCCGCCCGTACGGCTCAGCGCCTGAGAGAGCGGGCGCCCAGCACGGTCCGATAACTCCGGTCCGCCCGGACTTGCCGTGACATCTGGTGATACGGCACAGTCTTCCGGATCACTGTCGGCCCGGGAGGTACCGGCGTGCCGCCACGCCCCAGAGCACGCAGCCCACGCCTGTCACGGACGGTGCGGGTGGCGCGGACGGCGCTGCCGCCGGTCCTGGCGGCGGCCGCGCTCGTCATCCCCGCGGCCGCTCCCCCGGCCGTCCTTCCGGCCGCCGCGGCGGCCGCTTCCGGCCAGGCGGGGACGGCGCGGGGGGACGACATCGGATCCCGGCTCAAGGCCGTCCCCGGCCTGAAGGTCGTGTCGAAGAAGCGTGAGGGCGGCTACACGGACTACACGCTGACGATCACCCAGCCGATAGATCACCGGAACCCGGCCAAGGGGACGTTCAAGCAGCGGCTCGTCCTGCAGCACCGGTCGGCGAAGGCGCCGATGGTGATGTACACCGGCGGGTACGGCGAGTCCGGGCACCCGTCGCTCAGCGAGCCGGCGGCGATCCTGTCGGCCAACCAGCTCTCCGTCGAGCACCGCTTCTTCGGCACGTCGTTCCCCGAGAGGAAGGACTGGTCGAAGCTCGACATCTGGCAGGAGGCGAGCGACGAGCACGCGATCGTCGAGGCGCTCACGCCGGTCTACGGCGGGGCGTGGATCGCCACCGGCGGCAGCAAGGGCGGCATGACGGCCGTCTACCACCGCCGGTTCTACCCGGACGACCTCGACGGGGTGGTGGCGTACGTCGCGCCGAACGACGCGGTGAACGGCGAGGACGGCGCGTACGAGCGGTTCTTCGCCACCGTCGGCACGCCGTCCTGCCGGGCGGCGCTGCGAACGGCGCAGCGGGAGGCGCTGAAGCGGCGCACCCGGCTGGTTCCCCGTCTCAGGGCCTACGCCAAGCGCAAGCACTTCACCTTCGGCCGGTACCTCGGCTCGGCCGACCGCTCGTTCGAGATGAGCGTGCTCGACTCGGTCTGGACGTTCTGGCAGTACTTCGGCGCGGAGGAGTGCGGCTCGATCCCGCGCCGGAGCGCGTCCGACAAGGCGATCTTCGACTGGGTCGGCCGGATCCAGGACTGGAGCCAGTACACCGACCAGGGCGTGCGGCCGTATGTCGGGTACTACTACCAGGCGGCCAGGCAGCTCGGCTGGGCGTCACCGCGCTTCGCCCACCTGAAGGGCCTGACGCGGCACCCCGGGCTCTACCAGCCGAACTCGATGCTGCCCGCGTCGCTGCGCTCCTCCTACGACGGCGCCGCCATGCGGGACGTCGACAGGTGGGTGACGAACGAGGCGACCCAGATGATGTTCGTCTACGGCGGGCGCGACCCGTGGAGCGCCGAGCGGTTCACGCCCGAGGCCGCGGACACGTACGTGTTCACCGCCACGACCGGCAACCACAGCACGGAGATCGCGACCCTGTCCTCCCGGGACCGCCGCACCGCGACGGCGGCGCTGCGCGGCTGGGCGGGCCTGACCTGACCTCACGCCCGGTCGGGGGCCTCGCCGCGCTCGCGGATGAGCGCGCTCAGCTCCGACAGGGCCTGGCGGGAGCGCTCCCGCTCGGTGCTCTGGATGCCCATCACGCCCAGGGTGAGCCCGTTGGCCAGGTCGAGCTTGGGCCACGGGTCGCCCTCGACCATGGTCACGTCGAGCACCTCGGCCCATTCGAAGCGGTGCACGCGCAGGGCGTTGACCACCGTGAGCCCCCGGTCGTCGGCGTGCACCCGCAGCCGGCCGAGCAGGTGCAGGATGGCCGCGACCAGCACGCCGAAGACCACCAGCGCGAGCCGGTCGGGCAGCTTGAACTGTTCGGGCATGATGACCGCCAGGAGCACCGACCCGGCGACCATGACGCCCGCCAGGCCGTACGCGATGACCCTGGCACGGCGGGGACGCCAGGTCACCGGCAGCGGGGGCGCCTTGCCGTCAGGCATGGCGGCTCGCCCCGCGATCGGGCGCGGAGCCGGCTTGGAGGCGCCGCGCCGGAGTCTTGATGATCACCAATGGAGTCTTCCCGCTCGAATGCGTCGCCGGGACGGCGGCCGGGCCCACCCGCCGTGAGCCCGGTCAGGTGGCGAGGCCGCGGAGGACGAGGGCGGTCTCCAGGGCGGCGACGGTGGCCTCGTATCCCTTGTCCTCCTTGCTGCCCGGCACGCCGGACCGCTCGACCGCCTGATCAAGGGTGTCACAGGTGAGGACCCCGTTGCCCACCGGGGTGCGCTCGTCCAGGGACACTCTGGTCAGCCCCGACGTGACCGAGTCGCACACGTAGTCGAAGTGCGCGGTGTCGCCGCGGATCACCGCCCCGAGGGCGACCACCGCGTCGCACCGGCGCGCCAGCGCCTGGGCCACCACGGGGATCTCCAGCGACCCCGCCACCCTGACCGTGACGACGGCCGCGCCGCTGTCCTCCGCCGCCCGCGCGGCTCTGGCGAGGAGCTGGTCGGTGATCTTCTCGTGCCACCGCGCCGCGACGATGCCGACGGTCAGCCCGCTCGCGTCCACCGCCGGGGCGTCCGGACGTCCGTCACCGCTCATCGGTCCTCCTCCACTGGAATGTCGTGGCCGAGGCGGTCGCGCTTGGCCGTCAGGTACTTCTCGTTGTACGGGTTCATCGTGACCGGCATGGGCTCACGGCCGAGCACCTTGATCCCGTAGCCGTCCATGCCGCGCACCTTCGCCGGGTTGTTGGTCAGCAGGCGGACCGACTTCACGCCGAGGTCGGCGAGCATCTGCCCGGCGTTGGAGAACTCACGGGCGTCCACCGGGAGCCCCAGCTCGACGTTGGCGTCGACGGTGTCGCTGCCGTTGTCCTGCAGGCCGTAGGCCCTCAGCTTGGCCAGCAGGCCGATGCCCCGGCCCTCGTGGCCGCGCAGGTACACGATGACCCCCCGGCCCTCCTCGGCCACGGCCCGCATGGCCGCGTCGAGCTGCACCCCGCAGTCGCACCGCAGCGAGCCGAGCACGTCGCCGGTGAGGCACTCCGAGTGCGCCCGGACCAGCACGCCCTCGCCGTCGGCCAGGTCGCCGTAGACCAGAGCGAGATGCTCGCCCCCGTCGAGCGCGCTGGCGTAGCCGTAGGCCCGCCACATGCCGTACCGGTTGGGGATGCGGGTCTCGGCCACCCGGGTCACCATCGTCTCGGACCTGCGCCGCCACTCGACGAGCTGCTCGATCGAGATCAGCGCGAGGTCGTGCTCGTCGGCGAACTCGCGCAGCCGGGGCAGCCGCGCCATGGTGCCGTCGTCGTTCACGATCTCCGCGAGCCCTCCCGCCGGGGTCAGCCCGGCCAGGCGGGCGAGGTCGACGGACGCCTCGGTGTGCCCCCGCCGCGCGAGCACCCCGCCCTCCCGGTATCGCAGCGGGAAGACGTGCCCGGGACGGACCAGCTCGAACGGCTCGGTGGCCGAGTCGCACAAGGTGCGGATCGTCCTGGCCCGGTCGGCCGCCGAGATGCCGGTGGTCACCCCGTCGCGGGCGTCGACGCTGATCGTGTACGCCGTGCGCAGGCGCTCCTTGTTCTCCTGGACCATGAGCGGCAGGCCGAGCCGGTCGAGGGCGGGGCCCTCCATCCCGACGCAGATGACGCCGCTGGTGTGACGGATCATGAAGGCGAGCAGCTCGGGGGTGGCCCTGGCGGCCGCGAAGATGAGGTCGCCCTCGTTCTCCCGGTTCTCGTCGTCGACGACCACGACGGCCCTGCCGTCGCGGATGTCGGCGATGGCCCGCTCGACCGGGTCGAGCCTGATGCCGGTCATACGGTCACCGCCTCCAACGTGCGCGACTGGCGCAGCCAGTCACGGAATCCGATGCACACCATCACGAAGAACAATCCGTAGACGAGGCCGGAGACCACCAGGCCGGACGTGAAGGCCAGCGGCACCCCGACGAGGTCCACGGCCACCCAGACCACCCAGAAGTCGACGAGGGCCCTGCCCTGCGCCCAGGTGGCCACCGCGCTGCCCACGAAGATGTAGGCGTCCGGCCAGGGGGCCCAGGAGATGTTCAGGCCCCGGGCGTTGAGGAACGTGAACAGCAGCGCCACCAGGGCCGTGCCGGCGACCGTCGCCACGACCAGCCACGTCCGCTGCCGGGCGGTCGCGGAGCGGATCCGCAACCCGGCGCCGTCGCGCAGGCCGCGCGACCACTTCACCCAGCCGTAGACGGCCAGCAGGCCGAACATGGCCTGCTTGAGCGCGTTGCCCGTGATGTGCGCGCTGATCGAGGCGGCGAACAGGAGCACGGAGCCGACCAGCTGCACCGGCCACGTCCAGATGGTCTTCCTGATCGCCAGCCAGACCGTGCTCAGCGCGCAGACGTTGCCCACCAGGTCGGTCCAGAGCACGTGCTGGCCCAGCACGTCGAACCCCGCGTCCGTCCAGCTCATGAGCGGGCCCCGGGGAGGAGCTTCTCCACGTACTTGGCGATCACGTCGACCTCGAGGTTGACCGGGTCGCCGGGCCCCTTGCGGCCGAGGGTGGTGAGCTCCAGCGTGGTGGGGATGAGGCTGACGGAGAAGGACTCGCCGTCCACGCCGACCACGGTGAGGCTGACGCCGTCGACCGCGATCGACCCCTTCTCCACGACGTACCTGGCGAGGCCGGCCGGGAGCGAGATCCGCACCACCTCCCAGTGCTCGCCGGGCTCGCGGGACAGCACCGTGCCGGTGCCGTCCACGTGCCCCTGCATGATGTGCCCGCCGAGCCGCTGGTCGGCCCGTACGGCACGCTCCAGGTTGACCCGGGAGCCGGGGAGGAGCGCGCCCAGCGACGAGCGGTCGAGGGTCTCCTTCATCACGTCGGCCGTGAAGGCCTCCCCGTCGATGCCCGCCACCGTGAGGCAGACGCCGTTGACGGCGATCGAGTCGCCGTGGCCGGCGTCACCGGTGACCGTCTTGCCGCGGACGGTGAGGCGCGCCGCCCGCCCGAGGGGCTCGACGGCGACGACCTCGCCGAGCTCCTCCACTATTCCCGTGAACATCTCAGCTCTCCTTCGGGGGTAGCGGGCGGAGGACGACTCGCAGGTCCGGCCCGACAGGGGTGACTTCTTCGAATTCGAGGCGGTGGATGTCGCCGATCGTCGGCACTCCGGCGGGCCCGAGCGCCGCGGCCCCCGCGCCCAGCAACGCCGGAGCGAGAAAGCCCACGACCCGGTCGACCAGGCCCTCCCGCAAGAACGAGCCCGCGAGGGTGGGGCCGCCTTCCAGCAGCACGCTCACGATCTGCCTCCCGCGCAGCTCAGCCATGAGTGCGTGGAGATCTATTCCGCCGCCGGCCCGCGGGAGCCGTACGGCGCCGGCGAGATGAGGGGGCACGGCGGCGTCGTCGGCGACGGCGACGAGCGAGGGGGCCTCGCCGTCCAGGACACGGGCCGACGCGGGGGTCCGGGCGGCGGAGTCGGCGACGACGCGCAGCACGGGCCTGGCCCGTCGCGGCGCGGCGGCGCGTGCGGTGAGCCGGGGGTCGTCGGCCAGGACGGTGCCGACGCCGGCCAGCACGGCGTCGCTCTCCGCCCTGAGGCGGTGCGCGTCGGCCCGCGCCTCCGGGGAGGTGATCCACTGGCTGGTGCCGTCGGCCGCGGCCGACCTGCCGTCGAGCGTCGCGGCGAACTTCCAGGTCACGTACGGCCGGCCGCGCCTGATGAAGGTGAGCCACGCGGCGTTGACCCGCTCGGCCTCCTCCGCCAGCACACCGGTGTCCACCTCGACGCCGTGCCGCCGGAGCGTGTCGAGGCCGCCTGCCGCGACGGGGTTGGGATCGGTGACGGCGACCACGACCCGGGCCACCCCCGCGTCGAGGAGCGCGCCGGTGCAGGGGCCGGTCCTCCCCGTGTGGTCGCAGGGTTCGAGCGTCACGTACGCCGTGCCGCCCCGGGCCCGCTCCCCGGCCTCGCGCAGGGCCGCGACCTCGGCGTGGGGACCGCCGGCGTACTCGTGGAAGCCCTCTCCGGCCACGTCGCCCGAGGAGTCGAGGACCACGCATCCGACGACGGGGTTGGGGCTGGTGCCGCCCTGGCCGCGGGCCGCCAGCCCGACCGCGCGCCGCATGTGAAGGATGTCCCGCGAGGTCACCCCGGTCTTCCTCTCGCCTGTGCGGTGAGACGGGCCCCGGGGGTGTGCGGATGCGGCGTCGCATCACGTCAACGGGCGGACCGGTGCCCAACGGCACGGTCGCCCGCTCGCGCGCTGCCTCCCATCCGGACTTTCACCGTCGGTCCTGGAATCACACCAGGTCCACCGGCCGATGGCTTCGGCCGGGTCGCGGACTGCCGCCCCCGCAGGGGCGTCACCGCCGGTTCGGAATTACACCGACCCCGGAGCACGCGTGCTCTGTCCCCACCAGTGTGCCATGCCCCGGGTGGTGACCGAAGGGCGGGATTGCGGAGATCACCCGACATGGATGAAGATCGCTAAATGCGCGGCAATGATCGGCAACATCCGACCGAAATGTCCGGGCACTGTAAGGGTTGTGTCACAAAATCAAGACACAAAACCCTTTATGTAATATGGAGTGTCTCTCTACGCAAACCGCAAGGTCAACGATGTTGCGGACACGAGGTGATTTACTTTGCACAACGAAGCAAGCAAGAACACCGATCCCTCACGGAAGTGATTGACCCCTGCGAAGTTACTTGCCAGGGTTCCCTATAGTCGGATCTCCTCCGATCGTTATTGGTCCATCCGGGAGCACCGCACCATGACGTTCCCCTCCTCGACCACGACCGACATCGCCGCGGACGCCCCTGACGCCGCGAGCCCTGCCGGATCGGGTCCCGCCATCGTCGGCCGCTCGCCGGGCCAGCTCATGTGGCGCCGCTTCCGGCGCGACAGGACCGGCGTCGTGTCGGCCATCATCGTGCTCGCGTTCTTCCTGGTGGCGCTCCTGGCCCCGGTCATCGCCGCGCTCTACGGCAAGGACCCGTACACCACGTACGGCCAGAACCAGCCGGGCCTGCTCAACCCCTACGGCTACCCGATCGCGCCCAACGGCGGGATCAGCGGCGACTTCTGGTTCGGGCTGGAACCCGGCCTGGGCCGTGACGTGTTCACCCAGCTCGTGTACGGCATCAGGACGTCGCTGAGCATCGCCGTCATCGTGACCGTGCTGTCCACGATCATCGGTGTCACGGCGGGCATCACCTCCGGCTACCTCGGCGGCAAGACCGACTACCTGATCGGCCGCGTCATCGACACGCTGCTCGCCTTCCCCTCCCAGCTGTTCCTGATCGTCTTCCTGCCCGTCGTCGAGGCGGCCATCGTGCTGCCCGAGGAGGAGACGCCCATCTGGCTGAGGTACGCCTCCATCTGCCTCGTGCTCACCGTGCTCGGCTGGGCGACGATCGCCCGGCTGCTGCGCGCGCAGGTGCTGTCCCTGCGGACCCGCGAGTTCATCGAGGCGGCGAAGGTGACGGGGGCCTCACCCGGCCGCGTCATCTTCAAGGAGCTGCTGCCCAACCTGTGGACCCCGATCATCATCCAGGCCACGCTCGCGCTGCCGCTGTACGTGGGCGCCGAGGCGGGCCTGGGCTTCCTGGGCGTCGGCATGACCGAGCCGACCCCCGACTGGGGCCGGATGTTCCAGGTCGGCGCCCAGGTCTACCACTCCGATGTGACTTATCTCCTGTTCCCCGGCGTGTCGATGTTGATCTTCGTGATCGCCTTCAACCTGCTCGGGGACTCGATTCGCGACGCCTTCGACCCCAAGACGAAGCGCTGACCCCCATAGGAAGGACCACATGAGATCGCATAACAGGCGATTCGCCTCGTTCACCGCCGTACTGGCGGTGGGAGCGCTGGCCCTGGCCGGCTGCGCCAAGGGCGGAGGCGGCGGCGCCCCCCAGGGCGAGACGGCCACCTCGCAGAAGCCCGTGGACAACAAGGCGGTCAGCGCGATCACGGTCGGCACGGCCCAGGACTCCACCGGCCCGGCCCCCGAGGTCCCAGGCGCCAAGCCGGGCGGCACGGTCAACATGATCGACCGCGACGACTTCAGCCACCTTGACCCGGGGCGGGTCTACCTCAACTACAACGCCTCGGTGTCGGCGCTGTTCACGCGCCAGCTCACCAATTACAAGAAGGACGACTCGGGCATCAAGCTCGTCGGCGACCTCGCCACGGACACGGGCTCGACCACCGACGGCGGCAAGACCTGGAAGTTCACGCTGAAGGACGGCCTGAAGTGGCAGGACGGCGCGCCGATCACCGCCGCCGACGTCAAGTACAGCTTCGAGCGCCTGTACGCCGACTTCATCACCGAGGGCCCGACGTACGCCCAGGCGTGGCTGGTCCCGGACGCCGCCAAGCCGTACCGCGACCAGTACAAGGGCCCGTACGACGGCAAGGAGCTCGACACCATCGAGACTCCGGACGACAAGACGGTGATCTTCCACCTCAACGCGGCGCACCCGGACTTCAACTTCACCGTGGCCATGACCGGCTACGGCGCGGTGCCGAAGGCGCACGACACCAAGCAGAAGTACGACAAGCAGCCGTTCTCCTCGGGGCCGTACCAGATCGTCAGCCACGTCACCGACAAGTCGCTGGACCTGGAGCGCAACCCGAACTGGGACAAGGCCACCGACCCGATCCGGCACGCGTACCCGGACAAGTTCCACATGGAGTTCGGCCTGCAGTCCCAGCAGACCACCGAGCGCTTCCTGGCCGACGCCGGCGGCGACAAGCAGGCGTTCACGTTCCACAACCCGGTGGCGCCCGAGCGCATCCAGGAGGTGCTGAACAACCCGGAGGCGATGAAGCGGTCGCTGCAGGGCCTGACGCCGTTCACCACCTTCTACAACATCAACACCAAGCGGGTCACCGACGTCAACGTCCGCAAGGCGATCAGCACCGCGTGGCCGTCCCAGCAGGTCCAGCAGCTCCAGGGCGGCGAGCTCGGCGCCGGTAAGATCGCGACGACCGTCATGAGCCCGACCGTCCTCGGTTACGAGGCCTTCGACCTGTACGGCAAGCTCAAGACGCCGCAGGGCGACCCGGAGGCGGCCAAGGCGCTGCTGGCCAAGTCGGGCACCCCGAACCCGACCGTCGTCTACGCCTACAACCAGACGCCGGTCCAGGAGAAGGTCACGATCGCCATCAAGGAGGCGCTCACCAAGGCCGGCTTCAAGGTGGTGGCCAAGCCGCTCAACCCGACGACGTTCTACGACGCCATCGGCCAGGTGGACAACAAGTACGACATCTACTGGGGCGGCTGGGCGGCCGACTGGCCGACCGGCTCGACCGCGATCCAGCCGCAGTTCGACGGCCGCCAGATCGCGGACGGCGCGGCGAACTACAGCCACCTGAACGTCCCCGAGATCAACGACGCCATCGACAAGGCCAACACCATCACCGACGCCGCCGAAGCGGGCAAGGCGTGGGCGGCGATCGACCGGCAGATCATGGACCAGGCGGCGATCGTGCCCGAGCACTACCAGACGTACTTCGGCCTCTACGGCTCCGGCCTCGGCGGCGTGAAGTTCGACCCGATCCAGGGCGAGCAGTCGGCCCTCGACATCTGGGTCAAGTAGCTCTCATCCGGGCCGCCGCTCCCACCTCGGTGGGGCGGCGGCCCCCGGCAAGTTCAGCCCACGCAGGAGCAAGTGCGAGATCATGACCAGCTTTCTGCTACGCCGCGTGCTCGGCGCACTCGTGATCCTTCTGATCATCAGTGCCGTCACGTTCTATCTCTTCTATGCCGTCCCCCGGGACCCCGCCCGAGCCTTCTGCGGCAAGATCTGCCGCCCGGAGACGCTCGCGCTGATCCGGCACAACCTGGGCATGGACGAGCCGCTGTTCGTGCAGTACTGGCACTGGCTGGCCGGCATCTTCACGGGCCGGGAGTTCGTCCAGTTCGGCGAATGCCCCGCCCCCTGCCTGGGCTACTCCTTCGCCACCCAGGAGCCGGTGTTCGGCGCCATCGTCGACCGGTTCCCGGTGACGCTGTCGCTCACCATCGGGGCGTCGGTGGTCATCTTGTCCTTCGGCATCCTGACCGGCATGCTCGCCGCGTGGAAGGCCGGCCGGCCGATCGACAAGATCGCCAGCAGCTCGTCGGTCATCGGGGCCTCGCTGCAGATCTACTTCGTGGGCCCGCTGCTCGCCTTCTACCTCGTCGACACGCTCGGGCTGATACCACGCCCGTCCTACGTGCCGTTCACCGAGGAGCCGCTGAGCTGGTTCACCCACCTGCTGCTCCCGTGGGTGGTGCTGTCGATCATCTTCACCGCCAACTACACCCGCATGACCCGCTCGCAGATGGTGGAGCAGCTCGCCGAGGACTACGTGCGCACCGCCCGGGCCAAGGGCATGTCGGGCCGGTCGGTGTTCTTCCGGTTCGCCTGGCGCGGGGCGATGATCCCCATCCTCACCATCTTCGGCGTGGACCTCGCCACCCTGCTCGGCGGAGCGATCATCACCGAGCAGACGTTCAGCCTCCACGGCATCGGCGAACTCGCCGTACGGGCCGTGCAGAACACCGACCTGCCGATGCTGCTCGGCGTGACCATCGTGGGCGCGGCCGCGATCGTCCTGCTCAACATCTTCGTGGACGTGCTCTACGCGTTCATCGACCCGCGCGTCCGACTGGGATGAGCCGCCGGGCCCGCCCGCAGTCGATCCGTACAGAACACGCCTCCGCGCCCGCGGGGGCGGGGAACAGGAGCAGTCAGTGACCACCGTGTCGTGGAGCGGCGAGCCGGGGACCTCGCGCGGCCCCGGGCCGTTCCTGTCCGTCCGCGACCTCACCGTCGAGTTCGGCACCGAGGACGGCGTCGTCCACGCCGTCGACGGCCTGTCCTTCGATCTGGAGAAGGGCACCACGCTCGGCATCGTGGGTGAGTCGGGGTCGGGCAAGTCGGTCACCAACCTCACGATCCTCGGCCTGCACGACCCCGTGCACACGAAGATCGGGGGCGAGATCTGGCTGGAGGACAAGGAGCTGATCTCGGCCGACCAGTCCGCGATGGAGAAGCTACGCGGCGACCGCGTCGCCATGATCTTCCAGGACCCGCTGACCTCGCTGTCCCCCTTCCACACCATCGGCAGGCAGATCTCCGAGGTGTACCGCAAGCACAAGGGCGCGAGCAAGAAGGAGGCCCGGGACCGGGCCGTCGAGATGCTCAAGCGCGTCGGCATCCCCCAGCCGGAGCGGCGGGTGGACAGCTATCCGCACGAGTTCTCGGGCGGCATGCGGCAGCGCGCCATGATCGCGATGGCGCTGGTCTGCGACCCCGATCTGCTGATCGCCGACGAGCCGACGACCGCACTGGACGTCACCGTGCAGGCGCAGATCCTCGACCTGCTCAAGGACCTGCAGCAGCAGTTCGGCACCGCCATCATCCTGATCACCCACGATCTCGGCGTGGTCGCCAACACGGCCGACGACGTCCTGGTGATGTACGCGGGCCGGGCGGTCGAGCGCGGGACCGTGCGCGAGGTGCTCCGGGAGCCGCGCCACCCCTACACCTGGGGCCTGCTCTCGTCGATGCCCCGGCTGACCGCCGACGTGAACGTCCCGCTGAAGCCCGTACGCGGCACTCCCCCGAGTCTGCTCAACCCGCCGTCCGGCTGCCCGTTCCACCCCCGGTGCGACTATCCCGAGCTGGCAGGGCCACAGCTGTGCTTCCACCAGCGTCCGGACGTCTCCCCGGAGACCGGTCACGGCGACGCCTGCTACCTCACCCTTGAGCAGAAGAAGGACCTCCGTACCCAGATCAAGGAACGCGCATGAACGAGAGCCTGCTGGAGCTCCAGGGCCTGGTCAAGCACTTCCCCGTCCGGGGCGGCGCGCTCATCAAGCACCAGGTCGGCAGCGTCCACGCGGTGGACGGGATCGACCTGTCGGTCGGCGAGGGCGAGACGGTCGGCCTCGTCGGCGAGTCGGGGTGCGGCAAGTCGACCACCGGCCGCCTCGCCGCCCGGCTGCTGGAGCCCACCTCCGGCAAGATCCTCTACCAGGGGCGTGACATCAGTCACAGCTCCCGGCGCGAGCTCAAGCCCATCCGGCCGGAGATCCAGATGATCTTCCAGGATCCGTACAGCTCGCTCAACCCCCGCCAGACGGTCGGCACGATCATCCGCGGCCCGATGCAGATCAACGGCATCGACCCGCCGGGCGGCTACAAGAAGCGGGCGCAGGAGCTTCTGGAGATCGTCGGGCTCAACCCGGAGCACTACAACCGCTTCCCCCACGAGTTCTCCGGAGGGCAGCGCCAGCGCATCGGCGTCGCCCGCGCGCTGGCCCTCAACCCCAAGCTGATCATCGCGGACGAGCCGGTGTCGGCGCTCGACGTGTCGATCCAGGCGCAGGTGGTCAACCTGCTGCAGCAGCTCCAGCGCGACCTCGGCATCGCGTTCCTGTTCATCGCCCACGACCTCGCCGTGGTCCGGCACTTCTCCGAGCGGGTCGCGGTGATGTACCTCGGCAAGATCGTGGAGGTCGGCGACCGGCAGTCGATCTACGAGCGGCCCCGGCATCCGTACACGCACGCCCTGCTGTCCGCCGTGCCGGACCCGGACCTGATGAGCGAGCCGAGGGAGCGGATCCGCCTCGCCGGCGACGTCCCCTCCCCCATCGACCCGCCGTCGGGCTGCCGGTTCAGGACGCGCTGCTGGAAGGCCCAGGACAAGTGCGCCACGGAGGTGCCGCCGCTGGTCCGGCTGAGCGGCAACCGCGAGGGTCACCTGACCGCCTGCCACTTCCCCGAGGCGCCGACGGTGCAGGGCGAGGACGTCGTGCTCGACCCCGCGCTGGCCTGACCCACATCCGGCGGGTGACGCCTCCGGGGGTAATCCCGGCGATCCTTCCGCGCGTCTTCACTGACCGTGAGGACTCCACGACCGCGATCCGTGACGGCGCGGCGCACGCGACGGGATCGGCGTCCGCTTCGCTGGTGGCAGCGGCCGGTGGCGAGATGGATCGGCGGCGCGGTCGCCACCCCCGTCCTCGTGGGGGTGCTGACGTGGATGATCCAGACCTCGCTCACTCCCGCGGCGGCACCCGGCGCCGGTCCCACGGCACGCGCGAGCGGCCCCTCCCCCGCGGTCTCCCCTCCCGTCTCCTCGCGGGTCTCCCCGTCGCCGCGGGCGAGCGCGTCCCGGTCGCCCGCGGTGCTGGTGGACATGGTCGAGCCGGAGAGGGTGTACGGCGTCCAGGGGGACACGTGGCTGCTGGCGGACCCGGCGTCCCTGTCCGCGGCGGCGCTCGCCGATCTGAACCGCAGACCCATGTGGTCCAGGAGTGAGGCCGCCTGGTTCCGCCGCCAGGGGGCCGTCGACCCTCTGCGGACGTACGCCAAGATCGTCCTGCGGGGCAACCGGGACGAGCGGGTCCGCGTGACGGGCATCCGGGCCGAGCCCCGCTGCACCCGGCCGCTCGACGGCGCCTTGTTCTTCAACCCGCCGGGGGGCGACGAACCGAGCATCCGCATCGGCTTCGACCTCGACTCGCCCGACCCGGCGGCCCGGCTGGTCGCGCACGGCGGCTGGAAGGGCGACTACTTCCGGTCGAAGACGATCTCGCTGGACCGCGGGGAGGACGTGGTGCTGGAGATGGTGGCCAGGACCGACGCGCACTACTGCGAGTTCACCCTCACCGTGCAGACGCTGACCGGCGGAGTGCAGGAGACGCTGCCTGTGGACGACCGGGGCCGGCCGTTCCGCGTGAGCGCGCTTCTCCTGGACGACGACGGCGGCAAGTGGGGCACGAGGACCAGCCGGTACCGCTCCCTGTACGTCGGCGGCTCCGGCGCGTTGGGCGCCGGCTACCAGGACTGGCGGCGGCAGGATCCGAAGGCGTACGAACGCGCCTCCGGCGGCTGACGGCCGGCGTCGTCTCCCGGGGCGGCACGCGCACCCGGCCTCGCCGCTCTTCCTGTCGCGTCCCACGCCAACCCGTGGCGCGATGCCGTGGTCCGCTCGCTGATCAGACTGAAGGCCCGCTTCCGGTCCGCTCTGCCAGAGCGCGCAGCTCGCGCACGGCCTTGGCGGGGTCGTCGGCCCCGTAGACGGCGTTGCCCGCGACGAACACGTCGGCCCCCGCCTCGGCGCAGCGCTCGATGGTCTCCGCGGACACGCCGCCGTCGACCTGGAGCCAGATCTCGCCGCCGTGCTTCTCGATCAGACCGCGTGCCCGGCTCACCTTCGGCAGCACCATGTCGAGGAAGCGCTGGCCGCCGAACCCGGGCTCGACGGTCATGACGAGCAGCATGTCGATCTCGGGCAGCAGGTCCTCGTAGCCCTCCACCGCGGTGGCCGGGTTCAGCGCCAGGCCCGCCCGCGCTCCCGCCGCGCGGATGGCCCGCAGCGTCCGGACGGCGGCCTTGGCCGCCTCCGCGTGGATCGTCACGCTGGCCGCGCCGGCCTCGGCGTACCCAGGGGCCCAGCGGTCCGGATCGGCGATCATGAGGTGGCAGTCGACGGGCGTGGTGGTCGTCTTGAGCAGCGACTCCACGACCGGCAGGCCGAGGGTCAGGTTCGGCACGAAGTGGTAGTCCATGACGTCGACGTGGAGCCAGTCGGCGACCCCCTCCACCCGGGCGGCCTCGTCGGCGAGGCGGGCGAAGTCGGCGGACAGGATGCTGGGCGAGATCTGTACGGCCATAGTGCCAGCAGTCTATTCACCGATCGGCCGCCGTCCGGCCCGGACCTGACCCGGCCCTGACCGGCCCCGGACCGGCCCCGGACCGGTCAGAGGCGGCGCAGCAGGGAGAGGAACATGGCGTCGGTGCCGTGCCGGTGCGGCCAGAACTGGGCGTAGGGGCCGTCCCCCAGCCCCGGCACCTCGGGCAGGTACTCGCGGGCGTCCAGCGCCTCGGCCCTGATCGCCTCGTCACCGGCCCCGCGACTCACCACGTCGTCCACCACGGCCCGGGTCTCTGCCAGGTGCGGCGAGCAGGTCACGTACGCGACGACGCCGCCGGGCCGTACGGCCTCCAGCGCCGAGTCGAGCAACCGGCGCTGCAGCGCGGCCAGCTCCGGGACGCTGCGGGGGTCGCGCCGCCAGCGCGCCTCGGGACGCCTGCGCAGGGCGCCGAGGCCCGTGCAGGGAGCGTCGAGCATCACCCGGTCGAAGACGCCGGGCCGCCACGGCGGCTCGGTCGCGTCCGCCGTCACCACGGCGGCCTCCTTGGTGGCCCCCCAGACCAGCCGGGCGCGGTGGTACTGCAGATCGGACGCGAGCAGGTGGGCACCCGCCTGGACGGCGAGCGCGTCGAGCAGGCCCGCCTTGCCTCCCGGACCGGCGCACATGTCCAGCCAGCGGCCGTCCCCGGCCAGCGGCACGCGGGTCAGGGCGAGCGCGACGAGCTGGCTCGCCTCGTCCTGAACGGCGGCCCTCGCCTCGCCGACGGCGCGCAGGGCCCCGGGGTCCCCCTCGGTCAGGTAGGCCGCGTACGGCGAGTAGGAGGCCCGCTCGGCGCCCGCCTCGACGAGCTCCTCGACCGAGGCGCGGCCGGGCCGGGCGACCAGGGCCACCCGAGGCCGCTCGTTGTCGGCTTCGAGAAGGGCGGCGGTCTCGTCCCAGTCGCCGCCGAGCGCGTCGCGCAGGGCGCTGACGATCCAGCGCGGGTGGCTGTAGGAGACGGAGAGGTTGCCCACCGGGTCCTCGTCCCGGGGCGGGGCGACGATGGGCAGCCACTCCTCCACCGTCCGGCCGGCGATCTTGCGGAGCACGGCGTTGGCGTAACGGGAGGGGCCGGGGCCCACGCGGAGCCGTACGAGGTCGATGGTGGCGCTGACCGCCGCGTGCGGGGGGATGCGCGTGCGCAGGAGCTGGTGGACGCCGAGCCGGATCGCGTCGAGCAGCGGCGGGTCCACCTCCTCGGGCGGGCGGTCGCTGCAGGCGGCGATGATCTCGTCGTAGGTGCCGAGCCCGCGCAGCGTGCCGTAGGCGAGCTCGGTGGCGAGCGCGGCGTCCCGGCCCGCGATCCCGCGCTGGCGCAGCAGCGTCGGCATCAGCAGGTTCGCGTACGCGTCGCGCTCGTCGACGGCCCTCATCAGGTCGTAGGCGGCGTTGCGCGCCTCATCGCGCGTGGGCCTGCCCCGGCCGCCCTGTCCACCCTGGCCCGGGCCACCCTGGCCGCCGCGCTGGCTTCCGCCGCGACGCCCGTCGCCCCGCCCGCCGGCACGGCCGCCGCCCGACGCGCCGCCAGAACCCGCGCCACGGCCACCGGGCCGGCCGCCCGCCCCGCCGTGGAGCCGCTCCCCCCGATTGCTCATCCGTCCCGCTTTCGGCTAGTTCGCCGGCGGGCACCCGTACCCGCCCTCGCCGGCGCGGTCCCCCAGCTTAGTGACCCTCGCCGCCACCCGCGCACCCCCGCAGACCCGGCACCATGGAGGGAGCCCTGGGTTTACGAACGGCGCTGCGCGTCAGGAGAAGGCGTCGCCGGCGGCGAAGCGGACGCCCCGGGCCCAGTCGCCGGCCGGCATCGGCCGCTTGCCCTGCGGCTGCGCCTCGCCCAGCTCCACCGGGTGGGTGCCGGTGCCCACGAGGACGGCGCCCTTGGTGGCGGCGATCTCGCCGGGGGCGAGCCCGCCGGCCTCGGGAGCCGGCCGTACCGGGCCGAGCTTGACCCGCCGGCCGGCGAACTCGGTCCACGCGCCGGGGGCGGGAGTGCAGGCGCGGATCAGCCGGTCCACCCGCATGGCGGGGGCCGTCCAGTCGACCCGGGCGTCCTCGACCTCGATCTTCGGCGCGAGGGTGACCCCCTCGGCCGGCTGCGGGCGGGCCTCCAGCGTGCCGTCCTCCACGCCGTCGAGGGTGGCCAGAAGCAGCCCGGCCCCCGACTCGGCGAGCCTGCCCAGCAGGGTGCCGCTGGTGTCGTCCGCGCGTATCTCCTCGGTGACCACGCCGAAGACGGGCCCCGCGTCGAGCTCCTTGACGATGCGGAACGTCGAGGCGCCGGTGATCTCGTCGCCGCGCAGCACGGCGTGCTGGACCGGCGCCGCCCCCCGCCAGGCGGGTAGCAGCGAGAAGTGCAGGTTGATCCACCCCTGCGGCGGGATGTCCAGAGCGGCCTGCGGCAGCAGCGCCCCGTACGCCACGACGGGGCAGCAGTCCGGCTTGATCACCTGGAGGCGGTCGAGGAACACCGGGTCGCCGGCCTTCGCCGGTCTGAGCACCTCGATGCCGGACTCCTCCGCGAGCTGGGCCACCGGGCTGGGGTGGACCTTCCGCCCCCGGCCGGACTGCGCGTCGGGCCGGGTGACGACGGCCGCCACCTCGTGCCGGGGCGAGTCCAGCAGGGCGCGCAGCGACGGGAGCGCGGTTTCCGGGGTGCCGGCGAAGACCAGGCGCACTACAGGGCCCTCCCGTGGGTGGCGTGCGGGGACAGCTTGACCGCCGGAGCCGACAGGCCGCTCCACTCGGCCTCCCGGATGGCCTTCATGGCGAGCTTGCGCTGCTTGACGTCCATCCGGTCGATGAACAGCACGCCGTCCAGGTGGTCGGTCTCGTGCTGGAAGCAGCGGGCCATGATGTCGGTGCCCTCCAGCGTGACCGGCTCGCCGTACATGTCGAAGCCCTTGGCCACGGCCCGGATGGCGCGGGGAGTCGGGTAGGTCAGCCCGGGGAAGGACAGGCAGCCCTCCTCCCCCTCCTCGTCGAGCTCGTCGGACAGGTCGAGGTCGGGGTTGATCAGGTGCCCGAGCTGCTCGTCGACGTAGTAGGTGAAGACCCGCAGGCCGACGCCGATCTGGGGAGCCGCCAGGCCCGCGCCGGGGGCGTCCATCATCGTGTCGGTCAGGTCTTTGACGAGCTTGCGCAGCTCCTTGTCGAAGTCGACCACCGGCTCCGCCGGCGTGCGCAACACCGGGTCGCCGAACAGGCGGATCGGCTGAATGGCCAACGTGGAACTCCGTTCACGTCACGTGGAGGGGATCACCACAGTCTACGTTCGGGAGCGGGCCTTCATCGCCGTCTTTCTGGCCGTCTTGGCGATCACCGGGTCGGGGTGGTGCCTGCCGAGCATCTCCAGCACGGCGAGCGCGTCGGGGTGGTCGGCCCGGCTCATCTCGGGGACCAGCGCGATCAGGTCCTCCCCCAGGATGTCCAGGTGCGCGACGGAGTCGACCGGGGCGCCGATGTAGAGCAGGGCCGCCAGGGTGTCCACGGCCACCCAGGCCCCGTCGCCCTCGCCCAAAGCCGGGGCCTCCAGGTCCCGCACGCCCAGCCACGCGGCGGCGTACCGCCACATCATCGGCTCGTCGAGCGCCTCGCGCACGGCCTGCTCGGCCTCGGGGCCCAGCTCCTCCAGGACGGTCCCGGCCGTGCCGCGCTGCGCCGCGTTGCCGGAGGCGGCGATCTTGATGAGCTCGCGGGCCGCGTCCTCGGGCACCCGCCGCTCCAGCCACAGGGTGGCGGCGCTGGCGGAGGCCCTGCCCGACAGCATGGCGTCGATCAGCTCGGCCGCCCCCAGCTCGGCGAACGCGGCGACCTCGCTCAGGGAGGGCGCGTCGTGGCCCTCACGGAGCAGGTCGCGGCGTACGGCCCACACCCCGGGCGGGGTGAGCCTGACGAGGTCGCCGGAAAGCTCGATCAGCCCGCAGTACTCCAGCAGCCTCATGGCCTCGGCCAGCTCGCCGGGGAGGGTCATCCGCAGCCGCCGCAGCTCGGGCTGGCGGGCCTCGCAGCCGACCTCGTGGGCCTGGAGGATGCCGCCGGCCAGCGAGACCAGCGACATGCCCTCCTTCACGCTGTAGATGGTGGCGAGGATCTCGGTCAGGTGCTCGTCGACGACGGCGGAGCCCGTCAGGCCCTCCTCCGTGCGGTCGAGCACGTCCATGACCACGCCGTCCCAGAAGTCCATCAGGTCGTCGGTGCCTGGGCCGGGGCGGGCGCCTTCGAGCGTGACCTCGATGAGGCGGCCGTTGACCGCGACGACCCACAGCAGGCGCAGCCGCGAGGCCTCGATCTCCAGCTCGGCGGCGGCGGCGAGGCCGTCCGCCTCGGTCAGCAGGCCCTCCTCGGTGACCTCCCGGACACCCGTCCATCCGGCCAGGCGCTCGGCGTCCCGTACGAGGGGGACCGAGCGCACCGCGTCGACCAGCTCCTCGTCGCGGACGAGCTCGACCGGCGGAAATGTGAGGACGTCGCTGTCGGCCATTCCAGCAACTTACTCCACACCAGTCACCTGATGCCCCTCGAACGTGCCTTGAAGGCGGCTTTCCGGGCGGCCTTGGCGGCGGCCTGGTCGGCGAGCGCGCCGCCGAGCAGCTCCAGAACCTCGACCACATCGGGGTGGTCGACCCGCCACATGTCCTCGATGAGGTGAGCCGGGGGCCCGGAGGCCGCGATGTTCTCCGCGAAGCCCTCCGGGTCGGCCTCCGCCGCGGGAAGGGCGAGCGCCAGCATGTCGACGCTGAGCCACAGCACCTCCTCCGGGGTCAGCGCGGGCGCGTCCAGCCCCCGGGAGGACAGCCAGTGGATGACGTGCGGCCGCAGCTCCGCGTCGCCGAGATAGGACCGTACGGCGGGGGCGGCCTCCGGCCCCAGCCTGTCCACGATCGTGACGGCCACCCCGCGCACCTCGGCCGGCGCCCCCGCCACGGCGGTCAGCAGCTCCGCCACGGCCTCCTCGGGGGTGCGCCGGGACAGCCAGGCGGCGATGTCCCGCTCGGCCGCCTCCGCCGCGAGCCCGTCGCCGATCAGGCCGGCGATCAGCCCGCTCGCGTCGCCCTCCGCGAGGTCCGGGGCGAGGGGGGCGTCCATGCCCATCGCCGCGTACGCCTCGCGAAGCCCCCACAGCCCGTGCGGGGTGAGGGACACGCCGTCCTCGGTCCTCTGGACCGTTCCCGCGTACGTAAGCCCGCCGAGCGCCTCGTCGAGCCGCCCCACCTGGCGGCCCGCGGCGACCTCCCGCAGATACTCGGCGAACGCCTCCACCGGCACGGGCGACTGGAGGCGGTAGAGCAGGTCGTGGATCGAGGAGATCTCGTCGTCGACCACGTCCTCACCGGTGACGGCCACCGGCGAGTCGATCAGGAACTCCAGCGTCCCCGCCCACAGGTCGAGCACCTCCTCGTCGGCGCGCAGGGCCAGCGGGCCGAAATCGTCGCCCGCCACGACCGCCGTGCCGTCCAGCCGGGCCAGGCCCAGCTCCAGGGCGAGCCGCCAGGCGAGCGCCGGGCGCTCGATGCCCAGCTCCGCGGACATCGCACGGGCGTCCCTCACCCGCAGCGCCCTGCGGACGGTCGTCGAGCGGCCCCCCTCGGCCATCCAGGCGGCCACCCGGTGGGCGTCGTGGAGCAGCGGCACCTCCCGCGCGGCGCGCGCCACCTCCTCCTGCGGCACGAGCCGCACGGCGGGCAGGGGCGCGCATCCGGGGCAGTCGCAGTCGTCCGCGTCCTCGCCGGACGCCCGCTGGGGCGTCCCGTCCTCGGAGAGCTCCAGCGAGTCGGGCCCGATCGCGCTGAACAGGCTCTTGGCCATGCCGAACTTCGTCGTGTCGGCCAGCGCGCGGGGCATCTCCGGCTCGATCTCCTCGATCGTCGCCAGCATCCGGGCGGCGGTCTTGCTGCCGATCTCGCCTGTGTCCAGCAGGAAGCCGACCAGCGTGCGCGCCGCGGCGACGGTCTCCGCCGCGCTCTCCGGCGGGGCGATGACCTTCCGCGGGTAGATCTCCAGCAGCAGCTCCTCGAACGTGCCCGGCCGGAAGTCGCCGAGCTCGTTGACCTCCAGATAGTCGCTGGCGTAGTCGCAGAGCAGCCGCACCTCGTCGACGTCGACCTCGACGTCCTTCTCGCGCCCCCAGGCGCGAAGGCCGTCGATGGCCCGGTTCACCCATTCGATCGACACAGGGAGACGCTAACGGGTTACTAACAGCATCGCGAATCGGTCAGATGAGGTCGAGCGGATCAATGCTCACTCTCACCACGTCAGCCGCCTTGCGCGCCGACCGGACTCCCCCGGCGCCCTTCAGCGCACGCGCGAGCGCCGGGCCGCCGAACCTGGGCACGCGGATCATGGCGCGCTCCTGCCCGCCCTCCACCGGTACGGGCCCGAGAACCTGCGCGCCTCCGGGGAGGTCGGTGTCCGCCAGCATCTCCCGCACGGCCGCACCCGTCCCGGTCAGCGTCGCCATCCGCACGGCGGGGGGGAAGCCGAGCTCGGTCCTGTCGTCGAGCTCCCGCTCGGCGAAGGTGACCGGGTCCCAGCGCAGCAGCGCCTGAACGGCGGGCATCGCGGCGTCCGCCAGCACGACGAGGTCGGCCGCCGGCCGCAGCAGGGCCGCGGCGTTCATCCAGCGCCGCAGCGTCTCCTCCGCCGCGCGCAGGTCCGGGCGGCCGAGCAGCGCCCACCCGTCGAGCAGCACGGCCGCGGCGTAGCCGTCCTCGGGGACGGGCTCGGCGCCGGGCGTCGCCACGACGAGCGCGGGGGCGCGGCCGACGGTGGCGAGCACGCCGTCGCGGCCGGAGGTCCGCACGGCCACCGACGGGAAGGCCCGGCCGAGCTCCTCCGCGGTGCGGCGCGCGCCGACCACCATGGCCCGGACCCGCCTGCCGCCGCAGGACGGGCAGCGCCAGTCGCCGGCGATCCGACCGCACCAGCGGCAGTACGGCACGGCGTGGCCGCCGCGCAGCGCCAGCGGCCCCGAACAGACGGGCGGCGCGTCCGCCGCGGGCGGGCGCGGCATCGCGGCGGCGGCCCCCGGCGGCCCGGCGGCAGGCGCCGGGAGGGCCCTGGACACGCCGTGGTGCGGGCCGGGGCCGGGGGCGGGGCCGTGGTGCGGGCCGGGGGCGTGGTGCGGGCCGAGGCCGGGGGCGGGGGCGGGGGCGGGGGCGGGGGCGATCCGCACCGGAGGAAGGCCGGAGCACCGGGCGGGGGCACGGCAGTGCTGGCAGGCGAGCGCCGGGAGGTAGCCCCTGCGCGGCACCTGGACGAGCACCGGCCCGTGCTCCAGGCCCTGCCGCAGAGTGCGCCACGCGAGGCTGGGGAGCCGGGCCGCGCGGGCCGCCTGATCGCGCGCGAGCTCGGAGTCGTCGCCGGCGGGATGGACCCTGGGCGCCCTGGCCCGCACCGCGTCCCGCCCTGGGACGAGCGGGCCGGCCCAGCCGCTCTCGATCAGCGCGGTGGCCTCCGCCGTCCGGGCGTAGCCGCCGACCAGCAGGCCGGCCTCCGCCCTGAACGCCCGCAGCGCCAGCACCTCGCGCACGTGCGGGTACGGCGCGTGCCGCTCGGCGTGCAGATCGTCCCCGTCGTCCCAGACGACGGCCAGCCCGAGGTCCGCGACCGGGGCGAAGGCGGCCGGACGGTTGCCGACCACGACCCTGACCTCACCGCGCAACGCCTTGAGCCAGCGCCGGTAGCGCTCGGCCGGACCGAGATCGGCGGTGATCGCCACATGGGGCGTCTGCCCCAGCGCGCCGACGACCAGCGCCACGTCCTTGCCGTCGGGCACGACCACGACGGAGCCCCGGCCGCCGGCCAGCGCCGCCCGCACGGCCGCGACGATCGCGTGGGGCCAGGTGGGGCCCATGGCGTCCGTCCCGGGAAGGGCCGTCCACACCGCGCGAGGCGACCTTCCCCCGGCCAGCTCCTCCAGGAACGACGCCCCGGTGGGATACGCCCTCCAGACCGCGCGGCCGGCAACGGCGAGCGCGGGGCCGGGGGCCACGTGGCGCTCCGGCGCGCCGTCCCCGGCCGCTTCACCGTCTTCGGTCGCTTCGCTGTCTGCGGCCGCTTCACCGTCTTCGGTCGCTTCGCTGTCTGCGGCCGCTTCACCGTCCTCGGCGGCTTCACTGCGGACGTCGTCCGCGCGCGCCGAACCGCCGGCCGCGCCGCCCAGAGCGCCGTCCGGCACATCGCGATCGGGACCGCCGGCCAGACCATGCTCGGGCACGCCACCCCAGGCCCCCTCGGCCGCGTCGCCTCCCGGGCTTCCGGTACGGCGGGCGGGGGACCGCGCCTCGGCCTCGACCCGGGCGTGACGGGGCGGCACGGCAAGCCGCAGGACGTCGGACATCGTCCCGGCGTAGCGGTCGGCCACCGCCCTGGCCAGGCCGGCGATCTCAGGAGTGAGGACCGCCTCAGGCGAGATCACCCTCTCCAGGAAGGCCAGCCTCCCCTGGTGCGCGCTCTCGGCGACCCGCTCCAGCAGGAACCCGTCGGCGAGCTGCCCCGCGAAGCGCACCCGCACGCGGCAGCCCGGCACCGCCTCCGCGTCCATCGTCGTAGGGACGAGGTAGTCGAACGGCCGGTCGAGATGGGGCAGCGGGATGTCCACCACGACCCGCGCGACCGGCAGGCTCTCCGCCGCCTCGCGGGCCCCCTTCCGCGCGCCGCCCCGCGACCGCCCGGACGCCGCCTCACGGGCCGCCGCTCCCCGGGCCGCCGGCCCCCGGACCGCCGCTCCCCGGACCGGGGGCGGCGCCGGGATGAGGGCCTCCTGCGGGTGCGCGCCCGCGGCGCCTTCGGATGCGGCGGACGAGATGGACTCGGTCACGTCTACGTCCTATCAGACCCGGGCGACGGGAATCGCACGTCCGGGCATGCGTACGGCGCCCGCCGCGAGGGGGCGCCGTACGGAGGCGAGCAGCGGCAGGCCGTCAGAAACCGGCGGCCGTGCGCAGGGCGTCGGCCCGGTCGGTCGACTCCCATGAGACGCCCTCACGGCCGAAGTGGCCGTAGGCGGCGGTCTCGGAGTAGATGGGACGCAGCAGGTCCAGGTCGCGGATGATCGCGGCCGGGCGCAGGTCGAACACCTGCAGCACCGCGTCCTGGATCTTCTCCACCGTCACCTTCTCGGTCCCGAAGGTCTCGACGAACAACCCCACCGGCTGCGCCTTGCCGATGGCGTAGGCCACCTGGACCTCGCACCGGTCGGCCAGGCCGGCCGCCACGACGTTCTTGGCCACCCACCGCATGGCGTAGGCCGCCGACCGGTCGACCTTCGACGGGTCCTTGCCGGAGAAGGCGCCCCCACCGTGGCGGGCCATGCCGCCGTAGGTGTCGATGATGATCTTGCGGCCGGTCAGGCCAGCGTCGCCCATCGGGCCGCCGATCTCGAACCGGCCCGTCGGGTTGACCAGCAGCCGGTAGCCCTCGGTCTCCAGCTCCAGATCCGCCAGCACCGGCTCCACCACGTGCTCACGGATGTCGGGCGCCAGCATCTGCAGCAGGTCGATCTCGGGGGCGTGCTGGGTGGACACCACCACCGTGTCGAGACGGATCGGCGTGTCCCCGTCGTACTCGATGGTGACCTGCGTCTTGCCGTCCGGCCGCAGATACGGGACGGTGCCGTTCTTGCGGACCTCCGACAGCCGGCGGGCCATCCGGTGCGCCAAGGTGATCGGCAGGGGCATCAGCTCAGGGGTCTCACGGCAGGCGTAGCCGAACATCAGGCCCTGGTCTCCGGCGCCCTGACGGTCGAAGTCGTCGGCGCCCTCGCCCGCGCGGTGCTCGTAGGCGTCGTCGACACCCTGGGCGATGTCCGGCGACTGCGCGCCGATCGACACCGACACCCCGCACGAGGCGCCGTCGAAGCCCTTGTGGGACGCGTCGTAGCCGATCTCTAGGATCTTCTCGCGAATCAGAGCGGGGATGTCGACGTAGGTCTCCGTCGTCACCTCGCCCGCGACGTGGACCTGGCCAGTGGTGATCAACGTCTCGACGGCGACCCGGCTTTTGGGGTCGTCCTTGAGCATGGCGTCGAGGATCGCGTCACTGATCTGGTCTGCGATCTTGTCCGGGTGGCCCTCGGTGACCGACTCGGAGGTGAACAGGCGACGGGACAACTCAGGGCTCCTCATGCAGCGGCTGCTGACGTCCAGAAATGACCGCCGATAGAGCCCTATCGGTGGTCACTCCGATGCTCAGGCGAGTCTAGCCGCACCAGGTGCGGCACCGCGAAGTCCGTCCGGATGCCGGAAACCCCGGAAAACGCTCCAGGGCCTGCCGATCCGGCCGTGGGGACGGCCCCGGAGGCGGCGGATCAGAGATCCGGTAACGGATCACGGGGGAGATCGCCCGGCGAGAACGCCTCGGCGTCGGCCGCCGCGACCACCGCGACGTACTCGTCGTCGACCTCCAGGACCATCCCGCCGATCTCGATCCTCGGCCCCGCGCCGAACTCGACAGGCCCCAGCCGCGTGCGGCGCGGGTACGTCGCCCACACCGCCGACGGCTCGTCGCGACTGAACATCTTGATCGACAACAGCGTGATCGACCGGTCCGTGACGACGACCAGGAAGCCCATGGTGGCGGGAGGCGGCAGCGACAGGGCCGGGAACACGTAGCGGATGTCCTCACCCGGGCCGAGCATCGCCCGGCAGCGCTGCCTGATCGCGGCGGACACCGGCATGGCGATCGCTCCCTCGCACGCACTACCCCACTGACGGCCGCAACGGCCGGGCGCGGCATCCCACCGGACGTCCACGGCACGACATGCGGGCAGTCAGGAGAGGCGGGCCGCCACCAGGTCCCACACTACGTCGGCGAGATCCTCTTTGGGACCCCGCGGAATCTCCACGGAGCCGCCCTCGGCCGTGAGCACGACGGCGGCGTTGTCGGGGGTGCCGAAGGCGAGGCCGTGCCCCACCTGGTTGACGACGAGCAGGTCGCAGCCCTTGCGCTCCAGCTTGGCTCGGCCGTTGGCCAGCACGTCGTCGGTCTCCGCGGCGAAGCCCACGATCACCCGGGGGTACGGCGGCGCGACGCCCTCGGAGGCGCCCCGGCCTGCCGCCCGTTCCGCGTCCCCGTACGGCTCCCGCCTCGCCCGGCGGATCTCTCCCAGCTCGGCGAGCACGTCCGGGTTCCGCGTCAGATGGATGGCGTCCGGCTCGGCCGCCGACTTCTTGATCTTCGTATCGCTCGTCCGCACGGGACGGAAGTCGGCGACGGCGGCGGCCATGACGACGGCGTCGGCATGGCCTGCGGCGGCGAGCACGGCCTCACGGAGCCGGCGCGCCGAGTCGACCCGCACCACCTTCGCCCCCGCGGGGTCGGGCAGCGCCACGTTGGCCGACACGAGCGTCACCTCGGCGCCCCGCGCGACCGCCGTACGAGCGAGGGCGTAGCCCTGCAGGCCGGACGAGTGGTTGCCGATGAACCGGACCGGGTCGATCGCCTCGCGGGTGCCGCCGGCGGAGACCACCACGTGCCGGCCCGCGAGGTCGGCGCCGCGGCCGGCCAGCACCCGGCGGCAGACCTCGAAGATCTCGGCGGGGTCGGGCAGGCGCCCGGGGCCGGTGTCGGCGCCGGTCAGCCGGCCCACGGCCGGCTCGATCACGATGGAACCGCGCTCCCGCAGGGTGGCCACGTTCGCCCGGGTGGCCGGGTGGTCCCACATCTCCGTGTGCATCGCGGGGGCGAACACCACCGGGCACCGGGCGGTCAGCAGCGTGTTGGTGAGCAGGTCGCCCGCGAGACCACCGGCCGCCCGGGCCAGCACGTCGGCGGTGGCGGGCGCGACGACCACGAGGTCGGCGTGCTGGCCGATGCGGACGTGCGGCACCTCGTGGACGGACTCCCACACCTCTGAGGTGACCGGGTTGCCCGACAGGGCGGCCCAGGTCGGCTCGCCGACGAACCGGAGGGCGTCACGCGTCGGCACGACCCGCACGTCGTGCCCGGACTCGGTGAACAGGCGCAGCAGCTCGCAGGACTTGTAGGCGGCGATGCCGGCGCCCACTCCCAGGACGACCGAGGTCACCGTCAGTGCTCCGCGACCCGGGGAACCGCCCGGGCCGCCGGGACCTCACCGGCCGCCCCGCGCACCGGCGTCACGGCGGATACGACGTCGCACGGGCCCCAGGGCGCCCGGAGCCGCAACGGCGGGACGAGCGCCACGGCTGTCAGCCCTCGATGGGCTCGGAGGACAGCAGGCCCTCGGCGACCTCGCGCAGCGCGATGGACAGCGGCTTCTCCTGGGCGTGGGTCTCCACAAGGGGACCGACGTACTCCAGCAGGCCCTCGCCGAGCTGGGAGTAGTAGGCGTTGATCTGGCGCGCCCGCTTCGCACCCATGATCACGAGGCTGTACTTGCTGTCGACGATGTCGAGAAGCGAGTCGATCGACGGGTTGGTGATGCCCTCGGCATATGCGGCGTTGCTTGCCACGTCGTTGATTCCCCTAGCTAGGTGAGTTTCCCATCAAGGTTATCAGCCGGAGGCACACGTCCTTGACGGACGTGTTGACGATGGTGAGGTCGAATTCCTTCTCCGCCGCCATCTCGACCTGGCCGACCTCGAGGCGGCGGGCGATGACGTCGGGAGGCTCGGTGCCCCGTCCGCGCAGCCGCCGCTCCAGCTCCTCCCAGCTCGGGGGGGCGAGGAAGACGAGCAGCGCGGCGGGCATGGTGGAACGCACCTGCCGCGCGCCCTGAAGATCGATCTCAAGCAGCGTGGGCACGCCGGCGGCCAGCCTGTCCAGCACGGGCCTTCTGGGCGTGCCGTACCGGTTGCCGGCGAACTCGGCCCACTCCAGGAGCTCTCCCGAGGAGATCAGCCGGTCGAACTCGGCGTCGTCGGCGAAGAAGTACTCAACGCCGTGCGTCTCCCCCGGGCGGGGTCTCCTGGTTGTCACCGAGACCGACAGCCACACCTCTGGGTGGGACCGCCGGAGCTCGGCGACGACCGTGGACTTCCCGACACCCGACGGACCGGAAAGGACCGTCAGGCGCCGGCTGCGAGGCGCGGAGTCACCGCCGTGCGCCCCGGACCCGCTGGAAGCGTCTGCCTCGTGGGCCCGATCTCCAGCGGACCAGGACGTGTCGGTCACTCCGTACCCCCGTGTACGTGCTCGTGCGTCGCCGAGATCAGCTCTCGGCGCCGCCGAACTCCCGCTCAAGGGAGGCACGCTGGTTGGCACCGAGACCCCGCACGCGGCGGGACTCGGCGATACCGAGCTTCTCCATGAGCTGCTTGGCGCGGACCTTGCCGACGCCAGGGAGCGACTCCAGCAGAGCCGAGACCTTCATCTTGCCGATGACGTCGTCGGTCTGCCCATCCTTCAGCACCTCAGCCAGAGAAACCCCGCCGTGCTTGAGCCGGTTCTTGACCTCGGCACGCTCCTTGCGTGCCTTGGCGGCCTTCTCAAGTGCTGCGGCGCGCTGCTCGGGGGTCAGGGGAGGAAGAGCCACGCCGGGTCACCTCGAATTTCTTGTCGATGTACTCGGACGGGAGGGGAAACTAGCTGGTCTATGCCCCATCAGGCAACGTCAAGACTTGTTTCTCTGACTACAAAATTGATTTTACTACTTTTGGTAATGGAAAAGTTACTCTTTGTCGATCAAAACGGCCTCATCAGCGATGCGACCCCGATAACGCTTGGTGACGACCGGCGCCGCCCCGAAGGCCCTCAGGCGCTCACACGGCGCAGCGCGGCGGCGATCGCGGCGGCCGCGGCGCCCGGGTCCGGGGCGCCCGTGATGGGCCGCCCGATCACGAGGAGATCGGCCCCCTGGCTGATCGCGTCCTCCGGAGTCGCCACCCTCGCCTGGTCCTGCGTGTCGCCTCCCGGGAGCCGCACGCCCGGGGTGATGAGCATGACCCCCGGGCCGACCTCCGCCCGTACGGCGGCCACCTCGCGGGGCGAGCAGACGAGCGCCTGCGCCCCCGCCCCGACCGCCAGAGCGGCCATACGGCGGACGGCCTGGTCGGGTGGTCCCTGGATGCCGATCCCGGCGAGATCGGCCTCTGAGAGGGACGTCAGGAGCGTCACGGCGGCTATGCGCGCCTGCGGGGCCGCCTCCACGGCCGCCCGGATCATCGCGGGCCCGCCCGCGGCGTGGACCGTCAGGATCGTCGGCTTGAGCCGCGCCACCGCGCGGGCGGCGGCCGCGACCGTGTTCGGGATGTCGTGGAGCTTCAGGTCGAGGAAGACGTTCACACCGCTCGCGCCGCGCACGGACGCGATCACGTCGGGCCCGTAGCGCAGGTACAGCTCCAGCCCGACCTTGACGGTGGAGACGTGCGGCGTCACCAGGGCCGCCCATCGGGCCGCGGTCTCCAGATCAGGTGCGTCCAGGGCGACGGCGATGGGAGCGGGCGTGGTCACAGGGAACTCTCCTCGAGATCGGTTCTGGTGCGGGGCTGCGCCCCCATGGGCCGGTGGGCGAGCCCTACGGCGTCGGCCAGCCGGTCGAACCCGCGCTCGGCGAGGAGCTCCTCGAGCTCCCGCAGGATGCGCGGGCAGGCATACGGGTCGTGGAACAGCGCGGTGCCGACGGCGACGGCGCACGCGCCCGCCAAGATGAGCTCCAGCGCGTCCCTGCCGGTCGCCACGCCGCCCATCCCGATGATCGGGACCCCCGGGAGCGCGGCGTGGACCTGCCACACGCAGCGCACCGCCAGGGGCCGTACGGCGGGGCCGGACAGGCCCCCCGTGCCCGCGGCGAGCGACGGGCGCATGGTGTCGATGTCGATGCTCATGCCGACCGGCGTGTTGATCATCGCGAGGGCGTCGGCGCCGCCGTCCACGCACGCGCGCGCCACGGCGACCACGTCCGCCACGTCCGGCGACAGCTTGGCGATCACCGGGACGTCGTAGCGCGTCGCGGCGCGGACCGACGCCACCACCTCGGCCGCCGCCGACCCGTCACGGGCGAACACCCGGCCCCGGTCCTCGACGTTCGGGCACGACAGGTTGACCTCCACGGCCGTGATCCCGGCCACGTCGGCGAGCCGCCGCGACAGCGCCGTGTACTCGGCGACCGTGCCGCCGCCGATCGACACGGCGGTCCGCGCCCCCCGCTCCGCCAGCCAGGGCAGCTCACGTTCGAGGAACGCGTCGACTCCGGGGCCCTGCAGCCCCACCGCGTTCAGCAGGCCCGACGGCGTCTCCGCCATCCGCGGCGTCGGCCGCCCGGCGCGCGGCGCCATCGTGATCGACCGCGTGACGAACGCCCCCAGCCGGGTGACGTCGAAGAACTGGGCCAGCTCGCGGCCCGTCCCCCCGCACCCGGACGCGGTCAGCACCGGGTTGGGCAACTCCACGTGCGCGAGATACGTCCGCAGGTCAGCGCTCATGGCCTCGCTCCCAGCCCGCTCGCCCGCCCCGCAGTACGGCCCCTCCGGGCCTGCGCCGCCGACCAGGACGCTCCGGCTCAGGCATGCCGTCCACCGGGGGCGCCGAAGGCGTCGAACGGGATCGTCCCGACGTCGTCGAACCGGACCCGCTCCCCGCGGAAGGCCGGGCCCTCGGTGCACGCCCGGACCATCCGCGTCACGCCGTCGTCACCGATCACCGGCAGCACGCACGTCATGCAGACGCCGATGCCGCAGGCCATCGACTCCTCCACGGCCACCTGCACGGGAATGCCGAAGTCGACGGCGACCGCGGTGACCCCCCGCAGCGTCTCCATCGGCCCGCACGCGTACACCACGTCGGCCCGCGCGTCGGCGATCACGCCGGGCAGCACGTCGGTCACCGAGCCCCGCATGCCGAGCGACCCGTCCTCGGTGGTCAGCGTCGTCGTCTCGCCCATCCTGCGGGCCCGCAGCGCACCGAAGACCCGGTCGGCGCTGGGGGCCCCCAGCACGAAGTCGATCCGGCAGCCGCGCCGCTGCAGGGCGTCGGCCAGCGCGAACAGCGACGCCGAGCCGTACTCGCCGCCGACCAGCACGCACGTGCACGGATCGCGGGGCAGCGGGAAGGGACGGCCCAGCGGGCCCACCAGGTCGAGGGTGTCCCGCACGCGCAGGTCGGCCAGCCAGGCCGTTCCCGCGCCGCGCACGCTGAAGACCAGCTCCACCGTGCCACCGTAGTCCGGCTTCACCTCGTGGATCGCGAAAGCCCGCCGCGTGAGCATCGACGTGTTGTGCCCTCCCACGGCGACCGTGACGAAGTTGCCGGGCCGGGTGCGGTCGGCGATGCCCGGCGCGACGACGGTGAGCGCATGGTAGGCGTCCACCCGGCGCGTCGTCAGCACCGTGCCGGTCACCTGCACCGGGCTGGCGGCCACTCCCTTCCTCCCTGTTCATGGCCCTCGCTCCGCTCGCGTCGGGACCGCTGGGGTCAGTTTCGCAGGCGGCGGGCGTGCTCCTGGAGCGACCGTACGCCTATGTCCCCCCGGACGATGTGCTGAATGCCCTGGACGGCCGCGGCGAGCCCCTGCACGGTCGTGATGCAGGCGATCCCCCGCAGCACGGCCGCCGTGCGGATCTCGTACCCGTCGAGCCTCGGCCCGGACTGCCCGGGGCTGCCGAACGGCGTGTTGACGATCAGATCCACCTCGCCGTCCAGGATGCGCCGCACGATCGTCGGCTCGCCGTCGGGCCCCGGCCCGTCGCTGTGCTTGCGCACGATCTTGGCATGGACGCCGTTGCGGCGCAGGACCTCCGCCGTGCCGTCGGTCGCCAGGATCTCGAACCCGAGGTCGGCGAGCGCCTTCACCGGGAAGATGGCGGCCCGCTTGTCCTTGTTGGCGACCGACACGAACGCCCGCCCCTTGGTGGGCAGCGCGCCGTACGCCGCGGCCTGCGACTTGGCGAACGCGGTGCCGAAGAACTCGTCGATGCCCATCACCTCGCCGGTGGAGCGCATCTCCGGCCCGAGGATCGTGTCCACCCCCCGGAACCGGTTGAACGGCAGCACCGCCTCCTTGACCGCGATGGGCGCGTCCAGCGGCAGCGTGCCGCCGTCGCCCGTGGCGGGCAGCATGCCCTCCGCGCGGAGCTCGGCGACCGTCGCGCCCAGCATGACCCGGGCCGCCGCCTTGGCGAGCGGCACCGCCGTCGCCTTGGACACGAACGGGACCGTACGGCTGGCCCTCGGATTGGCCTCCAGCACGTAGAGGACGCCGGCCGCCATGGCGTACTGGACGTTCAGCAGCCCCCGGACGCCGACACCCCGGGCGATCGCCTCGGTGGCGGTGCGGATCCGCTTGATGTCGAAACTGCCCAGCGTGATCGGCGGCAGCGCGCACGCCGAGTCGCCGGAGTGGATGCCGGCCTCCTCGATGTGCTCCATCACGCCGCCGAGGTAGAGCTCCTCCCCGTCGAACAGCGCGTCGACGTCGATCTCGATCGCGTCGTCGAGGAACCTGTCGATCAGCACGGGATGGTCGGAGGCCGCCCTCGCCATGTACGTCCGCAGGGTGTCGTCGTCGTAGACGATGGCCATGCCGGCCCCGCCGAGGACGTACGACGGCCGGACGAGCACGGGGTAGCCGAGCTCGGCGGCGATCTCCTGCGCCCCTGCCACGGTCGTCGCCGTGCCGTGCTTGGGGGCGGGCAGCCCCGCCTCGGCCAGAACCCGCCCGAAGGCGCCCCGCTCCTCGGCCAGGTGGATCGACTCGGGAGAGGTGCCGACCACGGGCACCCCGGCGTCCTTGAGCGCCTGGGCCAGGCCGAGCGGCGTCTGGCCGCCGAGCTGCACGATGACCCCCGCCACGGGCCCGGTCGCCTGCTCCGCGTGCACGACCTCCAGGACGTCCTCCAGCGTGAGCGGCTCGAAGTAGAGCCGGTCGGAGGTGTCGTAGTCGGTCGAGACGGTCTCCGGGTTGCAGTTGACCATCACGGTCTCGTAGCCGGCCCTGGCCAGCTCGAACGACGCGTGCACGCAGGCGTAGTCGAACTCGATGCCCTGGCCGATCCGGTTCGGCCCGCTGCCCAGGATGATGACCTTCGGCCGGTCGCCGTACGGGACCTCGGTCTCCTCGTCGTAGGTCGAGTACAGGTACGGCGTGCGGGCGGCGAACTCGGCGGCGCACGTGTCGACGGTGTTGTAGACCGGCCGCAGGCCCAGCTCGTGGCGCGCCTCGCGGACCCGGGCCTCGGACACGCCGAGGATCTCGGCGATCTGCGCGTCGCTGAAGCCGTGCCGCTTCGCGGCCGTGAGGGTGGGCGCGTCGAGGGTGGTGATCGAACGGGCCACCTCGTCGATGGCGAAGAGCTGGTCGACGAACCAGGGGTCGACGGCGGTCGCCTCGTGGAGCTGCCCGGGGGTGGCGCCGGCGCGGATGGCCTGCTGCATGGTGCGCAGCCGTCCGTCGTGCGGCGTGCGGCACGCCTCCAGCAGCGCGGACGCCTCGCCCGGGTCCCCCGCCCAGGAGAACGACGAGTCCTTCTTCTCCAGCGATCTGAGGGCCTTCTGGAGGGCCTCGGGGAACGACCGGCCGATGGCCATGGCCTCGCCGACCGACTTCATGTGCGTGGTGAGCGTCTGGTCGGCCCCCGCGAACTTCTCGAACGCGAACCGGGGGATCTTGACCACGATGTAGTCGAGCGACGGCTCGAACGACGCCGGGGTCTCCTTGGTGATGTCGTTGGGGATCTCGTCGAGCGTGTACCCGACGGCGAGCTTGGCGGCGATCTTCGCGATCGGGAAGCCGGTGGCCTTCGACGCCAGCGCCGACGACCGCGACACCCGGGGGTTCATCTCGATGACGATCATCCGGCCGGTCGCGGGGTCGACCGCGAACTGGATGTTGCAGCCGCCGGTGTCGACGCCGACCTCGCGGATGACCGCGATCGCGACGTCGCGCATGTTCTGGTACTCGCGGTCGGTCAGGGTCAGCGCGGGGGCGACGGTCACGCTGTCGCCCGTATGAACGCCCATGGGGTCGATGTTCTCGATCGAGCAGACGATGACGACGTTGTCCGCGCGGTCGCGCATGACCTCCAGCTCGTACTCCTTCCAGCCGAGGATCGACTCCTCCAGGAGCACCTCGGTGGTCGGGGACGCGTCGAGGCCGGCGCCGGCGATGCGGCGCAGATCCTCCTCGTCGTGGGCGAACCCGGAGCCGGCGCCGCCCATCGTGAAGCTGGGCCGCACCACGACGGGGTAGCCCAGCTCGCCGGCCGCCCGCAGGCACTCGTCGATCGTGTGGCACACCGCGCTGCGGGCCGACTCGGCGTTCAGGCCGCGCTCCGCCGCCACCTTGCCGACGATCTCCTTGAACCTCTCGCGGTTCTCCCCCGCCTGGATGGCGTCGAAGTTGGCGCCGATCAGCTCGACGCCGTACCGCTCCAGGACGCCGGCCTCGTGCAGCGCCACGGCCGCGTTGAGCGCCGTCTGGCCGCCCAGCGTCGGCAGCAGCGCGTCGGGCCGCTCCTTGTCGATGATCTTCTCGATGATGTCCGGGGTGATCGGCTCGACGTACGTGGCGTCGGCGAACTCGGGGTCCGTCATGATCGTGGCCGGGTTGCTGTTGACCAACACCACCCGGAAGCCCTCGCTCCGCAGGACGCGGCAGGCCTGGGTGCCGGAGTAGTCGAACTCGCAGGCCTGCCCGATCACGATCGGGCCCGAGCCGATCACCATGACGGACCTGATGTCCGTGCGCTTAGGCACCCTTCTCCCCTTCCATCAGGTCGCAGAACTCGTCGAACAGGTACGCGGCGTCGTGCGGGCCGGCGGCCGCCTCCGGGTGGTACTGGACGCTGAACGCGGGCCGGTCGAGCAGCCGCAGCCCCTCGACGCAGTCGTCGTTGAGGTTGACATGGCTCACCTCGGCCCTGCCGTACGGCGTCTCGAACGGCCCGTCGAGCGGCGCGTCCACGGCGAAACCGTGGTTGTGGGCCGAGATCTCGACCTTGCCGCTCCTGCGGTCCTGCACCGGCTGGTTCACCCCGCGGTGGCCGTACCGCAGCTTGTACGTGCCGAGGCCGAGCGCGCGGCCGAGGATCTGGTTGCCGAAGCAGATGCCGAAGACCGGCCGCCCCTCGGCCAGCACCCCGCGCATGGCGTCGACGGCGTAGTCCGCGGTGGCCGGGTCGCCGGGGCCGTTGGAGAAGAACACACCGTCGGGTCCGGTGGCGAGGATGTCCTCCGCCGTCGCGCCGGCCGGCAGGACGTGCACCTCGCAGCCCCGCTCGGCCATCCGCCGCGGGGTCATCGACTTGATGCCCAGGTCGACCGCGGCCACGGTGAAGCGTTTGCGGCCCACCGCCTCCACGACGTACGGCTCGGCGGTGCTCACCTGTCTCGCCAGGTCGGCGCCCTCCATGCCGGGTGAGCGCAGCACGCGCTCGACCAGCTCGTCCACGGGGCCGGCGGCGTCGCCGGAGAAGACGCCCGCGCGCATGGCGCCGCGCTCGCGCAGGTGCCGGGTGAGGGCACGGGTGCCGCGCATGGCGATGCCCACCACGCCCTGGTCGCGCAGGTAGTCGTCGAGCGTCCGGGTGGACCGCCAGTTGGACGGGATCCTGGCCGGCTCGCGCACCACGTAGCCGGAGACCCATACCCTGCCGGACTCGGGATCCTCGTCGTTGACGCCGGTGTTGCCGATGTGGGGGGCGGTCATCGCGACGATCTGGCGATGGTAGGAGGGGTCGGTGAGCGTCTCCTGGTAGCCGGTCATGCCGGTGTTGAAGACCATCTCGCCGAAGGTCTCCCCCTCGGCGCCGTAGGCCGTCCCCTCGAAGACGCGGCCGTCCTCGAGCACGAGCAGCGCTGTCATACGAGCTTTCCTTCCAGAACCGTGGGGCGTCCGCGCAGGAACGTGGCGACGACGCGGCCGGGCAGCGTCATGCCCTCGTACGGGGTGTTGCGGCTCTTGGACGCCATCCCCGAGGGGTCGACGGGCAGCCGCGCAGACGGGTCGTAGAGCGTGATGTTGGCGGGGGCGCCGGCCTCGACGGGGTGGCCGTGGCCGGGCAGGCGGCCGATCCGCGCCGGCCTGGCCGACATGCGGTCGGCCACGCCCGCCCAGTCGAGCAGGCCGGTGTCGACCATGGCCTCCTGGACCACCTGCAGGGCCGTCTCCAGCCCGATCATGCCCATGGCCGCCGCGCCCCACTCGGTCTCCTTGTCCTCCACCGGGTGGGGGGCGTGGTCGGTGGCGACGCAGTCGATCGTGCCGTCCGCCAGCGCCTCGCGAAGCACGCGGACGTCCTCGGCGGTCCGCAGCGGCGGGTTCACCTTGTAGATGGGGTTGTACGGCCCGAGCGGCGAGCGCTCGGCGCACGAGTCGGTGAGCAGCAGGTGGTGCGGGGTGACCTCGGCGGTCACGTCCCAGCCCTTCGACTTGGCCCAGCGGATGATCTCCACCGAGCCGGCGGTCGAGACGTGGCAGACGTGCAGCCGCGAGCCGACGTGCGCGGCCAGCAGGCAGTCGCGGGCGATGATCGCCTCCTCGGCGACCGCGGGCCAGCCGGTCAGGCCGAGCCTGCCGGAGACCTCCCCCTCGTTGAGCTGGGCGCCCTCGGTCAGCCGGGGCTCCTGCGCGTGCTGGGCGACGACCCCGCCGAACGCCTTGACGTACTCCAGCGCCCGGCGCATCAGCACGGCGTCGGAGACGCACTTGCCGTCGTCGGAGAAGACGCGGACGCGGGCGGCCGAATCGGCCATCGCGCCGAGCTCGGCGAGCTGCCTGCCCTCCAGGCCGCTGGTCACCGCGCCGACCGGCTGGACGTCGCAGTGGCCGTGCTCCTGGCCGAGCCGCCAGACCTGCTCCACCACGCCGGCCGTGTCGGCGACCGGCGAGGTGTTGGCCATGGCGTGGACGGCGGTGTACCCGCCCCGCGCCGCCGCCTGGGTGCCGGTCTCGACGGTCTCGGCGTCCTCCCTGCCGGGCTCGCGCAGGTGGGTGTGCAGGTCCACCAGGCCGGGCAGGGCGATCAGGCCGCCGGCCTCGACGGTCAGGTCCGCCGCCGTGCCCGCGAGGGCGCCGGTCTCGGCGACCAGGCCGTCGCGGACCAGGATGTCGCGCGGCTCGCCGCCCAGGACGCGGGCGCCCTTGATCAGGATGGTCGTCACAGTTCTCCCCCGGACAGGTTCCGTACGGCGCTCACTCGGCGCCTCCGATCGCGGGCTCAGACCCGCCCAGCAGCAGATAGAGGACGGCCATGCGGACGGTCACGCCGTTGCCGACCTGCTCCACGATGGTCGAGCGCGGCGAGTCCGCGACCTCCGCCGAGATCTCCATGCCGCGGTTCATCGGGCCGGGGTGCATGACGATCGCGTCGTCGTGCAGCCGGGAGAAGCGGTCGCGGTCGAGACCGTAGCGCCGGCTGTACTCCCGGGCGGACGGGAAGTACGAGGCGTTCATCCGCTCCAGCTGGACCCGGAGCATCATCACCACGTCGGACTTCGGCAGCACGGAGTCGAGGTCGTAGGAGACCTGGCACGGCCACGTCTCGACCGCCACCGGCAGCAGGGTCGGCGGCGCGACCAGCGTGACCTCCGCGCCCAGTGTGCGCAGCAGCAGGACGTTGGATCGGGCGACCCGGCTGTGCAGCACGTCGCCGACGATCGCGATCTTGAGGCCTTCCAGCCTGCCGAGCCGCCTGCGGATGCTGAACGCGTCGAGCAGGGCCTGGGTGGGGTGCTCGTGGGTGCCGTCGCCCGCGTTGACCACGCTGCCCCGGACCCAGTTCGCCAGCCGGTGCGGCGCCCCTGAGGCGCCGTGCCTGATGACCACGGCGTCGGCGCCCATGGCCTCAAGGGTGAGCGCGGTGTCCTTGAGCGACTCGCCCTTCGACACGCTCGACCCCTTGGCCGAGAAGTTGATGACGTCCGCCGACAGCCGCTTGGCCGCGGCCTCGAACGAGATCCGCGTACGCGTGGAGTCCTCGTAGAAGAGGTTGACCACCGTGCGCCCGCGCAGCGTCGGCAGCTTCTTGATCGAGCGCTCGGAGACCCTCGCCAGCTCCTCGGCGGTGTCGAGGACGAGCAGCGCGTCGTCGCGGGTGAGGTCCCCCGCGGAGAGCAGGTGCGGCTTCATCGGGGCTCCTCCTTGATGAGCACGACGGCGTCGCGGCCGTCCGTCTCCTCCAGGTAGACCTTGACCGTCTCGCTCTTGGAGGTCGGCAGGTTCTTCCCCACGTAGTCGGCGCGGATGGGCAGCTCGCGGTGCCCGCGGTCGACGAGCGTGGCGAGCTGGACGGCCCGGGGCCGGCCGACGTCGTTGAGGGCGTCGAGGGCGGCCCGGACGGTGCGGCCCGAGAAGAGCACGTCGTCGACGAGGACGACGGTCCGGCCGTCGACGCCGTCCGCGGGCAGCTCCGTGCGGCCGAGCGGGCGGGCGGGCCGCAGGCGGAGGTCGTCGCGGTACATCGTGATGTCGATGGCCCCGACGGGGACCTCGACCCCTTCGAACTGCGCGATGCGCTCGGCGATCCGGCGGGCCAGCGTGGCCCCGCGCGTCGGGATGCCGAGGAGGACGACGCTCTGCGCGCCCTTGGTGCGTTCGAGGATCTCGTGCGCGATGCGGGTCAGCGCCCGGTGGATGTCGGGCCCCTCCAGCACGGCACGCGCCGGATTTCGGGCATCGGACATGAAAAAGTCACCACCTTTCCCGCCTCACTGGACGGGTCTTAAAAGGGTGTCCGGTCGCCACAGCCTACCAGCACCGCCCGGCACCCCCTCCCGCCAGCGGAGATGCGGCCGGGGGCGGCTGCACAGGAGGGCCGTGGAGGTGACCGGCCGGGAACGTCCCCGGTGTCGGTGATTTCGGGCAGAGCACTGTTTGGCGCTCTTTTTTCGAATCAGCTTGACCTTTGGGTGTGACGGCTTTACCGTCACTGTCCGTAACCACAACTCGCGACCTTCCTGGGTAAAACCCGACGCAACGGTCACCGAAGGTGCCTGGCAGGGCATCAACCCCGGTGTTCGGAACGCTTAGGACAAGGACGCACAATCAAGTGAGAAGAGACATAGAAAGCCGGGGGCCACACAATGCCGTCTGACTACGCCAAGTCGCTAGGCGCACGCCTGCGCGCGATCCGGACCCAGCAGGGGCTGTCCCTGCACGGGGTCGAGGAGAAGTCCCGCGGCCGGTGGAAGGCCGTGGTGGTGGGGTCCTACGAGCGTGGCGACCGAGCGGTGACCGTGCAGAAGCTCGCCGAGCTCGCCGACTTCTACGGCGTGCCGGTGTCGGAGCTCCTTCCCGGCGGCGCCGCGCCCAGCCCGCTCGCTCCCGCTCCGAAGCTCGTCATCGACCTCGAACGGCTCTCCCAGCTGCCCAAGGACAAGGCCGGCCCGCTGGCCCGCTACGCGGCGACGATCCAGAGCCAGCGCGGCGACTACAACGGCAAGGTGCTGTCCATCCGCCAGGAGGACCTGCGCTCGCTGGCGGTCATCTACGACAAGTCGCCGGTCGAGCTGACCGAGGAGTTCATCAGCTGGGGCGTGCTCGACGCGGAGGCCCGCCGCGCCGTGGAGTCCTTCTGAGCTTCCGGGCCCTCGCCCGCGCCTCCCGGCCCGCACCCGCAGGCCCGCACCCCCTTGCCCCGGCGGCCGGCGAGGCGCCCGCCGGCTCGCGATGAACGTCACAGCGGGGACATGACTGATTCCTGCGGCAGGGGGATATGCAGGAGATGACGTTCTATGTGGGGTCAGAGGTGGGCAGGCTCCACCAGGTCCTCGTGCACATCCCCGAGCTGGCGCTGAAGCGGCTCACCCCGAGCAACAAGGACGACCTGCTCTTCGACGACGTGCTGTGGGTCCACCGCGCCCTGGAGGAGCACGAGGAGTGGCGCGAGGTGCTCGCCGCCCGGGGCGTGCGCGTCCACCTCCTCGGGGACCTCCTCGAGGAGACCGTCGCCGTTCCCGACGGGCGCAAGCACATCCTCGACGGCAGCGTGGACGAGCACTGGCTCGGCCCGCTCACCGCCGACGCCGTCCGCAACACCCTCGACACGCTCGACGGCTCGGTGCTCGCCCCGTTCCTGACGGGGGGCATCACCAAGCGCGAGATCATGGAGCTGGGCTGCGACCCCCGGTCCGTCGCCTTCCACACGCTCGGCATGGACGACTTCGTCCTCCCTCCGCTGCCCAACCACCTGTACTCGCGCGACACCTCCTGCTGGGTGTACGACGGGGTGTCCATCAACGCCATGCGCAAGAAGGCGCGCAGGCGGGAGACGGTGAACTACGAGGCGGTCTACCGCTGGCATCCCTTGTTCGCCCCCGGATACGACAGGCCGGGCGACGGCGGCTTCAACGTCTGGTACCGCGGGGTGCGGATGGCTCCGGCGACCATCGAGGGCGGCGACGTCCTGGTGATCGGGCGCGGGGCGGTGCTCGTCGGGATGAGCGAGCGCACCCAGCCGCAGGCGGTCGAGATGCTCGCGACGAACCTGTTCAGGGCCGGCTCGGCGACGAAGATCGTGGCGCTGGACATGCCCAAGGCCCGGGCCTTCATGCACCTCGACACCGTGATGACCAACGTGGACATCGGGGTCTTCACCAAGTACGCCGGGCTCGGCATGCTCCCGTCGTACACCATCGAGCCGGGCGACAACGACAAGGAGCTCAAGGTCACCGACCATCCGCCGGAGGACATGCACAAGGCCATCGCGGAGGCGCTGGGGCTGGACGACATCAAGGTCCTGACCCCGACCCAGGACGTCCACGCGGCCGAGCGCGAGCAGTGGGACGACGGCTGCAACGTGCTGGCGCTGGAGCCGGGGGTGGTGGTGGCCTACGAGCGCAACACCACGACCAACAACTACCTGCGCAGGAACGGGATCGAGGTCATCACGATCCGCGGCAGTGAGCTCGGCCGGGGCCGCGGCGGGCCGCGCTGCATGAGCTGCCCCCTGGAGCGGGACCCCATCTGACGCCGCCCGGTGAGCTGCCCGGTGAGCCGCCCGGCCGCGCCCCGAGGAGCGAGCCGCACCCGCGGGCAGGCACGGTCGAGCCGTGGACCGCCCGTCGCCCGCCCCGGCTCGACGGGCGCCGGGCCGGAGGACGCCGGGCCGGAGGGCGGCCCGGTGTCGTCAGCCGGCCATGGGCAGGGTAGGCTTGCCGGGCACACCGAGGATCGACTCGACCTCTCCCACGAACTTGTCGGCCTCCACGATGAGCTCCTCCGCGTCCGTCGGGGTCACGGCGCGGACCATGCCGGCCTCCGCCGCGGCGCGCTTGGTGGCGCTCACCGCGAAGTAGGCCGCCCAGTCCGCGAGTTTCGGCTCGGCCTCGGGCAGCAGCTCCCACGCGCTGCGCAGCCGGCGCCTCCGGCCGTCCATGGGCCGGGGACGCGCGGCGAGGATCCCGGCGGCCGCCCGCAGCGCCGCCAGGTGCGCCGACACGTACCGGTCCGCGGGGGTCGGCCCCATGGTGGCGTCCGCCAGGCACGCCCTGGCGTCCGCGAGATGCGCCAGGACGGTCTGCGAGAGCCGGGGCCCGTTTCGCTGCTCACCGCTCTGTTCCGTCATGCCCGCCTCCTTGAGTCGTGGCACCCGGCGAGCCTCGCCGGTGACATCACAGTCGCAGACCGCACCGACAATTCCGCCGGGTGAGCGATCCCATGTATCGGGTGGGATCGCCCATCACTTGCTCGGGCTCCCGTGGGCGACCGGACGAGGAGCTTCCCCTCTCCCCGTCCGGCCCACGCCGCGGGCCGTGCCGCACTCGTCTCCGCCGACGACGAAGGCACGGGTCCAACGGAGTGGGCGCAGGCCGCGAGTCCCGCGCCCACTAGCATCGAACATAGATTCGATCATGCTCATTGTCAAGACTGTCAACGAACAAGGGTTCGATAGGACGGGGCGTAAGGGCGCCGGAAACGCCGAAGGCCCCGGGCGACGATCTCGCTCGGGGCCCTCCCCGGCCGGTCAGGCCGGGCCTGCGCCACGTGTGTCAGCCGGCCCTCAGCCGGCGTCGGGAGGTCAGCGGATGAACCTCCCGCGGACGTGGACGGGCACCCCGGTGCCGAGCATGCCGGGCAGGATCTCCGCCACGTGCATGGGCAGCCGGACACAGCCATGGGATGCCGGGTAGAGCGGCACCGACAGCGCGCCGTGGAACGCGATCCCGTTGTAGAAAAAGATCGGGTTGTACAGCTGCCCCAGATAGGACCGGTGCCAGCCGCTGCGCCGCCAGGTCGTCTTGAAGTTCCCCGTGGGCGTGCGCGCGTCGCCGCTGAACGTCTGCAGCTTGCCGTTCCACATGGCGTGCTCGGTGTACGGGATGCCGCTGCCGCTGGAGATGTGCGTGATCAGCTTGGGCACGCCGCCCCTGTACAGCACCATGACCTGCAGGGTCAGGTTCACCTCGACGCGGTCCTGCTTGCCCTTCGGCACGAGGATCCTGGGCGCCTTCGGGCTCTCCAGCGCCCTCCACGTGCGTCTCGCGACCGTGCTGGTGGGCTTGATGCCCTGCACCTTCTGGAAGGCCCACACCGCCGTGAGGGTCGCCCCGCCGTACTTGCCGTCGAGCTTGCCGGGGACGTAGCCGAGCTCCTTCAGCCGGGCCTGCAGCGTCTTCACCGCGGCGCCCTTGGCGCCGAGCTTCAGCGTCTTGCCCGGCGCGATGAACGGCCCGGGAGACGCCGTGGACGCCGAGGCGGTGCGCGGGATCGCGGTCACCTCGGTCATCGCGCTCACCGGGGTCATCGCGCTCACCGGGGTCCTGGCCTGCGCGGCGCCCGCGGCGCCGGCCGTGGCGAACGTCAGCGCCCCCATCGTGATCAGCGCGGCGGCGGCGAACTGCCGTCGACCTCCCATCGTGACCAACCTCTCAATCAACTCACTCTTGGAACAATGGACCCTAACGCAGATGACTTGCGAGCCACTTGCGAGACATGGGGCGGTAATGCGCCACCCACTGCCTGGTCATCCCTTTAGAGTGGCCGCGTGCCAGATAAGTTGCATCCGAACGCCGTCCGCGTGGAAGAGGCCCTGCGCTCACTCGGGGCCACGGGCGAGATCGTCGTGCTCGGTGACGCCGCCCCGACGGCGGCGACGGCGGCCGCCCAGCTCGGCTGTGAGATCGGCGCGATCGCCAACAGCCTCATCTTCGACGCCGACGGAGCCCCGCTGCTGGTGCTGACCAGCGGCGCCCACCGCGTGGACACGGCTCTGGTCGCGAGCCTGGTCGGCGCGGGCAAGGTCCGGCGGGCCACGCCCGAGTTCGTCCGCGAGCACACCGGCCAGCCGATCGGCGGGGTGGCCCCCGTCGGGCATCCGGCCCCGGTCCGGACGCTGGTGGACATCTGGCTCGGGAAGTACGACGTGGTGTGGGCCGCGGCCGGGCACCCGCACACGGTGTTCCCCACGAGCTTCGACGAGCTCATGAGGATCACCGGTGGGACGCCGGCCGAGGTGGAGCGCGGACCGGACGAGGGCCCGCCGGCGTCCTGAGAGCCGGCGGCGGCGGGGGCGAGGCGCCCTCAGGGTGCTTTGCTAGTCTCCGGAAAGTGATCCAGCTGCGACGCGTGGGGCCGGAAGAGTTCGCCGGGGTCCTCGACACGGTGCTCGACATCTACACGCAGGCCATGCGGCCGCCGTCGGACCAGCTCACGGGCCGGATGGCGATAATGCGCAACCACGCGACGTACCCCGACTTCGTCTGCCTGCTCGCCGAGGCTCCGCAGATCGTCGGGTTCGTCTACGGCTTCCACGGCACCCCCGGGCAGTGGTGGCACGACGTGGTCCGCCGGGCCCTGCAGGACCAGGCCGGTCCCCGCGTGTCGGAGGAGTGGTTCGGCGACGCGCTGGAGATCGCCGAGATCCACGTCCACCCGGACTACCAGGGCAAGGGGCTCGGCCGCCGCATGATCCATGAGATCTGCGCGGGCCGCCCGGAGCGGACCGCCGTGCTGTCGACGCACGACGCCCCGACCGCGGCCCGCCACCTCTACCGCGACGTGGGCTTCGTCGACCTGATGACGGCTTTCGTGTTCCCCGGCGGCTATGAGAACTACATCATCGCCGGGACGCGGCTGCCCCTCACGCCTCGCCCGGAAGACGTCCTCAGGACGTCCTGAGGACGTCTGGACCGGGCCCCGCGGGGCGGGGTCAGGAGCGGGAGGCCGGGGCCGGGTGGAGCGCCTGGAACACCTCGCGCGTGGCGCTCGACCTGTTGAAGGTGATGAAGTGGATGCCGGGCGCGCCCTCGTCGAGCAGGACCCGGCACATCTCCACGGCGTGCTCGATGCCCAGCCGGCGGACGGCCACCGGGTCGTCGGCGACGGCCTCGAAACGGGCCGCCACGTCCGGCGGGAAGGGCGCACCCGACAGCTGCTCCGAACGGGCGATCGTGCTCATCTGGGTGACCGGCATGATGCCCGGGATGATCGGCGTCTCGCAGCCCTCGGCGGCCACCCGGTCGCGCAGGCGCAGGTAGTCCTCCGCGCGGAAGAACATCTGGGTGATCGCATAGTCCGCGCCCGCACGGCATTTCTGCACGAAGAACCGGGTGTCGTCCTCGATCGTGGCCGAGCGGGGGTGCTTGTACGGGAAGGCCGCCACGCCGACGCAGAAGTCGCCGGACTGGCGGATGAGGCGCACCAGGTCCTCGGCGTACAGGACGCCCTCGGGGTGCCTGACCCATTCGTCCAGCGGGTTGCCGCCCCGGGGGTCGCCGCGCACGGCGAGGATGTTGCGCACCCCGGCGTCGGCGAACCTGCCGACGAGGTGGCGCAGCTCGCGCACCGAGTGGTCGACCGCCGTGAAGTGGGCGACGGGGGTGAGCGTCGTCTCGTGGGCCAGCCGTTCGACGATGTCCACCGTGCGGTCGCGGGTGCTGCCCCCCGCGCCGTACGTCACGGACACGAACGTGGGCCGCAGCGCCTCCAGCTCGCGGATCGCCCGCCACAGCTGCCGCTCGCCCTCATCGGTCTTCGGGGGGAAGAACTCGAAGGAGAACGACCGCTCCCCCATGGCCAGCAGCTCACGGATCGTCGGGACGCGATCAGGAAGCCGGGAGGGCAGACCGAGAGCCATGGGCCAAGATTACAGGTCCCGGCCTCTCCTGGGGATCCCCCGTGGATCCCCCCTGTGACGCCTCCACGCCGGGCCCCTCGCCCGTCTCGCGATGTGAGCGCCGGCCGTTCGAATCGCCCGTCCGCACATCAGGGGTCTCTCCCGTAGGGGCCTGGATCAACGGCGGTTACTCTCAGACCATGACCGCTTCCGACGCTCCGCTGGATCTCGTCCGCTCGCAGGTGGACCGCGCGATCCGGGAGTTCCTTGATCGGCAGCGACCGATCTTCGCCGACCCGCACGTGGCCGTCCTGCTCGCCGCCGCGGAGGACTTCCTCGCCGGCGGGAAACGGCTCCGCCCGGCCTTCTGCCACTGGGGCTGGCGAGCGGCGGGCGGGGGCGACGAGCCGGCGCTGCACACCGCGGCCGCCTCGCTGGAGCTGCTGCAGGCGAGCGCGCTCATCCACGACGACGTGATGGACGCCAGCGACGTGCGCAGGGGGATGCCGTCGGCGCACCGGCGGTTCGAGCGCATGCACCTGGAGTCGGGCTGGCACGGGTCCGCCAAGCAGTTCGGGGAGGGCACGGCGGTCCTGCTCGGCAACCTGCTGCTGGTGTGGTCGGGAGAGATGTGGCGCACCAGCGGGCTGGCGCCCGAGGCGATGGCCGCCGCCCAGCCCGTGCACGACGACATGCTCACCGAGCTGATGTGCGGCCAGTACCTCGACCTGCTCGAGCAGGCGAGGGGCGACAGCACGTTCGACAGCGCGCTGCGGGTCGCCCTGTTCAAGAGCGGCAAATACTCCGTGGAGCGGCCGCTCCGCCTGGGGCTCGTCCTGGCGGCCCGGGCCCAGCCCGCGTGGATCGACCGGCTCTGCGTCCAGTACGGCCAGCAGGTGGGCATCGCCTTCCAGCTCCGCGACGACATCCTCGGCGTCTTCGGCGACCCGGCCGAGACCGGCAAACCCGCCGGGGACGATCTGCGCGAGGGCAAGCGGACCATGCTCATCGCGCGGACGCTCGCCGCCGCCTCCCCGTCCCAGGCGGAGGCCGTGCGGGACCTGCTGGGCGACCCCGCGCTCGACGCCGAGGGGGTCCAGCGGCTCAGGACGGTGATCGAGGAGACCGGCGCCCTGACGGCGTGCGAGGACATGATCAAGCGCTACCTCGACGACGCGCTGCACGCCCTGGAGCAGGCGCCCATCGAGCAGTCGGCCCGTACGGCACTGGCCGCCCTGGCCGTCGCCGCCACAACCCGGCGCACCTGACACCGGGCACCTGGCAGCTGAGCCGCGGGACGGGCGGGTCAGAGCGGGACCGCGCCCAGCCGGGCACGGAACTGGGCCGCCGCGGCCCCCGGGTCGGCGGCCTCCGTGATCGCCCGCACCACGACAGCCCTGCGGGCGCCGTGCGCGATGACCGCGTCCAGGTTGCCCAGATCGACGCCGCCGATGGCGAACCACGGCCGCGGCGTGCGCAGGGCGGAGGCGTGCTCCAGCAGCGCCAGGCCCGGCGCGGGCCGCCCCGGCTTGGTGGGCGTGGGCCACACGGGCCCGCAGCAGAAGTAGTCGACGCCGGCCTCCCGCGCCGCGGCGGACGCCTCGGCGGCCGAGTGCGTCGACCTGCCGATGAGCACGCCGGAGCCGAGCAGCTCGCGGGCGACCGGCACCGGCAGGTCGTCCTGCCCGAGGTGGAGGATGTCCGGCCGGGCGGCGTACGCGACGTCCGCCCGGTCGTTCACCGCCAGCAGGGCGCCATGCCTGTCGCAGGCCGCACGGAAGACCTGAAGCAGCTCCAGCTCCTCACGCGCCTCCAGGCCCTTCTCTCGGAGCTGGACGACGTCCACCCCGGCCGCGAGGACCGTGTCGAGGAACTTCTCCAGGTCGCCGCGGTCCCTGCGGCCGTCGGTGCAGAGGTAGAGCCTGGCCTGCGCGAGGCGCTCTCGCCGGGTGTCGGTCACCCGACCACAATGCCACGGGTGGCGCGATCAGAACCCCAGTGCCTGCGCCCTCCGCTTGACCTCGGTGTGGCGTCCGGCGGCGATGGCGTCGATGGGGGCTCCGGGGAGCGAGTCGTCCGGCGTGAAAAGCCAGCGGATCGACTCGACCTCGTCGTACCCGGCGTCGCCGAGCACGGTCAGCGTGCCGGGGAGGCCCTTGAGCACGTCACCCTCGGCGATGAACACCGCCGGGATCTGCGGCGCGCCGCCACCCCTGCGGGCGCCGACGAGCTTCTTGTCCTTGAGCAGCTGCTTGGCGCGGCCGATGCTGATGTCAAGCATCTTCGCGACCTCCGAGAGAGGAAGCCACTCCCCCACCAACTGGTCGGTCTCCCGGTCGATCTGCGCAACAGTAAGCGTCACGAATCCACCATTACCACAGGCAGGCCGGGAAGAAACACCTCGGTCACGTCAGAATGCAGTCGCGAAGCGGCACCGTGGGGTCGGACACCCGGGCCGGGTCGAGCCTGCGGCCGCCCTCCACCACCCGCCGTCCCTGGACCACGTCGCGCGGCCGGTCGACCGTGAGGATGGCCGCGAGCCGGTCGTCGGCGGTGAGCCAGCACATCGCCCACCTCCCGTCGGATCGGGGGTCGCCGCGCTGCACCATCCGGTCGCCCGCCTGGGTGTGGCCGGCGAACTGCACCATGTGGCCGAACTGCTCCGACCAGAAGTACGGCACGGGGTCGTAGACCGCGTCCTCCCCCAGCAGGGCGGCGGCGGCGGTGTCGGGGGCCTGCAGCGCGGTGTCCCAGTGCTCGACCCGCAGGCGGGTGCCGAACCTGCGCGACCACCAGCTCGCGCAGTCGCCGACCGCGACGACGCCGGGCAGGGACGTCCGGAGGTGCTCGTCGACGACCACGCCGTCGTCCAGCTCCACGGCCGATCCCTTCAGCCACTCGACGGCCGGCCGGACGCCGACGCCGGTGACCACCACGTCCGCCGTGACGTGCGCGCCGGACATGAGGGTCAGGCCGCCGGGGTCGACGCTGCCGACCTTCGCGCCGAGCCTCAGCTCCACGCCCGCCTGCGCGTACCAGGGGATCGTGTAGCAGCCCACCGAGCCCACGGCGGCCGCCAGCGGGCCCTCACCGGCCTCCACCACCGTCACCGAGCAGCCCGCCCGCGCGGCCGCCGTGGCGACCTCCGCGCCGATCCACCCGGCCCCGACGACGGCGACCCGCGCCCCGGGGACGAGCCGCTCACGCAGCGCGAGCGCGTCGTCGATGGTCCGCAGCACGTACTGCCGGCCCTCCCCCCGCAGCCGGATCGGGGAGGCGCCCGTGGCGAGGACGAGGCCGTCGTACTCCAGCTCGCCCTCGGTCGTCTCCAGCACGCCTCGGCGCAGGCCCTTGGCCGCCGTCCCCAGGCACAGCCGTACGTCGAGGGCGTCGAGGTCGGAGTCCACCACCGTGGAGTCGGCCGCGCCGAGCAGCACCGCCTTGGACAGCGGCGGCCTGTCATAGGGGCGATGGCGTTCCTCGCCGATCAGCGTGATCCGGCCCGGGAATCCGTGGGCCCGAAGTGCCTCGATGCTCCGTACGCCGGCCAGACCGGCGCCCACCACCACTACGTGATCCACCTCCTGACCATAGATTGTCAGCGGGGCCGCCCGCCAATGGAGTCCTGATAACGAGTTGGGCAAGTAGTGCGCACAGCCGTAGAAGCAGGTGTTGTGCGTGACACGGGCGAACGGGACTAGGCTGGGGCCGTAAGACGCGCGGGAGCCCGGCTGACCGGGCTGAGAGGAGAGCGTGAGGCTCTCGACCGCCATACGACCTGATCCGGGTAATGCCGGCGAAGGGAGCGCTGTGGCCGATCCGCGGCGAGCCCGTACGGGGGTCTCCCCCGGCGACGTGGCCCGCGAAAAGCCCTTCGACGCGACCCGTCAGGCGTCCCGCGACGTGATCGTGGTGGGCGGCGGCGTGGTGGGGCTGGCCGTCGCGTGGCGCGCGGCCCGTGCGGGCCTGTCGGTCGCCGTCGTCGATCCCGCCCCCGGGAGCGGGGCGTCCCACGCGTCGGCCGGCATGCTCGCGCCCGTCAGCGAGGTGACCTACACCGAGGAGCCGCTGCTGCGGCTCGGCCTGGCGTCCCTGGCCGCGTGGCCCGCGTTCCGCGCCGAGCTGGAGGACGAGAGCGGCGCCTCCCTCGACCACCGCGCGGACGGCACGCTCGAGGTCGCCCACAGCGCCGACGACATGGCGTACTTCGACGAGCTCGGCGCGTTCGAGCGGACGCTGGGCCTGCCGGTGGAGCGGCTCACCGGCCGGGAGTGCCGGGCGCTGGAGCCGATGCTCGCGCCGTCAGTCCGTGGAGGGCTGCTGGCCTCCGGCGACGCCTGGGTCAACCCCCGCCGCGTCGTCCGCGCCCTGCTCGCCGCGCTCGGCCGGGCCGGTGGGGAGCTCGTCCCCGACCGCGCCGCCGGGATCGTCCCCCTGGACGCCGGGGGCCTCGCCGTACGTCTCGGCTCGGGCGGGGAGGCGCGGGCCGGGCAGGTGGTCGTGGCCGCGGGCTCCTGGTCGCCGTCGCTGCTGCCCGGCCTGCCCGTACGGCCGGTCAAGGGGCAGATCCTGCGGCTGCGCGGGCCAGAGGGGTTCCTCACCCGCTGCGTACGGGGGCTGGTGCACGGCTCGCCGGCCTATCTCGTGCCGAGGGGCGACGGCGAGATCACGCTGGGGGCCACGGTGGAGGAGCTGGGCTTCGACGGGAGGGTCACCGCGGGCGGTGTCTACGAGCTGCTGCGCGACGCCCGTGAGCTGGTCCCCGGCATCACCGAGCTGGAGCTGGCCGAGACCACGGTCGGCTTCCGCCCGGGGACCCCGGACAACCTCCCCTTGATCGGCCCCGCCGGGCCGCCCGGCGTGCTGGCGGCCACCGGGCACCACAGGAGCGGCGTGCTGCTGGCCCCGGTCACCGCCGAGGCGGTCGTGGCGTTCCTCACCGGCGGCGAGGTGCCACAGGTCGTGAAGTCGTGTGATCCAGGGAGGTTCGGCGGATGAGGGTCGTGGTCAACGGAGGGCCGTTCGAGCTGCCCGACGGGGCGACGGTGAGCCATGCCGTACGCGCGCTGACGCCGCTGACGTCGGGCGTCGCGGTGGCGGTCAACGGCGAGGTGGTCAGCAGGGGCGCGTGGGACTCCACGCCTCTCGCGGAGAGCGACCTGGTCGAGGTGCTGACGGCCGTGCAGGGAGGGTGATCATGCCGGTGACGGTGACGCACACAGTGAGGGTGAGAACGGCGTGAATGGCATGACGGAGACCGCGGACGACGTGTTCGTGCTGGGCGGGGAGAAGTTCGGGTCCCGGCTCATCATGGGCACCGGGGGGGCGCCCTCGCTGGAGGTGCTCGACCAGGCCCTGGAGGCGTCCGGCACCGAGCTGACGACGGTGGCGATGCGCAGGCTCGACCCCGCGTCACGCGGATCGGTGCTCGACCTGCTGCGCGCGCGCCGGATCAAGGTGCTGCCGAACACCGCGGGCTGCTTCACCGCCGGGGAGGCCGTGCTGACCGCCCGGCTGGCCCGCGAGGCCCTGGAGACCGACTGGGTGAAGCTGGAGGTCATCGCCGACGAGCGGACGCTGCTGCCGGACCCGATCGAGACCTTCGACGCGGCGGAGCGGCTGGTCGCGGACGGCTTCGTGGTGCTTCCGTACATCGGCGACGACCCTGCGCTGGCCCGCCGCCTCGAGCAGGCGGGCTGCGCGGCGGTGATGCCGCTGGGCTCGCCGATCGGCTCCGGGCTCGGCATCCGCAACCCGCACAGCATCGAGCTGATCGTGGAGGCCGCCACGGTGCCGGTGATCCTCGACGCGGGGATCGGCACGGCGAGCGACGCCGCGCTGGCGATGGAGCTCGGCTGCGACGCCGTGCTGCTGGCGAGCGCGGTGACCCGGGCGCGCAGGCCCGATCTGATGGCCGCGGCGATGCGCTCGGCGGTGGAGTCGGGAAGGCTCGCCAGGCAGGCGGGCCGCATCCCGCGGCGGCGGTACGCCGAGGCGTCCTCCCCCGCCCGGCCCGCGTGAGGGATGTCCTCGGCGATATCGGCAGGACGGTAAGGCCCCGTTTCGCCTGCGGCGGGCGTTTCGGATGGTACGCAATGGCCCTGGAATAGGTCTCGGTTTGGGATTCCCGAAGCCTGGGAGTGGCAAATCACCCGTAAACTCAGGCGAGTGGACACGACGCTGACGGACCCGCTCGTGGGGCAGTTGCTCGACGGGCGATACCGCGTCGAGTCCCGGATCGCCCGGGGGGGCATGGCCTCCGTCTACCTGGCCCTGGACGTCCGGCTCGATCGCACGGTCGCCGTCAAGGTGATGCATCCCTCCCTCGCGGGGGATCCGCAGTTCGTCATGCGGTTCATCGGCGAGGCGAAGTCGGTGGCCAGCCTCTCCCACCCCAACGTCGTCCAGGTCTTCGACCAGGGCACCGACGGGGCCCACGTCTACCTGTCGATGGAGTACGTCCCGGGCAAGACCCTGCGCGACGTCCTCGGCCGGCGAGGCCGGCTGCCGGCCCGCGAGGCCCTGGAGATGGTCATCCCGGTGCTCGCCGCGCTGGGCGCCGCCCACCAGGCGGGGCTCGTCCACCGGGACGTCAAGCCGGAGAACGTGCTGCTGACCGACGACGGCCGGGTCAAGGTGGTGGACTTCGGCCTGGCCCGCGCCGTCGAGGCCAGCAACCAGACCAAGACCGGCATGATGATCGGGACGATCGGCTACATGTCTCCCGAGCAGGTCACCACCGGGCTCGTGGACGCGCGCAGCGACGTCTACGCCACCGGGATCATGCTGTTCGAGCTGCTCACCGGGGCCCAGCCGTACGGGGGCGAGACCCCCATGTCCATCGCCTACCGGCACGTCCACGAGACGGTCCCCGCGCCCTCGTCGATCGCCCCCGACGTGCCGCCGTCGATCGACGCGCTGGTCGCGGCGGCCACCGACAAGGACCCGGCGAGGCGCCCGGCCGACGCGACCGCCATGCTGGTCGCCGCCGTCGAGATCCACCGCACGCTGCCGCGGACCGGCAACACGGGCCGGCACTCCTCCCCGCCGCCCGCCGCCGCGGCCGGAGCGGCCCCGCCGCACGCGTCGGGCTCCTACCCCTCGCCGGCCGCGCCGTACGGCACGGCCGGCCACACGATGATCCAGCCGCGTTCCGAGCTGCCGGCGGGCCCCGCCGACGCGGGCGGCTCGCGGCGGCGGCGCGGGTTCCGGCCGAGCTGGTTCCTCATCGCCCTGGCCGTCGTCATGGTCGCGGGGATCGCGTTCAGCGGCTGGTGGTTCTCCCAGGGCCGGTACACGAAGGTGCCCGACCTGCTCGGCCAGAACGTCAAGATCGCCAGACAGGCGGCGCTGACGGCCGGGTTCGAGGTGCGCATCGGCAAGGCCCGGTTCGACGACAAGGTGGACAAGGACAACATCCTGGACACCGAGCCGGGAGCCGGCGCCGAGGTGGAGAAGGGCTCCGTGCTCACGCTGATCCCGTCGGCCGGGCCCGAGACGGTGCCGGTGCCGAAGGTCGAGGGCCTGAGCGAGGCGGACGCCCGCGCGACGATCGCCAACGTGGGGCTGAGCGTCGGCAGGGTGAGCAAGACTCCGAGCGACACCGTGCCGCGCGGCCAGGTCCTGCGCACCAGCCCGATGGTGGGCAAGCGGGTCAAGAAGGGCGGCACGGTCAACATCGTCCTCAGCGCCGGGCTGCTCATGCCGGACGTCCGCCAGATGATGCGCGACCAGGCCGAGCCCTTCCTGCGCGAGAAGGGCTTCAACGTCCAGATCGACGAGACCGTCGACGACGCCCAGCCCGGCACGGTGATCGCGCAGGACCCCTCAGGCGGCGCCGAGGTGGTGGCCGGGGCGGTCGTCCACCTCACGGTCTCCAAGGGGCCCGACGAAGGGTGGCACTGGCCCTGGGAGAAGGACAACTCGCAGGCGCCGCCCGACTTCGTCAACGTGCCGGACGTGCGGTTCAAGGACCTCAAGGACGCCGTGTCCGAGCTGCGGGCGGCCGGGTTCCGGGTCAAGGTTCGCAAGCTGGTCGGGACCGGCAGGGTGGTCCAGGAGAACCCCACCGGCCAGCAGCCGATGGGCTCCACGATCACCGTCTGGCACTGATCACGCCCCTCCGGCGGCCAGCGAGCCGAGCAGCCGCAGCCGGGCGAGCCCTCCGTCGGGGTAGATGTCGAGGCGCGCGTGGGTGACCTTGCGGTCGTCGTCCAGCCGGAACCGGTGGCGGGTGTCGGGCTGCAGCCGCGTCCTCGGCAGGAGCGTGAACCAGGCGCCGGGGTCGTCGAGCGAGGCAGACCCGGCGTCGGCGCCCCGGACGGACGCCCAGCCGGGCGCGTTGAACAGCAGGTTCGTCGTGTCCAGCTCGGCCACGGCCACCGTGCCCGCGCCCGCCAGCGCGACGACGAGCCAGTCGTTGCCGCCGTCGCGCCGCCGGGACGTCTCCCAGCCCTCGGCCTGGTTCCTCGCCAGCCCGGGGGCGATGACGTTGTTCGGCGAGGAGTAGAACTCGTCGGAGCACGCGGTGACGAGCGCGCCGTTCTCCAGGGCGGCCAGGTCGATCGTGAGCCCGTCGAGGAACGCCCGGTCGGGGACGACCTCGCCGTGGACGCGCAGCCGGGCGACGCCGCCGTCCGGGTGGATGTTCAGCCGCACGTGGGTGAAGCGCCGGGGGTCGGTGACGGGGAACTCGTGCGCCGCGTCGCCCTTGAGCGGGCTCTTCGGCACGATCTCCACCCAGCCGTCCAGCTCCTCGGGCGCCGGATGGCCGTCGGCCGCGCACGCCTCCACCGACGCGTACGGCGGGTAGTTGCCGGTGAACCACGCGGTGTCGATCACCACGCCCCTGACGACCCCCGGCAGGCCGAGCCGGACGATCGCCCAGTCGTGGCCGGGCTCCCGGCGCCGCCTGGTCTCCCATCCGTCGTAGACCTGGCCCTTGGCTCCGAACGTGTGCGGCCGGAACTGCGCAGGGCCGGGCCGGATGAGGGCCTCACGCTCGGCGAACGACTCGTCGTTGGCCGCCACGACCGACCCGCCGTACGTCCGGAGGGCGAGGTCGGGCAGCCGGGTGAAGGCGCTCACCGGATCGTCCTGCTCATCGGGTCTCCCTGCTCAGGAACCGGCCGCGAGGCGTGGTGAAGTCGACGGGCGCGCCGCGCAGCCAGGTGGTCCGCACGACCCCGGCCAGCGTGCTGCCGTGGTACGGCGAGACCGCGTTCCTGTGGTGCAGCGCGCCGGCGTCGACGGTGAACTCGGCGTCCGGGTCGAACGCCACCAGGTCGGCGTCCGCGCCCACCCTGATCGCGCCCTTGCCGGACAGCCCGGCCAGCCGCGCCGGCCCCTCGGCCATCCAGCGCGCCACGTCACCCAGGCCGTACCCCCTGGACCGCGCGGCGGTCCAGACGGCGGGCAGGCCGAGCTGCAGCGAGGAGATGCCGCCCCAGGCGGCGGCGAAGTCGGGCACCTTGAGGTCGGGCGTGGAAGGCGAGTGGTCGGAGACGACGCCGATGAGCACGCCCTCGGCCAGCGCCTCCCACAGGGCGTCGCGGTTGGCGGCCTCCCTGATCGGCGGGCAGCACTTGTAGGCGGGCCCGCTGACCTCCTCGGCGCTCAGCGTCAGGTAGTGGGGGCAGGTCTCCGCCGTGATCCGCACCCCGGCGGCCTGGGCCCGGCGCAGCGGCTCCAGGCACGCGGCGGCCGACACGTGCACGATGTGCGCGCGGGCGCCGGTCTCGGCGGCCAGCTCGATCACCTGCTCCACCGCCCGCCGCTCGGCGTCCTGGGGCCGGGACCTGAGGAACTCCGGGTACGTCGGGCCGCCGGGCTCGGCGAGCAGCCCCGGGTCCTCGGCGTGCGCGATGAGCAGACCGCCGAACGAGGCCACCTCCGCCAGCGCGGCCCGCAGCCCGTCGCGGTCGAGCGCGGGGAACTCGTCGACGCCCGACGGGGACAGGAAGCACTTGACGCCCGCCACCCCCGCGTCGTGCAGCGGCCTCAGGTCCGCCAGGTTGCCGGGGATCGCGCCGCCCCAGAAGCCGACGTCGACGTGGCACTGCCCCGCGGCGGCCTTGCGCTTGACCTCCAGCGCGGGCACGTTCACCGTGGGCGGCAGCGAGTTGAGCGGCATGTCGACGATCGCCGTCACTCCCCCGGCCGCCGCCGCCCTGGTGGCGGAGGCGAAGCCCTCCCAGTGGGTGCGGCCCGGCTCGTTGACGTGCACGTGGGAGTCGACCAGGCCGGGGAGCAGCGCGACGTCGCCCAGGTCGGCCGCCTGTCTGGCCGGGACGTCTTCGCCGTAGCCGAGAACGGCCGCGATGCGGCCGTCCCGCACCGCCACCGCCGCCGGACCCTCTCCCTCCGGCGTCACCGTCCGCCGCGACCGGACCACCAGGTCGTACGGCGTCATGTCAGCAGGCGTCACGTCATCAGGCGTCATGGGCGTCATCCCCTTCCCAGATGGACGGCGACCGACTCCCGCACGAGCCGTTCGAGGAGCGGGCCTGCCTCGGTCATGCACCGCTCCACGTCGGGCTCGATGTCGGTCAGGGCGTAGGCCGCCTCGATCCCGGCCGCCTTGAGCTCCTCGCCGGTCACCGCGCGCCGGCCGCAGACGGCGACCACCGGTACGCCGTGCCGGGCGGCGGCCGAGGCCACCCCCACCGGGGCCTTGCCGCGCAGGGACTGCTCGTCGAGCGAGCCCTCCCCCGTCACGACCAGCCGGGCGCCGCGCACGTGCCGGTCGAACTCCAGCAGCTCCAGCAGGTAGTCGATGCCCGGGCGGAGGTCGGCGCCCAGGAACGCCAGCGCGGCGAAGCCGACCCCGCCCGCCGCGCCCGCGCCCGGCATGCCCGCCACGCCCATGCTCCGCACGACGCCGTCGTGCTCGGCGGCGCCCGCCAGCCCGTGGGTGTGGGCGGCGACGGCGGCCAGCCGGGCCAGGCCCGCCTCCAGCACCGCCACGTCGGCCGGGCCGGCGCCCTTCTGCGGCGCGTAGACGGCGGCGGCGCCGTACGGGCCGAGCAGCGGGTTGTCCACGTCGCTCGCCACGACGACCTCGAAGCCGCGCAGGCATCCGGAGACGTCGATCTCGTGCAGGTCGCGCAGGGCCGCGCCACCCGGCGGCAGCTCGGCGCCCGCGGCGTCCAGCAGCCGCACTCCGAGGGCCTGGACCATCCCGGCGCCCCCGTCGGTGCACGCGCTGCCGCCGAGCCCCAGGACCACCCGTGTGGCGCCGTGCCGTACGGCGTGCGCGATCAGGTCGCCGGTCCCGCGGCTGGTGGCGGTCAGCGGGGCGAGCCCGCCCCCCGAGCCGGCCCCCGAGCCGCCCGGCAGCCGTCGCAGGCCCGACGCCTCGGCCAGCTCGACCACCGCGACGCGGCCGTGGCCCGGCTCGTCGCGCACGGCGTAGGAGGCGGTGACGGGCTCACCCGCCGGGCCGGTCGCCTCCACCTCGACCCGCTCGAAGCCGCAGGCCACGACGGCGTCTATGGTGCCGTCCCCGCCGTCGGCCACCGGCAGGCGGACGACCGGCACGTCACCGAGCCCGGCCGCGACGTGCCCGGCCACCTCCGGGGAGGTCAGCGACCCTCTGAACTTGTCCGGGGCGATGACGACGTGCCCGTTCATGCGCTCACACCTCGTGCTCGGCGACGACTCACGCTATGAATGATCGCCGCTGGTGAGCAGGCGGTGCGCGCGGGCCCCCTGTTCGGCGGCCTCCGCGTCGGAGACCGTGCGCAGCTCGCCGTCCGCCACGACCGTGCGGCCCCCGACGAGCAGCCGGGCCAGCGGCGGGGTCTGGCCGTACGCGAAGGCGACGACCGGGTCGTCGATCGCGGCGTGGTAGCCGCCGAGCCGCCACAGGGCCACGTCGGCGAGCTTGCCGGGCTCCAGCGAGCCGATCTCCGCCTCCCGCCCGAGGCAGCGGGCGCCGCCGAGGGTCGCCATCTCCAGGGCCTGCCTCGCGGTCAGGGCCCGGGGGCCGTACCGTGCCCGCTGCATGAGCATGGCCATCCGGATCTCGCCGGCGAGCGGTGTCATCTCGCTGGAGGCGGCCCCGTCCACGCCCAGCCCCACGGGGGCGCCGGCGCGCAGCAGGTCGCTCACGCGGGCGATCCCGGCGCCGAGACGGCCGTTGGACGACGGGCAGTGGGCGGTCCCCGTGCCCGTCTCGGCGAACCGGGCGACGTCCTTGTCAGTCAGGTGGACGCAGTGGGCGAGCCAGACGTCCGGGCCGAGCCAGCCGAGCCGGTCGAGGTACTCGACCGGGAGCACGCCGAACTGCTCCCGGCAGTGCTCGTCCTCGTCGGCGGTCTCGGCGATGTGCGTGTGCAGCCGTACGCCGTGGGAGCGCGCGAGCTCGGCCGAGCGGGTCATCAGCTCCCCGCTGACCGAGAACGGCGAGCACGGGGCCACCGCGATCCGCAGCATCGACCCGAACGACGGATCATGATATTTCCGGATCGCGTCGTCGGTAGCCTGGAGGACCTCGTCCATCTCCTCCACGACGTCGTCGGGCGGCAGCCCGCCCTGGGACCGCCCCCTGTCCATGGAGCCCCGGCAGGGGTGGAAGCGCAGGCCCACCCGGCGGGCGGCCTCGATCTCCGCGTCGAACAGGTCGCCCCGCCCCTTGGGGAAGATGTAGTGGTGGTCGGTCGACGTCGTGCAGCCCGACCTGGCCAGCCACGCCAGCCCCGCCGTCGCCGCGCCCGACACGACCTCGGCGTCCATCCCGGCCCACAGGCGGTAGCTGGCCACCAGCCATTCGAACAGGGTCCCGTCGGGCGTAACGCCCTGGGAGGCCCACTGGTAGAGGTGGTGGTGGGTGTTGACCAGCCCCGGCGTCGCCAGGCAGCCGGCCGCGTCGACCCGTTCGGCCCCCTCGGGCACGGCTCCCGCCGCCCCCGGGCCGACGGCCGTGATGCGGTCGCCCTCGACGACGATGTGACCGGAGGGGATCTCGTCCCCGACCACGGGCACGATGTGGGCGTTCTCGATGACCAGGCGGTTCACCGGGAGGCCTCCCCCGCGGCGGCGGCCTTGCGCGCCGCGGCCAGGCGCACCGCGTCGAGGATCTTCTCGTAGCCGGTGCACCGGCACAGGTTCCCGGCCAGGGCCTCGCGGATCTCGGCGTCGCCGGGGACGCCCGGGCTCGCGTCGATCAGCGCGTGGGTCTGCACGATGAGCCCCGGGGTGCAGAAGCCGCACTGCACGGCTCCCGCCTCCAGGAACGCCCGCTGCACCTCGTCCAGGCCGTGCTCCCTGCCGGGCCCCAGGCCGTCCGCCTCGTCCCGCCCCCCGGCGTCGCCGGCGGCGAGCCCCTCCACGGTGATCACCTCGCGGCCCTCGGCCTGACCGGCCGCCACGAGGCAGGCGCACACCGGCGTCCCGTCCAGGTAGACCGTGCACGACCCGCACTCGCCCTGCTCGCAGGCGTTCTTGGCCCCCGGCAGGCCGAGCCGTTCCCGCAGGACGTAGAGCAGGCTCTCGCCCGCCCAGACGTCGTCGGCGGCCATGGGCCGTCCGTTGACGGTGACGTTCACCCTCATGCCGCTCCCCTCCCCGTGTGATCGCCCGTGTGACCGCCCGTGTAGTCGTTCCAGGCCCAGCCCAGCGTGCGGCGCGCCATGACGGCCAGGGCGTGCAGGCGGTAGGCCGCCCGTCCTCGTACGTCGTCGATGGGTGCGGCCGCCCCCGCGACCAGCTCGCCGAACCGGCGGGCCAGCGCGGGGTCCAGGGCCGAACGGCCCTCCCAGTCGAGCTCGGCGGCCAGCAGCTCCTCGGCGGCGGGGGCGGCGCGCGGGGTCGGCGCGGCCGAGCCGATGCCGGTGCCGGCCCGCCGCTCCGCCGGATGCAGCGCGATCCCGAACGAGCAGACCGCGATGACCATCGCGTTCCTGGGGCCGATCTTGGAGAAGTACTGGGGGCCGGTGGCCACCGGGACGCGCACGGCGCGGATCAGCTCGTCGGGCTCCAGCGCGTTGCGCTTCACTCCCGTGTAGAACTCCGTGATCGGGATCAGCCGGGCGCCGCGCACGGACTCCGCCTCGACCAGCGCGCCGGAGGCGAGCAGCGGGGGGTGACTGTCCCCGGCGGGCGAGGCGGCGCCCAGGTTGCCCGCGACCGTGCCCCGGTTGCGGATCTGGGGCGAGCCGACCGTACGGGACGCCTGGGCCAGCCCCGGCAGCCAGGCCCCCAGCTCGGCGATCACCCGGGTGTACGTGACCCCGGCGCCGATGCGCAGGGTGCCGCCTTCGCGCGACCACTCCGCCAGCTCCGCGACGGGCGTGAGGTCGAGCAGGGCCGAGGGGCGGCCCTTGTCGAGGTTGATCTCCACCATGACGTCGGTGCCGCCCTGGATCGGCGTCGCCTCCGGCCGTGCGGCCTTGAGCTCCAGCGCGTCCGCCCAGCTCGCGGGTCTCAGGAAGTCCATCGGCTACTCCCAGGCCGGGCCGGCGTCGGGGGCGTCCTCACGCAGGACGGCGCCCTCGATGAGCCCGTACGGCCGGTCGGCGGCGAAGAAGACCTCCCCGTCGTTGGCGAGCCCGAAGGGCGACAGGTCCACGAGGAAGTGGTGCCGGTTCGGCAGCGACAGCCGCACCTCGCACACGCCGGGGCACTCTGCGAGCACGCGGCTCCCCATGGCGTACAAGGTCTGCTGCAGGGACAGGCTGTAGGTGCCGGCGAAGGCCGCGAGCATGGCCTGCCTGGCCGTGTCGTACTCCTTGTCCCATTCGCAGTCCCATTCCCCGGCGCCGTCGCCCGTGTGCCGCCATGACGCGTTGACCGCCGTGGCCAGCACGCGGTCGCGGGTCTCCGGCAGCGTCGTGTACTCGTCCTTGACGAAGCCCCAGAACTCGGAGTCCGTGGTGTTGAGCACCACGAGATCGCGCAGCCCCGACACCACCCATGCGTGGGAGCCGTCGTAGTGGGCGACGCAGGTCCGGGTCTCCCTCCCCGACCGGACGAACGAGTGGCCGGACGCGCCGTTGCGCTCCCAGGCGTACTCCTCGATCGCCACCCTCGCGTGGTGGACGGTGGGCTGGGAGTCCACGAAGTGCCGTGCCAGCAGGAGCGCGAAGTCCTCGATCGCGCCGACGCCGTGCCTCTTGGCGAAGGCGTTCACGGTGTTCTTCTGGCTGTCGGTGGGGAGCACGGCCGAGTTGTCGCCGCTCAGATGGACCTCGGTCATGTCACCCGACAGCGCCGTGCTGACGTTGAGGTCCTTGATGTGGTGGGCGTCACCGTGCCGGGTGACCCGCACGACCCTCGTCTCGGCCTTGCCGTACCTGTTGGGACCCAATATGACCACGCTAGCTCCCGCGGTAGGTCGAGTAGGAGAACGGGCTCAGCAGCAGGGGCACGTGATAGTGCCCGCCGTCCTCCCGGATCGTGAAGACGACGCTCACCTCGGGGAAGAACGCCTCCTCCCCCAGGTAGCCGCCGGTGTCGAACACCAGCCGGTAGGTCCCGGGGCGGGGGTCGTCCGCGGCGATCCACTCCCGGCCCAGGGGGGACCACTCGCGGATCCGGCCGTCGCCGTCGGTGCGGCCCTCGGCGACCGGCACGAACCCGTGCGGCGCCCGCCGCGACAGCCGTACGGACAGGCCGGCGGCCGGCCGCCCGGCGGCGGTGTCCAGCACGTGCGTCGACAGGGTCACCGGCCCTCCCACAGCTTGGCGAGCCGCAGCGCGACGATCTTCGACAGCTCCGCGCGGACGACCTCACGTTCGGTCTCCTCGTCATTGTCCAGGCGCTCACGCAGCAGGCCCAGCATCTCCTCCGCCGTTCGGCCGGTGGCGCAGACGAGGTAGACGTGGCCGAACCGGCTCTCGTAGGCGGCGTTCCCCTCGTGGATCGCGCCGAGCACCGCGTCGCCGGCGGCCGCCGCGCCGGACTGCTCCGCCCGCGACCAGCCGGCCTCCCTGCCGCCTCCGGCCGCCCGCTCGCCGATCCGGGGGTGCGCGGCCAGCGCCTCCAGCACCCCGTCCCAGTCCAGCTCCGCCAGGGCCGCCTCCCCGGCCTTCAGCAGCTCGCCGAGATCGGCGTACGGCCCCCGCCCGGCGACGGCCGTGACCCACGCGGCCGACGCGCAGCAGGGGCGCAGGTCACGCGGGCCGAGTTGTCTCATGCCGGTCAGTCAACCGCCGGGGACGCCGCGGGGTCCAGCGGCGCGAGCTCCCAACCGCCCACCCCCGACCGGCCGCCGCTTTGTACGTTGCGACAAACGGCCCCCGGCCCCCGGGCCGTTCTCGCGGGTCAGGACGCGTGCGCGGCTACGCTGGAGAGCACCATGACACCTCGTAACCTCATCGGCGGGCACGTCTTCGTGGCGGGCGGCCTGGCCACGGGGGGCCTGCGGTACGCCGCCGACATCGGCGCCGAAATGATCCAGGTCTTCGTGACGAACCCGCGCGGGTGGGCGCTCAGCGGCGGCGACCCGGCCGAGGACGCCCGGCTGCGGGAGTCCGGGATGCCGGTTTTCCTGCACGCGGCCTACCTGGTGAACTTCGGCTCCCCGACGGTGGCGACGCTGGAGAACTCCACCGCCGTGGTCCGCCACACGCTCCGCCGCGCCGCCGAGATCGGAGCCCTCGGCGTCGTCGTCCACACCGGGTCGGCCGTCACGCAGCCCCGGGAGGACGCCATGCGCCAGCTCCGCGAGCACGTGCTCCCACTGCTGGACGAGCTGCCCGACGACGGCCCCGATCTGCTGCTGGAGCCGATGGCGGGTCAGGGCCAGATGCTCTGCGCGACCGTCCAGGACCTCGGCCCCTACTTGGAGGCCCTCGACCACCACCCCAGGGTGGGCGTCTGCCTGGACACCTGCCACGCGTTCGGCGCCGGGCACGACCTGTCGGCCCCCGGCGGGGTGCGGGAGACGCTGGACGCCCTCCACGAGGTGGCGCCGGGCCGCCTCAGGCTGATCCACGCCAACGACTCGAAGGACGCGTGCGGCTCCAAGAAGGACCGGCACGAGAACATCGGCGCCGGCCGGATCGGGGCGGAGCCGTTCGGCGACCTCATGCGCCACCCGGTGACGGCGGGGGTGCCCCTCTGCATCGAGACGCCCGGCAAGGTGGAGCGGCACCGCGCGGACATCGACCTGCTGAAGAAGCTCCGCGGAGGCTGACCGGCCGAGCACGGGCCCGCCCGCCGCCGATCCCGATCCACCGGGGATCTCGTGCGCCGGGGACTCGTGCGCCTCGGGGACCGCCTGCCGGGCCGGCTGCCGGGGTCGTCCGGCCGCCTTCACGGCGGCCGTCTCCCGGAAGGCGCGGCCCGGCGATGACCGCGCAAGTGGCCGAGGGTCGCTCGCGGCGATCCGGCGCCCCCGTTCGGCCGGATCGCTCGCGAACTCCCAGGTCACGCGTGAGCGGAGCTCTTCCCCCCCCGAAGTAGAGCTCCGCCCAGTAACCCAAAGGTGACACCCTTATCACTTTGGTTTACCCCGCGTGTCTTGCGACGTGCCAAAGGCTACGAGGAGTAATGAGGCGGCCGGAGGCCCTTCGGACGAGCGGTCTCTAGTTCGCGCCCTGCGGCCCGCTCCGCCGCGACGAGCGGAGCCCCCCGGCCGACGAGCGGTCGTTCGGGGCGCGCACCGGCCTTTCACACGCCCCCGGAGGCCGCGCTGGCGGCGCCGCGCGCGTCCCCCGGCTCCCGGCCCGCCGCCGTACGGCTCCGCGGGCGGCGCCGGGTCAGCGGGTCTCCGCCGGCGCGGCCGGGGAGCAGGCGCGGAACTGGCGGACGAGCTGCTCGCGCACCTGCCGGGTGTGCCGCCGGCTGACGGGCAGCGTCTCACCGCCCACCTGGAGCACGACCCGTCCCGCGTCGAAGCGGAGCTCGCTGACGTGCCGGGCGTTCACCAGCGTGCTGCGATGGGCCCGGATGAAGCCGGAGCCGCCCCAGCGCCGCTCCAGCGCCGCCAGGGACATCCGCACCAGATAGGTCCCGACGCAGGTGTGGAGGCGCACGTAGTCCCCCTGGGCCTCCGCGTACCACACGTCCTGCTGGGCCACGAACCTCGTCCGCCCGCCCAGCTCGACCGGGATGACGTCCGCCGCCTCGTCGCCCGAAGGGGGCGAGACGGCCGCCGAGAGCCTCCGTACGGCCTCGGCCAGCCGTTCCGGGCGTACGGGCTTCAGGAGGTAGTCGACCGCCGCCAGCTCGAAGGCCTGGACCGCGCAGTCATGGGCGCTGACGAAGACCAGGCGCGGCGGCGCGGGGAACCCGCCGATGAGCCGGGCCAGGTCGAGCCCGTCGAGGCCCGGCATGCGGACGTCGAGGAACACCCCGTCGAGGCGCTCGCCGTCGGCGATCATCTGGACCATGTCGTGCAGGGCGGCTCCGCCGTCCGACGCCGTGGCGACGTGCTCCACCCGGGCGTCCTGGCGGAGCAGGTAGGCGAGCTCGGACAGCGCGGGAACCTCGTCGTCGACGGCAAGGACGCGCAGCATGGGCTCCACCGTGCCGCGCGGCGGGGTGTTACGCAAGTGAAAGTTGAGCAATTAGTGACCAGCCGTTTACTCGGCGCGCACACCGGCGGGTCGCCGTGAGGCGTTCGGCGTCACGACCCGCCCGCGAAAGGGACCGGTCAGACCGGGCTCAGCCGGGGCCGCACCTTCGGGACCCGGAGCCGGATCCTGGTGCCCGCCCCCGGGGCCGTGTCGACGACGAGCCCGTAGTCCTGGCCGTAGATGTGCCTCATCCGCATGTCCACGTTGCTCAGCCCGATCCCGCCCTTGGACTCGTCCCCCAGGACGGCGCGCAGGTGCTCGGGGTCCATGCCGATGCCGTCGTCCTCGACGCAGATGTGCGCCTCCGGGCCGGCGTCCTTGATCACGACCCTGACCTCTCCCGGCATGCCGTGCTTGATGGCGTTCTCCACGAGAGGCTGCAGGCACAGGAACGGCACGGGGACCCGCAGCACCTCGGGGGCCACCTGCACCCGGAACCGCAGGCGGTCGCCGAACCTCGCCCGCTCCAGCAGCAGGTAACGGTCCACGCAGCTCAGCTCATCGGCCAATGTGGTGAAGTCCCGCGCCCGGCGCAGCGCGTAGCGGGTGAAGTCGGCGAAGTCGAGCAGCAGCTCGCGGGCCCGCTCGGGATCGGTGCGGACGAACGACGCGATCGTGGTCAGCGAGTTGTACACGAAGTGCGGGGAGATCTGGGCGCGCAGCGCCCTGGTCTCCGCCTCCAGCGCCCGCCGCCGGGAGGAGTCGAGCTCGGCGAGCTCAAGCTGGCCGGAGACCCACCGGCCGACCTCGGTCGCCGTGCGGACCAGTGAGGCGGTGACCACGGCGTGGTACGCCCCGATGGCGCCGACCACCCGGCCGTCGACCGTCAGCGGGACCACGACGGCGCTGGCCTCCCCGGCGGCGTGCGCCGCGACGTGGGGGCGGCCGTCCATCAACACCCCGCCCACCTCGGCGAGGACCGCCTCGTCATCGGGCACGGCCTCGCCGTCCCGTGCCAGCACCCTGTCCCGCGAGGTGACGACCAGCCCGGACGTGCCCAGCAGCGTGCGCACGTGCCGTACGGCGCGCCGCGCGGAGTCACGGGTGAGGCCGGCGCGCAGCGAGGGCGCCGCCTGGCCGGCGACGTGCAGGGCGAGGAACATCTCCTCCCCCGGCAGCGTGCCGGGCCAGCGGGTGCGGCGCGCGAGCGCGTACCCGAGCAGGGCCCCGGCCAGCACGGACAGGGCGGAGACCCCGCACAGCGTCACCCACACGGCTGCAGACACGCCGGAAACCGTAGCCGCTCGGAGCGCTCAGAGCGGGCCGTCTCCCGGCTCCTCCTGGTATGAGTAGCGCTGCTCCTTCCAGGGGTCGGCGAGGTTGTGGTAGCCGCGCTCCTCCCAGAACCCCCGCCGGTCCTCCACGAGGTACTCCACGGCGCGCACCCACTTCACGCTCTTCCACGCGTACAGGTGGGGCACCACGAGGCGCACCGGATGGCCGCGTTCGGGCGTCAGCGGCTTCTCGTCGAGGTGCGTGGCGAACAGCGTGGTCGGCCGGTCGAAGTCCGCGAGCCGGAGGTTGGCGCTGTAGCCGTACTCGGCCCAGACCATGACGTGGCGCACGTCCGGGGCGGGCGGCACCGCCAGGAGGATGGAGGAGGCGGCGAACCCCTCCCACTCGTTCCCCATGACGGAGAACTTGGTGACGCAGTGGAAGTCGGCCAGCACGGTGGTCCTCGGAAGCTGGGACAACTCCTCCCAGCCGAACTCGCCGACCTCGCCGGAGGCCGTCGCGCCGAACACCTGGAACCGCCACGTCTGCGGGCGGAACGCGGGCACCCTGCCGTAGTGGATGACGGGTCGTCCTCGCGGGATGTACTGCCCGGGGGGCAGGCGGGTCTCCCCGTCAGGATTCTCCGGCACGGACGCCATCCTGCCACCAGGAGCGCGGCCGCCCCGCACCGGACCCCTGGGCGGGTGCGGCGGGCCCCGCCGCGGGCACTGCCGCGGGCACTGCCGCGGGCACTGCCGCGGGCACTGCCCCCGATGCGCTATATTTCGGCCATGCGCATCGCTTTCGCGTTTTGGTATGGCGACGGACCCGTGAGGACCGCTCGCCCGCACGCGCTGCGCTGACAGCCACGGCGAACGAAGGCCCCGGGTCCACGGACCCGGGGCCTTTCGCGTTTTCCGGCCTTTCACCGCCCACCATCGAAAAGGAGCGATCATGGTCATCGTCATGACCCCGGAGGCAACCCAGGACGACGTCGAGGCGATCGTCGGCCTCGTCACCGCCGCCGGGGGCGAGGCCTTCGCCAGCCGCGGCGTGAGCCGCACGATCATCGGGCTGATCGGCGACGTGGAGCGGTTCGCCGCGCTCAACCTGCGCGGCATGCCGGGAGTGGCCGACGTCGTCCGCGTGTCCACGCCGTACAAGCTCGTCAGCAGGGACAACCATCCCGACCGCTCGACGGTGTCGGTGCGCGGCGTGCCGATCGGGCCGGACACGGTGACCCTGATAGCCGGTCCCTGCGCCGTCGAGTCGCCCCAGCAGACGCTGGAGGCGGCCCAGATGGCGAAGGCGGCCGGCGCGACGCTCCTGCGCGGCGGGGCGTACAAGCCGCGCACCTCGCCGTACGCCTTCCAGGGCCTCGGCGAGGAGGGCCTGCGGATCCTCGCCGGCGTCCGCGAGCAGACCGGGCTGCCCGTGGTGACGGAGGTCGTGGACGCCCACGACGTGGCGCTCGTCGCGTCGTACGCCGACATGCTGCAGGTCGGCACCCGCAACGCGCAGAACTTCGCGCTGCTCCAGGCGGTGGGGGCGGCGGGTAAGCCGGTCATGCTCAAGCGCGGCATGACCGCGACCATCGAGGAGTGGCTGATGGCGGCCGAGTACATCGCCCAGCGCGGCAACCTCGACATCGTGCTGTGCGAGCGCGGCATCCGCACCTACGAGACCGCCACCCGCAACACGCTGGATATCTCGGCGGTCCCGGTGGTCCAGCGCCTGTCGCACCTGCCGGTCATCGTGGACCCGTCGCACTCGGGCGGGCGCCGCGACCTCGTCCTGCCGCTCACCCGGGCCGCCGTCGCGGTGGGCGCCGACGGCGTCATCATCGACGTGCACCCCCACCCCGAGCAGGCCCTGTGCGACGGCCCCCAGGCCCTCGTGAACGGGGACCTGGACGAGCTCGCCGCCGTCATGCGGGACTTCCCGCCCCTGATGGGCCGCACGCTCGCGCGGGCGGTCACTCCGGCCCTGGCGTGAACCCCGCGCCCCGGTACGGCTCTCGCGAGCCGTACCGGGCGCGGCTCAGACGTCGAGCTTGTACGGCCGGATCGAGTCGGCGAGCTGGGAGGCCAGGTCCTCGGCGTCGAGGCGCCTCTCGATCTGCTTCAGGTCCTCGATCTTGGCCCGGGTCTCGGCCGACCGGGGCGCGAGGAGCGTGCAGCAGTCCTCGTCGGGCAGCTCGGAGATCTCCAGGGTGCCGATGCGACGGGCGTCCGCGATGATCTCCGTCTTGTCCATGCCGATCAGCGGGCGCAGGATGGGCAGCTCCACCGCGTGGTCCTGGGCGGTGATGTTGGTCATCGTCTGCGAGGACACCTGGCCGAGCGAGTCGCCGGTGACGAGCGCCTCCGCGTGGATGCGGCGGGCGACCTCCTCCGCCGTCTTCAGCATCAGCCGCCGCTGCGTGATGACCGCGAGCCTGTCCTGGCCGGAGTTCCTGATCGACTGCTGCGCCTTGCCGAACGGCACGACCCACAGCCGCGACTTGCCCTGGAACCGGTCGAGGTTGCGCACCAGCGCGTACGCCTTGTAGATCGACTCCGACGTCGTGAACGGGATGCCGGAGAAGTGCAGGAAGTCCACGCGCAGGCCGCGGCGCATCATCCGGTAGGCCGCGACCGGGGAGTCGATGCCGCCCGACAGCAGCGCGAGTGCCCGGCCGCTGGAGCCGACGGGCAGGCCGCCCTGGCCCGGCCGTCCCTCGGTGAACAGGAACGCCTCGTCCCTGTCGACCTCGATGTTCACGGTCAGCTCGGGACGGCTCAGGTCGACCGGCAGGCCGTAGGTGTCGTTGATCGCGCCGCCGACCAGCCGGTCGAGCTCGTTCGACCGCAGGGGGAACCGCTTGTCCCGCCGCCGCGACCGTACGGCGAAGCGGGCCTTCCTGGCCACCTCGCCGGAGTCCTTGATCAGCTCGATGGCGGCCTTGGTGATCGTGTCGGGGTCCTTGGGGATCCGCCACGCGAGGTGGACCAGCACCAGGCCGGGCACCTCGGTCATCCGGCGGGTCACGGCCTCGGCGACCTCCACGTCCGTGCCCGGCGGGAGGAACAGGGCGATCACGCCGTGCCGCTGGCGGATGTCGACGGGGTAGTCCTTGAGGGCGTGCTTGATGTTCGCCCGCAGCCGCATCTCGAAGACCTCGCGGTTCCTGCCTTTCAGGACCACCTCGCCTAACTTGAGCAGCACACAGGGCTCTCCCAGGGCGGTGACGGTCATCGGTGCGAACCTCCGGGGCGGACACGAGGGATCTTGCGCCGGGCGCCTCGCCGGGCTCTGCCGCCCGCGGTGCCCGGCCGTTGCTGCCAGGGGGACAACGCGCACGTGCGGCGCGAACTTCCCCACTGTAGTGGCGCACGGGCCGGTTCCGTCCCTGGCCTCCCGGTTCGTGGTCCGTTTACACCGGCACCGGCCCCGGCCAGCCCCAGAGCGGTCCGCGGGTTCAGTCGAGGTCGACGAGGCCCTTGTCTATCGCGTAGCGGACGAGCTCCACCCGGTTGTGAAGCTGCAGCTTGCTGAGCGTGTTCTGCACGTGGTTCTGCACCGTGCGGTGCGACAGCACGAGGCGTTCGGCGATCTGCCTGTACGACAGGCCCTTGGCGACCATCCGCAGCACCTCGGTCTCGCGGTCGGTCAGCCTGGGGCCGTCCTCCGCGGCGTCCGGCGGCCTGTGGGCCAGCCTGCGGTACTCCCCCAGCACCAGCCCGGCCAGCCCCGGGGTGAACACGGCGTCGCCCTCCGCCGTCCGGCGCACGGCGTCGAGGAACTCCGCCCGGCTCGCCGATTTGACCAGATATCCGGATGCGCCTGCCTTGACCGCCTCAAGGACGTCGTCCTCCTCGGCGCTGGCGGACAGGACAAGGACCCGCGGCGGGGCGTCCGACGCGCCCAGCCCCCTGGCGACCTCCACGCCGGACAGGTCGGGCAGCCGCAGGTCGAGCACCACGACGTCCGGCCGTACGGCCGCCGCGATGCGCAGCGCCTGGCGGCCTTCGCTGGTCGTCGCCACGATCTCGTACCCGGCCTCGGCGAGATCGCGGGCGACCCCGTCCCGCCACATCGGATGGTCGTCGACCACCATCACCCGCACCATCGGCCGTCCCTCCATCGCTCCCCCTCCGTCGCCGCCCGGCGGCCGGGCGTACGCCTGGCCGCGATCATCCGCGCCGTCGCCTTCCGCGCCGTTCCCCGGCGTCCCGGCCTTCCCCAGTGTCCCGGCCGTCCCCGGCCTCGCGGGCCTTCCCGGCGTCCCGGCTCCCGCGCGCACGTGCCGCCCCCGGCAGCGGGATCGTCAGCTCGACCTCCGTGCCCGTCCCCGAGGAGGTGATCACCACTGTGCCTCCGAGGTCGGCCATCCGGCCCTTGATCGAACGGGCCACGCCCATGCGCCCACCGGCCTCGGCCTCCTCCAGCCTGCCCTCGGGGATCCCCGGGCCGTCGTCGCGGACGGTGACCACCACGGCGCCGCCGTCCTCCTCCGCGAGAATCCACGCGCGGGCGCTGCCAGGACAGTGCATCGACACGTTGTCGAGCGCGGCCCCGACGGCCGCCGCGACCTCCCGCGCCGTTCCGGCCGGCAGGAGCAGAGGGGTCGCGGGAGCCGCCACGGTCACGCGGGCTGTGCCGTACGGCCGGAGCAGCTCGCGCAGGTCCGTCAGACCAGGCGCCGCTCCGGTCACGTGCGCGGCGCCCTCGTCCCCGCCGATCCCGTCGCCGCTCGTCCCGTCGCCGCTCATCCCGTCGCCGCCGTTCCGGTTCCCGCGTCGCACGCCGCGGAGACGCCCGGACGCCACGCGGGGCGCGTGCGGCGGCGGGGCCTGGACAAGGGCCCGCAGTGCCGCCTCCTGCTCCCCGGCGAGCCTGCCGAGCTCCGCCGCCTCACCGCCGATCTCGGCCCCCCGGCGCTGGACCAGGGCGAGCACCTGCAGGACGGAATCGTGGATGCCGCGGGCGAGCCGCTCCCGCTCCCTCCCGGCGGCCTCCATCTCGACAGCCCGCTGCATGCGCTCCCCCGCCTGCCGGGCGAGCTGGGCGACGTGGCCGACGACGACGCCGGCCATGAGCATCAGCACCGCGCCGTTCACCGGGATCGAGGTCGGCTCGACCCCTCTGCGGCTGCGCAGCCACAGATCCGCCGCCGACATGAGCAGGGCCGCCACGGCGCCGGCCCTCCTCCCCCAGGCGACGCCCCAGGCGAGGACCGGCGCGGCGACCCACGTCGCGGTGATCGGCATGGCGCCGAGGAGCACCTGCTCCTCGCTCTGCGCGTACGTCGTGGCGAGCAGGCATCCGGCCGTCACGAGCAGGTCGGCGGGCAGCAGCAGCCGGCGCCGCTCCGCGCGGGAGCGGCCGGACCGCTGGACGGCGGGGTAGAGGACGAGCGTCGCCGCCGCCGTCCACCCGGCCATGACCGCGAAGATCGCCCACGCGGTCACCGGCGAGCTGTATCCCCCGGTCCTGAGCAGGAGGACGGCGGCATATCCGAGGGACGCGAAGCGGAACACGGCGATCGCCCGCCAGAACGGTCCCTCGGTCCCCATCTCCCGCCTCCCGCTGCGACGCGGCCCCGGCACGCGTACGGCTCCCGCGCAAAGGATCGCGGGAGCCGTACGGATGGTAAAGAGGTCTGGCCGAATCGGACCCGATCGGACCCGATCGGAGCCGATCGGGAGCCGCCGGGACACGGCCGGAACCTGCCAGAGGCGGTTTAGCCGAAGAAGACCTCGGCCTCCTCGTAGCGGGAGGCGGGGACCGTCTTGAGCTCGGACGTGGCCTCGTCGAGGCCGACGCGGACGATGTCGGTGGCCTTGAGCGCGATCATCTTTCCGTAGTCGCCCTCGTGGACCGCGTCGATCGCGCCGAGGCCGAAGCGGGTGGCGAGCACCCGGTCGTAGGCGGTCGGCGTGCCGCCGCGCTGGATGTGGCCGAGGACCGTGGTGCGCGCCTCCTTGCCGGTGCGCTTCTCGATCTCCTGGGCAAGGGTCTCCCCGATGCCGCCGAGGCGCACGTGGCCGAACGCGTCCAGCTCGCCGGCCTGGAGCGCCATCTGCCCCTCAAGGGGATGGGCGCCCTCGGCGACGACGATGATCGGCGAGTAGCGGGTCTTGAACCGCGACTCGACGTAGGAGCAGACGCGGTCGATGTCGAACGGCTTCTCCGGGATGAGGATGACGTTCGCACCGGCGGCCATGCCCGCGTGCAGGGCGATCCAGCCGGCGTGGCGGCCCATGACCTCGCAGATCAGGGCGCGGTGGTGCGACTCGGCCGTGGTGTGCAGCCGGTCGATCGCCTCCATCGCGATGTTGACCGCGGTGTCGAAGCCGAACGTGTAGTCGGTGGCGTTGAGGTCGTTGTCGATCGTCTTGGGGACGCCGACGACGTTCACGCCGCGGTCGAAGAGCTGCTTGGCGACGCCGAGGGTGTCCTCGCCGCCGATCGCGATCAGCGCGTCGACGCCGGTCGAGGCGAGGTTCTCCTTGATCCGCTCGACACCGCCATCGATCTTGATGGGGTTCGTGCGGGAGGAGCCGAGGACGGTGCCGCCGCGCGGCAGGATCCCCCGGACGGCCTGGATGTCGAGCGGCATGGTGTCACCCTCGAGGGGACCACGCCATCCGTCGCGGAATCCGACGAACTCGTGCCCGTACACGCCGATGCCCTTGCGGACGACTGCGCGGATCACCGCGTTCAGGCCGGGGCAGTCGCCGCCTCCGGTAAGGACTCCTATTCGCATGACGGCTTCCTCCGTATGGGTGTGCGGCCGGAATGGCGCAGGACGGCGGCGCGCCAACAGCACCGCATTCTGCCCCAGTCCGCCAACAATGGTCTAGACCATGAGTGAGGCTACGCGAACGGGCGGGCCACCACCAAGCCGGCCACGGCCTGAGGTCCGCGAACCCGTCCGGCTGTCGCCGGGGGCCGCGGAGACGGACCGCGAGCACATCCGGAGACAGCGTCAGTCTCCCATGAAAGGCAGGGAATCGGCCGGAGACCTTTCGCCGTTTCCGGGTTTCCGCCATACTTGACTCAGTCAACCAAACATTTGAGGTGGGCAATGAATATGGTGGCGGACGTCCGCGCGTTCAACCGCTTCTACACGGAGATGATCGGCGTCCTGCAGGCGGGAATGCTCGACACGCCTTATTCACTGACCGAGGCGAGGGTCCTGTTCGAGCTCGGCACGCGCGAGGTGTCCGAGGTGGCGGTCCTGCGGGAGCTGCTCGGCCTCGATCCCGGCTACCTGAGCCGGATCCTCGCCAAGTTCGAGGCGGACGGCCTCGTCGCGCGGGAGCGGTCGGCCGAGGACGGGCGCCGCCAGGTCGTCAGGCTCACGGGCACCGGGCGCGAGGCGTACGGCATGCTCGACCAGCGCTCGAACGCGGAGGCGGAGGCGATGCTGGGGAGCCTGACAGAGGAGGAGCGGCACAGGCTCGTGGCCGGCATGTCCACGATCCGGCGTCTGCTGGACAGCGAGGAGCGCGGCAAACGGCCCAAGTCGTACGTCATCAGGCCGCCTCGGCCCGGGGACCTCGGCTGGGTGGTCCATCGGCACGGCGTGATCTACGCCGAGGAGTACGGATGGGGGGCGGGCTTCGAGGCCCTCGTCGCGCGCATCGTCGCGGACTACGTCGACGGCCACGACGCGCAGCGTGAGGCCGTCTGGATCGCCGAGGTCGACGGCGAGCCGGCCGGGTGCGTCTTCTGCGTGCGGAAGGACGAGACGACCGCCCAGCTCCGCCTGCTCCTGGTCGAGCCGTCGGCTCGCGGCATGGGCATCGGGGGACGGCTCGTCGAGGAGTGCCTCCGTTTCGCCAGGCAGGCCGGGTACCGGACGATCATGCTCTGGACCAGAGACATCCTGGTGAGCGCTCGCCGGATCTATCAGGAGGCCGGGTTCGAGCTGGTGGAGGAGCGGGAGGGGCAGGAGTCCGGCCGGCCCGTCACCGATCAGATCTGGGCGCGCAATCTCGGTGACACGAGGTAGCCGGCCGCGGACGGCCGTTCCAGGGGCGGCACCCGGCCCGGCTCAGGATCCGCTCAGGACCGGGCGGAGCGGGTCATCCGGTCCGGAAACGGGCCGGTGATCTCGTACGTGATGCCGACCTCGGCCTGGGCGGCGCTGCCGCGCTGGAACGGGAGGCGGCGGGACGGGTGAGAGCCCCCGGACTGCGCGAAGGCGGACGGCCGGGACGCCGGGAGCCCTGAAGCGCCCGCGCGGCGAGGCGGCGGCAGCCGGCGGGCCGAGAAGTACAGCCGGGTGCCGTCGGGCGAGAACGCCGGCCCGGCGATGGCCGAGCTCTCCTGGCCCTCCACCCGCAGGAACGGCTCCGCCACACCGCCGCTGATCACGTTGATCTCCATCGGCCCGGCGTCCTCGGCGACGAAGAGGTCCCCCACCGCTTCCTCATGGCCGTGGAAGGCTCGGGGCTCCCCGGACAGGCCGTCGCGTCCCCGGCCGTACCGGACCGAGAGCCGCTCGCGCGCCGCGTCGTACACCCAGACCCGGCCGTCACCACGTGTGATGAAGTAGCACAAACCGTCGGAGTAGTGGGTCCCGTCGCCGCCGTCGAAGCGCAGGGCGCCCTTCACCTGTTCCCGGGTGGGCTCGAACAGCGCGGCGGGGGTGGGGACGCGCTCCCAGGTCACGGCCTCCCCCTCCGGCGTACCGGCCATCACCTCGAGGACGCCCGTCGTGAGGTCGCCCCAGGTGTCCGGGCGGAACCGGTAGAAGCACCCGTCGGGCTCGCGCTCGGTGAGGTAGACGACCCGCCTGTCCGGATCGCACGCCAGCCCCTGGTGGGCGAACAGGCCCATCGCGAGCCGGGGCATCGGGGCGCGGCGGCCGTACGGATCACACTCGAAGACCCGGCCGGCGGGGGTCTGCTCGCAGGAGAGCCAGGTGTTCCACGGGGTCGCCCCGCCCGCCCGGTTCACGTCGGTGCCCGACAGGATGCGGTAGCCGCTCCGGATGGCGCCGTCCGGTCCGAAACGGAGGGCCGTCACGCCTCCCAGCAACGGGACGCCGGAGTTGGACACGTAGATCCAGCCGTCACCGTCGGCGAAACAGGCTCCCCCGTCGGGGGCGGCGTGCCATGCCACTCCCCCGACTCGTTCGCCGGACCGGCCCACGACCCGGCTGGTGAACCCCTCCGGCAACGCGATGCCGTTGACGTCGGGCCCTCGCAGCGGCGCCTGCGGCCTCCCGCAGGGCACGGCGAAGGCGGAGCGCCACAGCGACCCGGACAACGCGGGCAGAGCCCCGTATCGGATGAAGGTACCGCGCACCGTGATCCGCCTCCTCGACCTTGAGCGCCCCCGGAAGCCGGCCCCCGGCGCTCTCCGGGCGTTCCGCGGCTGTCGTCATCGTGCGTTCGCACCGCTACGGCGAACGATGCGTCGTGCCCCCGGCGCGATGCCGTTCCCGGCCACGCCGCACCGCCGGCGGTCCCGATCGGCCGCCCCTCGGAGGGCCGGCCTGGCGGTTCGCCCGGCCCCTTACCCCGTTCCGCGCGACCTGACCGGCATCTCACAACGTACGCCGCGGATTTCCCGGCTCGCCGCCGCCCGGCCAGTGGACCGGAGGCGCGTGAACGGAGGGAAGCCACGCTCTTCCAGGGAACGAACTCTTCGCGAACCGCGCCCGCCCTTCTATTTGACAGTGTCACTGTGACAGTGTCATTGTGAGCACATGAGCGAGACCTGGACCATAGGCGAGCTGGCGGAACGGGCGGCGGGCGTGCTCGGTCCCGGGCGTCCGGTCAACGGCCGGGTCCGGGACGTGCCGAACGAGCGGCTCATCCGCTGGTACACCACGATCGGGCTGCTCGACCCGCCGCTCGCCCGGCGCGGACGGGTGGCGCTGTACGGCAGGCGCCACCTGCTCCAGCTCGTCGCGGTCAAGCGGCGCCAGGCGGAGGGGCTCTCGATCGCCGCCATCCAGGCGGAGCTGGCCGGGGCCACCGACGGCATGCTTCAGCGTGTCGCCGGCCTCGCCGGCCTTGAACCCGGCGGCGTGGCCGTCCCCGAGAGCCGGGAAGGTCCTTCCGGAGACGGCGCGGCGCCCGGCCGCGACGGCTCCCCGGCCGGCGCCGAAGCGGCGGGACATCGAGACGGCGCCGTACGGGACCGTTTCTGGACCCGGCCCGGCCCGTCGCCGGCCACCCCGCTCCCCTCCCCGTCTCCACTCTCCGCACCCCTGTCAGCGTCGCCGTCAGTGTCGCCGTCAGTGTCGCCGTCGGCGCCGGGGGCCGATGCCGGCCTCGGGGACGGCCCCGCACGGCCCGCCGCCGCCTCCACGCCGGACGTCGTCCTCCATGGCGTACGGCTCGCGCCCGGGGTGACCGTGCTGCTCGACGACACAGGCCACGCACTCACCCCGGATGAGGTGGCCGCCCTCCGCCTGGCCGCCGGACCGCTTCTCGCGGCACTCGCCACGCTCGGCCTGGCAGGCCGTTCCGACCACGCCGAAGGGATCACGCCATGACCGTTCCCATCACGCCTCTGCGACCGGAGGAGTGCCGGCCGCTGCCGGACGCCGGGCTCGGAGCGCTCGAAACCGCCAGGGGCAACCTGCCCCTGGAGAGCGTCGACGTCGCGGCGCGCATCACCGGCCTGGTGGCCGGGGTCGATGTGGTCCAGGGCTTCCGCAACCCGTTCGACGTGTCCCTGGAGGCGACGTACGTCCTCCCGCTGCCGCCGAGGGCGGCGGTGACCGCCTTCCGCATGGAGGCCGACGGCCGCGTGATCGAAGGCCTCCTCAAGGAACGGGGACGGGCGAGGGCCGACTACGACCAGGCACTGGCCGAGGGCCGGCGGGCCGCGATCGCCGAGGAGGACCGGCCGGACGTCTTCACCATCCGCGTCGGCAACATCGTGCCGGGAGAACGGGTGACGGTACGGCTGACGCTGAGCCAGCCGCTGCCGTACGAGGACGGGGCGGCGGAGTTCCGGTTCCCCCTCGTCGTCGCGCCCCGCTACATCCCGGGGGCTCCGCTGCCCGGCCCTTCCGCGGGCGCCGGCGTCGCCCCGGACACCGACGCGGCGCCCGACGCCTCCCGCATCACCCCGCCGGTCCTGCTTCCCGGATTCCCCAATCCGGTACGGCTGTCGCTGACGACGACCGTGGACCCGGCGGGGCTCGATCTCAAGGAGATCCGTTCGAGCCTGCACGAGGTCGCCCATGAGGGCGGCACGATCAGCCTGCGCCCCGGGGAGAGGCTGGACCGTGACTTCATCCTGCGCCTGGCGTTCGACCCCTCCACCTCGCTCGCCCTCGTGCCCGACGAGGGCGGCGAGGGGGACAGCGGCAACAGAGGCGACGGTGTGACCGACTCCGCGGAGGACGCGGAGCACGGCGCGGGCACCGCCGCGGCCGGCGAGGCCGGACGCTCCGGAACGCCCGAGGGCACGTTCCTGCTGACCCTTGTGCCTCCCTCGGATGCCGCCGCCGTGCCGGCCCCCCGGGACGTCGTCCTGCTGCTCGACCGCTCCGGCAGCATGACCGGCTGGAAGATGGTCGCCGCGCGACGTGCGGCGGCGCGGATCGTCGACACGCTGACCACGCGTGATCGGGTGGCCGTGCTCTCGTTCGACTCGGTGGTCGAGCGCGCCTTCCCGGACGGGCTGGTCCAGGCCACCGATCGCAACCGTTACCGGGCCGTCGAGCACCTGTCCCGCCTGGAGGCGCGGGGCGGCACCGAGATGCTCGCTCCCCTGGAGGAGGCGATCCGCCTGCTCGGCGACGAGCGGCCCCGGCCGTCCACCCCTCCGGCGGAGCAGGCAGGGCAGCCGGACCCTGCCTGCCATGAAGGGCTGGAAGGGCGTCCGGGAGAGCCCGGAGACGCCGGACGCGACCGTGTGCTCGTCCTCGTCACGGACGGCCAGGTGGGCAACGAGGACCAGATCCTCGAACGCACCGGTCCCCGGCTGGGCGGCATCCGCGTGCACACCGTGGGGATCGACCGCGCGGTGAACGCCGGGTTCCTCGGCAGGCTCGCCCTTCTCGGCGCGGGCCGGTGCGAGCTGGTGGAGTCGGAGGATCGCCTCGACGAGGCGATGGAGCACATCCACCGCCGGATCGGCTCACCGCTGGTCACCGACATCACCCTGCGACCCGAGGGCCTCGACGTCGTCGCCGGCACGATCACCCATGCCGGCTCGCTCTACCCCGGCGTGCCTCTGACCGTCTCCGGCCGCTATCGCGGGCGGCCGGAGGGCGCCGTCGCCCTGCGGGGCCGTACGGCCGAGGGTGCGCCTTGGGACGCCCGCGTCGACGGCCACGCCGCCGAAGACCGGGCGGCCCGGGCGGTGTGGGCCCGGGCGCACCTGCGGGCACTCGAGGACCGCTACACGGTCGGTGAGCGCACGCTGGAGCAGCGCATCGTCGACACATCGCTCAGGTTCGGCGTGCTGTGCCGGTTCACCGCGTTCGTGGCCGTCGACACGCGCGTCGTCGCGGAGGGCGGGCCGGAGCACCACGTGATCCAGCCCGTCGAGCCGCCGAGCGGCTGGGAGATGCCCGCCGCGGTGCCGATGACGGCGGCGGGGGCTCCCATGATGGCCAAGCTGGCCTCCTTCACCACCGGGATGCCCGCGCCCGGCGGTGCGGCTCCCGGGGCGGCGGACGCGCCCCTCGGGCCGCTGCCCGCACCGAGCGCGCCCGCCCGGCCACCCGCCCAGTCGTACGCGACGCCGCCCACGACCGGCGGCGGGCGGCTCGGCCGCGGGTTCTCGGTCGACGCGTTCCTGCCGCATCACCGGCGGGAGACTGCTGCGGCCACCGACTTCACGGGGATCCTGCCGATGCTCGCCGAGGAGCTGGCACGGCTGCGCGAGGCACGGTCGCTGCCCGAGCGGGACCGCAGACGCTATCTGGCGGACCTCGCGAGCCGCCTGCGGGTGATCTCGCAGATGGTGGGCGGCCACGCGGAGCTCACCGCGCTGATCGCGGAGCTGGAGACCGCCGAGCATGCGGCGAGCCCGCTGGACGACCTCTGGCGTCGCACCGTCGACACGCTCGACGCGCTGACCGGCGGCCCGTCAGAGGGCGGCCCAACTGGGAGCGGCTCAGCAGGCAGCGGCCCGGACGCGACCGGTACCGGCGGGAGGAAGGAGGGACGCCGCGCCTTCTGGAAGCGCCCATGACCCGCACCCGCTGACCGGCAGGCTCGCTCGCGTGGCCAGCCCGGACCAGCCGAGTGGGCCGGCTCTTCGCCCATGGCGGGCTCGCTCGCGCGCGTGGCTTGCCCCGCTCACGCCGGCCGCGCGCATACGGAAAGGAAGCATGTGGCCGGGCACCGAGGCGCCCGGCCGCATTAATTCCCTCACACGCGTTCGGTCAGGCCGACCTCATGAGGGTTCCGGTAGGCGGATGACATCGGACGGCGGGGTGGGAGCGGGACGCCGAGGCTCCCTCACCCCTCCCGTGTCGGGCCGATCGTCTCGTCCACCTGCGGGGACGGGAGATCGACGGCGCAGCAACCTCTTGATGAGCCCTTTAAGCCCCATAGGTCAGGAACGCATAAGGTTGCCGGATGAGTTCCATCGTGTTGGACGGCGGTCTCGCCACGCGCCTGGAGGCACTCGGCTGCGACCTGCGTGACGAGTTGTGGTCGGCGAGGCTGCTGGCCACCGATCCCGGCGTCATCCGGCAGGCCCATCTCGACTACTTCCGCGCCGGGGCCGACGTCGCCACGACGGCGAGTTACCAGGCGAGCATCCCCGGTTTCGTACGGCGCGGCCACACCGCCGCGCAGGCGCGCGACCTGATCCGGCTGTCCGTCACCCTCGCCGTGCAGGCCCGGGACGAGGCGGGCCACGGCCTGGTGGCCGCGAGTGTGGGGCCGTACGGCGCCTATCTCGCCAACGGAGCCGAGTACACGGGCGACTACGACCTCGACGCCGACGGCCTGGCCGCCTGGCACCGCGAGCGCTTCGAGATCCTCGCCTCCGCCGGGGCCGACCTGCTGGCGTGCGAGACGATCCCGTCGGCGGCGGAGGCCAGGGCGCTCGCCACGCTGCTGCGCGAGACTCCGGATGTGCGGGCGTGGGTCAGCTTCTCCTGCCGGGACGGGCACCACGTCAACGACGGCACCCCCTTCGAGGAGTGCGCCGCCCTGTTCGCCGACCTGCCCCAGGTGGTCGCGGTGGGCGTGAACTGCACCGCCCCGCGGTTCATCCCCGACCTGATCGGCCACGGGGCGACCATCGTCTACCCCAACTCCGGCGAGACCTGGGACGCCGCCGGCCGGCGGTGGCTGGGCCTGGCCGACCCCGTCGAGTTCGGCGAGGAGGCCGCCCGGTGGCAGGCTCTCGGCGCCCGGTACGTCGGCGGCTGCTGCCGCACGACGCCCGAGCACATCCGCGAGGTCCGCTCCCGTCTCGCACCGGCGGGAACGGCCACGACGCCCCTCTGAAACGGCCGCCCGGTCTCAGCCGCCGACGGCGGGCTCGCTCTTGCCGGTCGCCAGCGGAATCTCCTTGACGAAGAACGCCACCACCAGCGCGACCACCACGAACGGGAGGCTGGCGATGAACACGTCGTCGATGGCGCTGGTGAAGGCCACCAGCACGTGCTCCTTGACCTGCGGCGGGAGCTGCTGAATCGCCTGCACGTTGTTGGCGTCGACATTGCCCGACGGCGCCTTGCCGCCGAACTCGACGGCCATGTAGTGGGTCAGCCGGTTCGTGAGGACCGCCCCCATGATCGCGGTGCCGATGGCGGCGCCCATCATGCGGAAGAACGTGGTGGAGCTGGTCGCCGTGCCCATGTCCGACCGTTCCACGGCGTTCTGGATCGCCGTGACGATCGTCTGCATGGTGAATCCGAGCCCCGCGCCGAAGAGGTACGCGTAGATCGCGACCTGCCAGTACGGTGTGTCCACCTTGATCGTGGCCAGCAACCCGAGCGCGACGATGAGTACGGCCGCGCCGATGATCGGGAAGATCTTGTACCGTCCCGTGCGGCTCATGAGCTGGCCGGAGGTGATGGACGTGGAGAAGATGCCCGCGACGGCCGGCAGCAGCGCCAGCCCGGACCGGGTCGGCGACATGCCCTGGACCGCCTGCAGGTAGACCGGCAGGAAGATCATGCCGCCGAACATCGCCAGGCCGGACAGGAAGGTGTACACGTTCCCCACGCTGAAGATGGAGTTGCGGAACAGCCGCATCGGCAGGATCGGCTCGGGGGCGCGCAGCTCCACCAGCACGAACAGCGCCGCCAGCGCGACGAAGCCGGCGAGCAGGGCCAGGGAGCCGGGGGCGGTCCAGCCGAGGTCGTTGCCCGCCCAGTCCAGGTAGAGAAGCAGGCACGACACGCCCGAGATGATGAGCACCGCGCCCAGATAGTCGATCTTGTGAGGCCGGCGGACCACGGGGATCTTGAGCGCGACCGACGTCACGACCAGTGAGACCAGGCCGATCGGCAGGTTGATCCAGAAGATCCACCGCCAGCCGGGGCCGTCGGTGAAGAAGCCGCCGAGCAGCGGCCCGGCGACGCTGGAGGCGCCCCACACGGCGCCGAAGTAGCCCATGTAGCGGCCCCGCTCACGGGGCGGGATGACGTCGCCGATGATGCTGAACGCCAGCGCCATGAGGCCGCCGCCCCCCAGGCCCTGGATCGCGCGGAAGGCGATGAGCTGGCCGATGTCCTGGCTCAGCCCGGCGAGGACGGATCCGATGAGGAAGATGCCGATGGCGGTCTGGAAGATGATCCGCCTGCCGTACAGGTCGGAGATCTTGCCCCACAGCGGGGTCGCGGCCGTGGACGTGAGCAGGTAGGCCGTGACCACCCACGACAGCTTGTCCAGGCCGCCCAGCTCGCTCACGATGCGGGGCAGGGCCGTGCCGACGATGCTCTGGTCGAGCGCCGCGAGCAGCATTCCGGCCGCCACTCCGGACAAGACAATCAAAATCTGGCGATGCGGCAGGTAGCCGGAGACGGCCTGCTGCTCCTCGCGAACACTCATGCACATTCCTCACGTCGGGAGCCGGGGTCGCGCGCGGACGTCATCCCCAGGCGCTCACTCCGGTGGTACACGAACTTCCGTTTCCAGTACGCGCCCGCCCGCGCGTCCGGATGCGGGGAAAGCGTCCGGAATCCCCGTGTGCGCGTGGCGAACACCCGCCACGCTACTCGTCCCGACCGACAGTATTAAGGCTTCTCCCGGGCCGCCCGGGCGAGTTCGACCTTCGCGGAGGCGGCGTACTTGTCGACGTACTCCTGACCGGAAAGCTCCATGAGCGCGTACATGATCTCGTCGGTGACCGCCCTGAGGACGAGGCGGTCGTTCTCCATCCCGTAGTACCGGGAGAAGTCGAGCGGCTTGCCGTACCGGACGCCGGGGCGGATGCCGAGCTTGGGGAACGGCCGGCCGGGGGGCATCATCTCGAACGTGTTGACCATGGCCCAGGGCACGACGGGCGCGCGGGACTCCAGCGCGAGCCGGGCCACGCCGGTCTTGCCCTTGTAGAGCCGGCCGTCGGGAGAGCGGGTGCCCTCCGGGTAGATGCCGAGGACCTTGTCGTCCCGCAGAATGCGAAGGCCGGTGCGCAGGGCCGCCTCGCTGGCCTTGCCGCCCGAGCGGTCGATCGGGACAGTGCCGACGCCGGAGAAGAACGCCCGGCTGAACATGCCCTTGAGCCCCTGGCCGGTGAAGTACTCCGCCTTCCCGAGCGAGATCACCTTGCGCGGCAGGAACAGCGCTCCGAAGAAGTGGTCGGCGAACGACAGGTGGTTGCCGGCCAGGATCACCGGTCCCTCTTTGGGCACGTTGTCCACCCCCTCCGCCCAGGGGCGGAACACGAAGTGGAGGAACGGCCAGAGGATGGCCTTCACCACCCAGTAGAACACTCAGGCACCCCTCTCGGGTCGGACGTCAAGTCATCTTCGCACGCCCGGCCCTCTCGCACTAACGATGACTTACGTGCGAGTATCGGGCGGAATAAGCCGCTGTTCCGTCGCGGTGACACGGAGGTTTCCCATGCCAGTGCTCGCAGGCGCGGAGCCGTACCACCATGAGGGCGGCGAGATCGGCGCCCTGCTGTGCCATGGCTTCACCGGGTCGCCGCAGTCGTTGCGGCCCTGGGCGGAGTTCCTGGCGGACGCCGGGCTCACCGTGTCGCTTCCCCGTCTCCCAGGTCACGGCACGACCTGGCAGGAGATGAACCGTACGCGTTGGGAGGACTGGTACGCCGAGCTCGGCAAGGCCTTCGCCGACCTGCGCGGCCGGTGCTCGGAGGTCTTCGTGATGGGGCTGTCGCTCGGCGGGTGCATGGCGCTGCGCCTGGCGGAGGTCCACGGGGACGCCGTCCAGGGGGTCGTCGTGGTCAACCCCTCTGTGGTCAGCGACACGCCGCTGCTGCGGCTGGCCCCGGCGCTCAAGCTCGTGATGGCCTCGGTCCCCGGCGTCGCGGGGGACATCAAGAAGGAAGGCGCGACCGAGCTCGGTTACACGCGCACCCCGGTCCGGGCGGCCTCCACGCTGCCCCGGCTGTGGAAGCTCGTCCAGTCGGACATCGGCAAGGTCACGCAGCCGGTGCTGGTGTTCCACAGCCCCGGCGACCACGTGGTCAAACCGGCCAGCGTGGCCTTCCTCAGGCAGAGGATGGGGGAGAACCTGGAGGTCCGGGAGCTCGCCGACAGCTACCACGTCGCGACCCTCGACAACGACGCGCCCCTGATCTTCCAGGGGAGCCTCGACTTCATCCGCTCCCATGCCTCTGTACCCTTGACGAAGGACTTGTGACCTGGGATCGATGTGACGCCGCAGAGTGACGAGGACGAGGTCTGGCGTCAGATCGTCGCCTCGTTCAATGAGAAGGCCGAGGACGCCTCGGCCAGTCAGCCATGGCCTGATCGGGAGAACGTCCCCGAGGAGGCCCCGGATCCCGGCGGCCTGCTCCAGGAGCCGTCCCCCGGCGAAGAGGCCGGCGAGGACGAGGACGCCGCCCCCGCGGAGGACCGCGAGGAGGACCACTACATCCCGCCACCTCCTCCCCCGCTGCCTCAGGGGGACGCCGTGAGCAGGATGTCCTGGCTCGCGCTCTTCGGCGGGCCCGCCTACCTGTTACTCGCCGCGCTGCTGGACTGGCCCAGGGACGGCTGGATCGTGTTCGCCGCGGTGTCGGCGTTCATCGCCGGGTTCGTCACGCTCGTCGTCCGCATGGGCGACGGCCCGCCCCCCGACTCCGGCTGGGACGACGGCGCCGTCGTCTGAACGGCGTCGCCTGAACGGCGTCGCCTGAACGGGGCACGGGCGGGGCCGCTCACCCCGCGGGCGGCGGGCCGAACTTCTCGACGAGATCGGTGTAGCGGTCCTTGGCGTCGAGCACGTAGCCGACCGCCATCGTCACGTCCGCGACGCGGGTGACGGCCTGGAGCCGCACCGTGCGCTCGTCCGCGGAGTCCTCCCCGCGGATGGTGGTCCAGTGGGACCCGTCGTAGCGGAGCATGAATCCCTGTCGCGGGCGCTCGGGGTCGTAGCCGGAGATCCAGAACGTCCCGTCGCCGTCGCCGCCCACGCCGTACAGGTCGGCGCGGCGCTTCGGCGGATCCTCCCGCGTCCAGCGCTTGCCGTCCCACGACAGGACCAGCGGATCGACGCCGCCGTCGCCGGTGTAGACGCCGCCCACGGCGAGGGCCCGCTTCCGGCTCTGGGCGTAGACGTCCCTGAGGAACCCGCCCTTGATCTCCGGCAGGTCCACCTGCTTCCAGCCGTCCTCCGACAGCCGCATGGCGATCGGCGCGCTCCCCGAGTCGCCCACCGCCCAGCCGTCGGTCCTCCCGGCGAGCGCCACCCCGTACAACGCGCCTTCTGGACCGGCGGCCGAGGTCCACACCGTGCCCTCGCCCGCCCCGCCGGTGGCCGCCATGAACGCGTGGCCGTCCCGGCTGCCGACGGCGACGACCCGGCTCCCGGCCGCCGCCACGCCGCCGAGCCAGTCGCCCGTGCGCAGCTCCGGCACGGCGACCCGGGCGAACCCGTCCTGCGAGCCCTTCGCGACGTACGGCAGGCCGTCCCGGCCGTCGCCGACCGCCCAGACCTCGCCGGGCGAGGATGCGGCGACCGACCTCAGGTGGCTCACGCCGGTGGCGTCGCCCCGGACGGGGATCTCGGCCCAGGAGGCGCCGTTCCAGTGCAGGATGACGCCGCGGTTGCGCCACATGTCCCAGGCGTTCCCCTGGCCCACCGCCCACACGTCCCCCGCCGACAGCCCGGCCACGTCCGACAGCGAGCCGTCCTTTCCCATCTGCCCGAGGGAGGTCCCCTGAGCGGTGTCGTCCTGCGACGGGCTGCGCTCCGCCTGCGGGCGCACGTTCGCGGCGCGGGCTTGGGGGCCATGCTCGGAGCCGGCGTGCGTGTGGGCGTGCGCGACCGATGTGGCACGCAGGAAGAAGCCGCTCAGCAGGACGGCGAGAAGCGCACACAGCGGTACCGCACGCCGTGTCGGGCGGCGGGTCATGAAACGATCGTAAGGGTGACCTCCGGCGGCTCGCCCGGGAGGTGGTGATTTCGATTCCCAAGCGATGCCGGAGTGCGACCGGAACGTCTTATATTCGCGGCCCGGAACGTGCCATCGCGCGACCGTCCGTATGTCCCGGAATCCGCACGTCGCTACCCGCCGGGGAGCGCGAGGTCCGCCACCACGGGCAGGTGGTCGCTGGCGGCGGCCAGGTCGCGCGGCGAGACGTCCGCGCCACCGCACCGCAGCACGTGGAGCCCCGGCCCGGCGAAGATCGCGTCGATGCGCGCGCGAGGATCCCCGGCCGGGAACGTGCGGCCGTCCCCCTCGGGGGCGGCGGCGAAGCAGTCGGTGTACCGCCCGGCGAGGTGACGCCAGACCGGCCCGCCAGGCTCCTCGTTGACGTCCCCGGCGAGCACGGCCCGCGCCCCGAACGTCCGGGCCGCCCCCTCCAGGATCGCCGTGACCTGCACGGCGTGCCGGAGCCGGGCTCCCGCCACCAGGTCGAGGTGGATCGAGCAGACGGCGTACCGCGCGCCGTCCTTGCCGACCACGGCGAGGGCGGCGCCCCGCCACTCCAGCCCGCTGTACCAGCGCAGCCTGTGGCCCCGGCCGTGCAGGACCCGTACGGCGGGGCCGGCGAGCACGGCGACCCCTCCGACGCGTCCCCCCGCCGCGACCGCCATCCCCGCGTCGCGGGCCAGGGCGCGCCGGCGCCACCGCCAGCCGGCGAAGCGGGGCACCTCCTGGAGGCACAGCACGTCAGGCCGTACGGCCCGGATGACGCGGAGCAGCGCGGCCCTGTCGTCTCTGAGCGACCGGACGTTGTACGCGGCGACCCGGAGCACGCGGGGTCAGCGGAGCCGGGCGAGGTCGGCGGCGCCGACCATCCCGGCGGCGGGCCCGAGCTCGGCCACCCGGATGTCGGCCAGCGGGCGGTGCCCCCGCCCGGTGAGCCGCTCGGCGAACTCGGACCGCACCTTGTCCATGTAGACGTCGGCCGCGCCGGAGACGCCGCCGCCGATGATGAAGCAGCCGGGGTCGAGGATCGAGGCCAGGTCGGCGAGCCCCTGGCCGAGCCAGCCGGCGAGCGACTCGAACGCGGCGAGCGCGGCGGGGTCGCCCTGCCGGGCCGCCTGGGTGACGTGCTCGCCCTCGACGGCGTCGGCCGTGCCGGCCAGGCGGAGCAGGTGGGGGGCCGACGACGGGTCGGCCTGCGCGTTCCGCTTCGCCTCCAGCAGCAGCGCGCTGCCGCTGGCGTACTTCTCCCAGCACCCGGTGTTGCCGCAGCCGCAGGGCCGGCCGCCGGGCACGGCCTGCATGTGGCCGAGCTCCGCGCCCATCCCCCACCTGCCCCGGTAGAGCCGGCCGCCGAGCACGATGCCGCCGCCGATCCCGGTGCCGACGGTCACGCACACCACGTGGCTCTCGCCCCGTCCGGCGCCGAAGCGGTACTCGCCCCACGCCATGGCGTTGGCGTCGTTCTCCACGACGATCGGCATGTCCACCAGCTCGCCGACCTTCTCGCGCAGCGGCTCCTCGCGCCAGGCGAGGTTGGGCGCGAACCGCACGACCGACCGGGTCTCGTCGATGAATCCCGCCGCCCCGATGCCGACCGCCTCGACCTCGTGCCGGCCGGCGAGCTCGGTCACCGCCTCGGCGATCGTCAGGGCCATCTTCTCCGGGCTGCCGGCCGGGCTGTGCCGCACGCCCCGCTCAAGGACATGCCCCTCCTCGTCGACGACACCTGAGGCGATCTTGGTACCGCCCACGTCCACGCCGATGGTCAGTGCCATGGTGTCTCCTTCTCGCCCGAGTCGCCGCGACGCCCGCCGTCACCCGCCGTCACCAGCCCGCCCGGCATTCGCCCGCGGTCCGCGCCGATTGAAGCGGATCACGACCGGCCAGGGCAACACCCCAGGAAAAGCAGGTGGCCACGCCCGCCCCGGAGATGAACGGATCAGCTCAGGTCGATGCGCTCCACCCGCGGCCCCTCCGGGCGCTCGCCGCCGGGCCCACGGGACGCCGGGCGCTGCAGCGCGTCCACCGCCTGCCGGAGCGCGGCGAACAGTTCACCGCCCGCCGCGAACAGGTGGTCGGCGACGTCGCCGCCCGCCTCCTTGCGCGCGGCGATGACCCGGCACACTGGGCAGGCGCGGCAGATGTACTCGTCGCCGTGGCCCTCGCCGACCGCCTCGCTCCACACGTCGGCGGCGGGGCTCGCGCCCGCGCCTCTGCCGGCGCCCGCGCCGCCGAACGCCGACCCGAAGCCGCTCATCGAGCCCTTCACCAGGCCCTTGCCGAACTCGCGGCCGACCCGCTGCTGTACGGCGTCGAGCAGTTTGAACGCCTCTTCGGCCGCCGAGCCGAGCGGGTCGCGGCGGCGGCCCTCCGGGTTGACGCCGTTGTTGGAATCCGTCATTTCGCCCCTCCTGTCTCGAACCGTACCCGCAGACGGCCGTCCCGGAGCGCGGCGGAGGAAACGGAGCGGCGGGCGAGGGCCACCGGAAGGGCGATCACCCTCCGGTACGGCCCCGCCGTGATGATCAGCTCGTCGCCCTTCCTGGCCAGGTCGACGTCGTCGCGGTCGGCCAGCGGCAGGGCGAGCGTCAGCTCGTCGGCGGTGATCCGCAGCGGGGGCTCCACGTCGGGACGGGCGAAGGGGTCGGCCGTGCCGTACAGCTCCTCGGCGACCCCGGCGAGGGCGGCGGCGCCGACGGGTTCGGCGGGCAGGTAGGGGACGGTGAGGACGGGCAGCGGCGCGAACGACTCGTGCACCACGCCGAGCTGCCTGGCCTGGGCCTCCACCCATCCCCTGCGCCACTCGTCGGCGCCCCCGGCGGGGAAGACGCGGTTGGCGACGACGGCGTCGACGCGGTAGCCGTACAGGCTGAGGGAGGTGAGCGTGCGGCGGGCCTCGGCCACGACGACCGCCTCGGGGGTGAGGACCAGCCGGACCGAGGCGTCCTCCCCGGCGAGCATCTCGCGGACCCCGAGCAGCCCCCGGTGCAGCCGCTCCCCCGCCGAGACGACCTCGCTCTCCGGCACGCTGACCTTGGCGACGTGGCGGATGACGGGTGACAGGGCCTTCAGCAGCCGCCGCCCCGTGGGGAGCAGGCGGTTGACGTGCCAGTCGAGGGCCTCGGGGAGGGCGAGCAGCCGCAGCGTCTCGGCGGTGGGCGCGCAGTCGACGACGATCACGTCCCACCGGCCGGTGCGGGCCTGCTCGCGCAGCTCCAGCAGCGCGAGGATCTCCTCGGCCCCGGGTAAGACCGTGATCTCCTCGGAGGTGATCTCGTCGAGGCCGAGCTCGCCGAGCAGGGTGCCGGCGTAGTCGCGCAGCTCGCCCCAGTAGCGTTCGAGCGAGCGCTGCGTGTCGACCTGCTGCAGGTGGAGGCCGGGCGCGACCTCGACCGGCTCCCCGGAGGGCTCGACGGCGAGCGCGTCGGCGAGCGAGTGCGCGGTGTCGGTGGAGACGATGAGGGTCTTCAGGCCCCTCTTCGCGGCCAGCGTGGCCGTCGCGGCGGCGACCGTCGTCTTGCCGACTCCGCCCTTGCCGGTGAAGAGGATGATCCTCATCGGCCCTCGACGCGCCGCTTGAGCCCCTTGAGCGCGGTGTCGATGATGACCTTCTCGGCCTTCCGCTTGATCATGCCGATCATCGGGACCTTCAGGTCCACGGCGAGGTCGTAGGTCACCTCGGTGGCCCCGCCGGCCTCGGCCAGCCGGTAGCTGCCGGTCAGGCCGGAGACCATCTTGCCGGCCTCGACGACCCGCCAGCTCACCGCCGCGTCGTCGTCCCACTCGTAGCCGAGGACGTACTCGTCGCTGATCACTCCGGCGTCGAGGACGAACCTGACCTGGGAGGCGCGTCCGCCGTCGCCGGTCTTCAGGACCTCCGCCGCCTTCACCTGGCCCGCCCACTCCGGGTAGGCCGGGAAGTCGGCGATGACGGCCATGATTGTCGACCGGCCCGCGCCGATCGTGATGCTGGACGAGGTGCGATCAGCCATGGGCCCACGGTACTTCACCACTCGAGGGCGAAAGGCGTGCCACGGCCGCGGAAATGGCCGACGTTGACGCACTCGGTGCGGCCGATCCGGGTCCGCCTCGCCAGCGGCTGGTGGACGTGGCCGAACAGGGCGTAACGCGGCTGCGTCCTCCTGATCGCCTCCAGGGTGGCCTCGCTGCCCCGTTCGAAGCGCCGGGCCACCACGTCGTACAGCAGCTCGGGGACGGCGGGCGGGATGTGGCAGCACAACACGTCCACCTCGCCGACCGCCTCGACCTTGCGCGCGAACTCCTCCTCGTCGATCTCGTTCGGCGTGCGGTACGGCGTGGACAGGCCGCCGCCGACGAAGCCGAAGGTCAGCCCGCCGATCTCCGCCGTGGCGCCGTCGAGCACCCGGTGACCGGGCCTGAGGTATTCGGGCCACAGGCGCGGCAGGTCCACGTTGCCGTACGTCAGGTAGGCGGGTGTGGGCATCGCCGTGAAGATCTGCTCGTACTGCCGCCGGACGGCGGCCTCGATGTGCTCGCGGGGGTCGCCGCCGAGGGTGGCCCACAGCTCGGCCGACATCCGCCTCGCCTCGTCGAAGCGCCCGGACGTGCGCAGGCCGATCAGCTCGGTGGCCCGGTGCGCGCCGAAGAGCTCGGGGAAGATCCCCTGGGAGTGGTCGGCGTAGTCGACGAAGAGGATCAGGTCGCCGAGGCACACCAGCGCGTCGGCGCCGTCACCGGCGCGGGCGAGGGCGTCCGCGCGGCCGTGGACGTCGCTGACGACGTGGATTCGCATGGCGACATCGTAGTGTCCGCCGACGCGTACCAACCAAACGCTTGTGCTACCAGATGTGTCGGGCCGGGCTCGCGCGGGGAGACTGATACCGTGCGGGTGCCCTGGGTAACGCCTGGGTGACGGATCTACCCATGCGTAACATCGCACGGTAGCGTCCCGTGAGACACGAAGAGTGATGGTCCTGCTCATGCGGCTCCGGCCCTCCCCCCGGAGACCCGGGGCATGCGCGAAGGAGTGACCGTGCGCGAGTTCAGCGTTCCCGTTCTGGTGGACGTCCCTCCGTCGGCGAACTGCACCGACGTGGTGTTCCAGCGGGCCGTGGACGAGCCTGACGCCGTGGTGATCCGGCACAAGGACGGCGACGCGCCCGGCGCACCGTGGGCACCCATCACGGCGGCCGGGTTCCGCAACCTGGTGGCCGGAGTGGCGAAGGGCCTGATCGCGGCCGGTGTCGAGCCCGGCGACCGGGTCGCGCTGATGTCGCGCACCCGCTACGAGTGGACGGTCGCCGACTACGCCATCTGGGCGGCGGGCGCGGTGGGGGTGCCGATCTACGAGACCTCCTCCGCCGACCAGGTGAAGTGGATCCTGTCCGACAGCGGCGCCAAGGGCGTGTTCGTGGAGCTGCCGGTCCACGAGGAGACCGTCCGTGAGGCGACGCCCGACCTGGCCCTGCTCTGGCGGATCGAGGGCGGCGGGCTCGACGAGCTGACGCGGCTCGGCGCCGAGGTGAGCGACGAGACGCTCGCCGAGCGCAGGGCGAGCAGGGGCGGCCGGGACCTCGCGACGATCATCTACACGTCGGGCACGACCGGCATGCCCAAGGGATGCCGGCTCACCCACGACAACCTGCTGTTCACCGCGCGCAACGTGTCCCGCGGGCCGCTGGAGCAGCTGTTCGAGGTGGACGGCCGCGCCGCGCTGCTCTTCCTGCCGCTGGCGCACAGCTTCGCCCGGCTCATCCAGATCGTGCTCATCGAGACCGGCACCGTCCTGGCGCACACCCCCAACATGAAGAACGTCGCTCCCGACCTGCAGGAGTTCAAGCCCACGTTCCTGCTGGGCGTGCCGCGGGTCTTCGAGAAGGTGTACAACTCCGCCGAGCAGAAGGCCACCGCCGACGGCAAGGGCAAGATCTTCCACGCCGCGGTCGACGCGGCGATCGCCTGGAGCAGGGCGGAGAGCTCCGGCGGCGCCGGGTTCGGCGTCCGGCTCAAGCACGCGGCCTTCGGCAAGCTCGTGTACGGCAAGCTCCGCGCGGCCACCGGCGGGGCGCTGAGCGCCGCGGTCTCCGGAGGGTCGGCACTCGGCGAGCGGCTCGGCCATTTCTTCCGGGGCGTCGGCATCGAGGTGTTCGAGGGCTGGGGGCTCACCGAGACCAGCGCCCCCTCGACGGTCAACATCCCGGGAGCCAACAAGATCGGCACGGTCGGCAAGCCGTTCCCCGGCGTCGGCATCAGGATCGCCGACGACGGCGAGGTGCTGGTGCGAGGGCGCCACGTCTTCGACGGCTACTGGAACAACGAGCGGGCCACCAAGGAGGCCGTCGACTCCGAGGGCTGGTTCCACACCGGTGACGTGGGCCGGCTCGACGACGACGGCTACCTGAGCATCACCGGCAGGAAGAAGGAGATCCTCGTCACCGCGGGCGGCAAGAACGTCGCGCCGGCCCCGCTGGAGGACGCCATCCGGGCCCACCGGCTCGTCAGCCAGGTCATGGTCGTCGGCGACGACCGGCCGTTCGTCGCGGCCCTCGTCACGCTCGACCCCGAGGCGCTCGAGCAGTGGAAGCAGGCCGGCGGCAAGGCCGAGGTCTCCCTGACCGACCCGGCGCTCCTGGCCGAGGTGCAGACCGCGGTGGACCAGGCGAACCGGATGGTCTCCAAGCCCGAGCAGATCAAGAAGTTCGTGATCCTGGAGAACGACCTGACCGAGGAGAGCGGCCACCTCACCCCGTCCCTCAAGGTCAAGCGCAACCTCGTGACGCGCGACTTCGCCAAGCAGATCGAGGAGCTGTACGGCTAGAGGGCTTGCACGTCCGGGCCGGCAGGTGACGCGGCGGTTCCCTCGGGGACGTTCCCGCGAGCACGGGCCATGGCCGGTCCGTCTGTGACGAGTCCTGGGCGAAGCGCGGTGTTTTCCAGCGATTTCCGGCACGACGACGCACAAGATCGATAAGGTGCGCGGATGATCGGAACCCTGCGGACGCGCCTTGCAGGACCGGTGCTCGTGACCGCGCTTCTGATGAGCGCGACCGCGGGCGAGCCGGGCCTCATGGAGGACTCGGTCAGGTGCTTCTCCATGTCCGCCGGCGACACCGTGTCGCTGTCCTGCGACGATCCTGAGACCGAGGCTGACATCAAGGCGCGGGCTCTCACGCCTGAGCAGGCGAAGGCCATCGGCTGCCCTCCGATCCGCTGGGAGGACGATCCGAGCACGGCCGAAACCGCGACGCCGCAGGAGCCCGAGGTCATGGGTTCGGAGGAGCCTGCCTACACCCCACGCACGCCCGATCCGGCGGTCGCCACACGGGTGAACCAGGCGTGGGACCGCGTCGAACGCTGGCTCGGCGCGCACGCCTCGGCCACGCTGCGGAAGCTCGAGTTCGGCGCCGAACCGCAGAGCGTCGCCGGATGGGAGGCCCGCCACGACCGCCGCCTGCCCGACGACCTGTACGTCTCCTACCTGCGGCATGACGGCGCCGACGGCAACCTGGGCGCGGGGTTCCAACTGCCGCCGTCGTACGGCCTGCTCGGCCTGTACGACATCGACTCCATCAACGGGGGCAACTGCCAAGACCTGGTGATGGAGGGCGACCTGGACGCGGCCGATCCTGAGCACGGGGTGTGGCACGGCAGCCTCCTCGCCGTCGGCGGCGACAGCTACGGACGGGAACTGTTCGTCGAGCCGCGTACGGGCCGCGTGGGCGAGGCGAAATGGCAGGAAGAGCTGGAGTACGACGGGCCGATGGGCTGGCCGTCGCATCTCGCCATGCTGGAGGCGTTGGCGGGCTCGCTGGAGCGCGGTGAGGCGCTGCGGGACTGGTATCCGGTCGTCACCGCGGGCTGCGAGCTGCGCTGGGCCGACACGCCCGCCCCCCTGCGGCCGGGCTGCGCGGGCGGCCCCCGGCCGTCCCCCAGCCCCACACCCACCGCGGAGCCGACCCCGGACAAACCGACGGCCGGGGAGCTGCGGGCCGGCGGCTGCCTCCCACCCCGCCGTACGCCCCGCGTGCGCCTGCCAAGCCCACGCGTCAGCGCCGAAGTGAACGCGGTGTGGCGGCGCATCGAGCGATGGCTGGCCCGGAAGGCCCCCGCCACGTACAGATCGCTGCGGCCACCGGCCCGCCCTCTGGACATCGCCAGGTCGGAGGCGGCGATGGGCCGGCGGTTCCCCGACGACCTGCGCGCCTCGTTGCTGCGGCACGACGGCGTCGGCTCATGGGGATTCGGTCCCGCCCCCTTCTACGAGCTGATGTCCGCCAAGGACATCCGCACGAACTGGAAGATGCTCTGCGACATCGGAGGAGACTCGCTCGGATTCTGGTGGCACGGCCGTCTGATCCCCTTCGCGTACGCCAACGACGGCGGGAACCTCTTCATCGACACCCGTACAGGGAAGACGGGCGAGTTCTTCAATGAGGAGGGCATCACCCTGGAGGGTGACGTGGTGTGGCCCTCCTACCTCGCCCTGCTCAAGGCGACCACGAGGTCCCTGGAGACCGGCCGGCCGATCCGCGGCTGGCGGCCGGAAGTCGTCAAGGGCGAGCTGGAATGGGACAGCACCCGCGGGTGACGCCCCCGGCGGGACTCGTCAACCGCGCGCCGGTGTGGCGTCGGCGAGTGTGGCGGCCAGCCGTGAAAGCCCGTCCGCGCCGTGCCCCGCGTCGATCGCTCGCTGGACCACAGCCTTGAAGGCGGTCAGTACGCCCGCGTCGATGTGATCGCCCTGGGCCGTGTGGATGATGTGGCCGAGGCTCGCGGCGGCGGAGTCGACGGTGGACCGCTCGCCCGGGTGACGCCCTTCGTCGAGTTGCCGGGCGAACCTGCTCATCATCTCGGGCAGCATGCCGAAGAGCGGCTGTGCGAGCGGGGCCAGGGCGCTGCCGGGGATGCCTTCGGCGCGGGCCAGGGCGAGGCCGTGCACGAGGCCGCTGACCAGCGACCAGAAGACGGCGAGCAGGGCCACGTCGTGGGCCGCCGCCCGGCCGGGGTCGCTTCCCAGGTAGGAGGCGGTGCCTCCCAGACCTGCCAGCGTCGACAGATGCGCCTGGTAGACGTCCTCCCGTCCGCTGTAGAGAACCAGGGCGGACGGTCGCCCGATGGCCGGAGTTGGGGTCATGATCGCCCCGCCGAGGTAGTCGATGCCCGCGCCGGCGGCCCAGGCCGCCGTCTCACGGGCCTGCCCGGGCGAGGCCGAGCTGAGGTTCACCAGGGTCCGGCCTTCGAGCGCCTCGGCCACGGGGCCGAGCACCGCGCGTACGGCGTCGTGATCCACCAGGCACGCGATCACCAGCGGGCTCGCGGTGACCGCGCCGGCGACCGTCGCCGCGCGAAGCGCGCCTCGCGCGACGAGCGCGTCGGCCCTCGCGGCCGTGCGGTTCCACACTGTTGTGGGATGACCCGCCGCCAGGAACGCGCCGGCCAGCGCCTGCCCCATCGGGCCCAGGCCGACGACGGTGACCGGGCCCGACGCCACGGCGGCGGCGTCTGCTTGCTGGTGCATGACATCTCCATTCGACGGTTGGGGAACCATCAAACTAACACGACGGTTTTACGAACGTCCAACCATTGAACTACGGGTACGATGGCGACGCATGAAAGCGCAGGTGCACTGATGCGAGAGCCGTTCCATCCACCCACCGAGAGCATCAGCCTGGCCTCGGTCATGCACGCGATGTCCGATCCCGTACGCCTGGAGATCGTGGCCCGGCTGGCCGGCAGCGATGGGGAGAACTGCGGAGGGATCGGCGACGGCATCGACGTGCACAAGTCGACGATGTCGCACCACTACCGCGTCCTGCGCGAGGCCGGCGTCACGCGAACCACCCTGGAGGGACGATCACGGGTCGTCAGGCTGCGCCACGACGACCTGGAGGCCAGGTTCCCCGGGCTGCTCACCTCGGTCCTCGCCGCGCTGCGGCGGACGGGGCCCACAGGCGGCTGAGGCCGCGAACCGGGGCCGGACGCGCCGTCGCCCCGGCGGCCACGGGGGCCGTGCCGGGGCGACGTCGTCTCATCGGCGCTCGGCGGAACGCGCAGGTCTCCGCGAGGGCCGGGCGTCAGAAGGCGCGCCGGGCGTCGCCCTCGTCGTCTTCGGCGTCCATCCGCTCCTTGCGGGCGTCGCCGGCGACGGTCTGCTCGCCGGCGACCGGCTCGCGCTCGGCCCGGACATCCTCGCGGGCGACCGGCACGCTGACCTCACCCTGCTCGGTCACGACGTACCTGCGCAGCCGGGCCCGGCCGGTCTGGGTCTCGGCGCCGGCCTGGAGCGGCTCCTCCGAGCGGGTCGTCGCGTCGTCGGCCCGGTCGTAGGCCCGGTCGTCGGAACGGTCGTAGGCGTCCCCGGCGGCCTCGCCGGTCACGCCGAAGCGCTCACGGGCCGTGCCGCCGACGGTGCCACCGGTGGTGTCATCGATGACGCCGTCGGTGGTGGTGGCAGTGCCGTCGGTGTCAGTGAAGGTGTCCCGCCCGAGGCGCTCGCGCTCGGACTGCCCGGCCGTGTGGGCCCAGCCGGCGTCGCCGGGCTGGTTGGCCTGGATCCACGACGCGTCGAGGTCGTAGTGACGGTAGAGCACCTGCTCCTGGTCGGGCGACAGGTACCCGTCGTCGCGGAGGTCGACGTCGGGGGCGTCCTTGATGCGGTCCTTGTCGTAGGCCACCTCGACGCGGTCGCCGACCAGGTCGGCGTTCTGCAGAGGGATGAAGGTCTCCTTGGTCCCGAACAGCCCGCTCTTGACGCAGAGCCACTCCGGCTGACCGGTCGCCTCGTCGAGGAAGACGTGCTTGACGTCGCCGACCTTGTCCCCGTTGGGGTCGTAGACCGGATGGTCGATGACCATGGGGATCTGTTCGAGCGTGATCATGCGTTCTCCCTTTTCCTCGCTTGGTCGTTCCTTTGACCGCCTACCGCGAGAAGCCGAGCGAAAACCCCTCATGCCAACAAAACAAATGCGCGGATGCTCGATCCGGCCGGACCGGACGGTGCGGACTTCCAGGTCATCGGCCGGCTCAGGCTCCCGGCCCGGCCGCTGAGATTTTTCGCGGGCCGGTCTCCACGCGGGGCCTCGGGTCGACGCACAAGGCAGTACAAAGGGGCCCGGATCGGCGCAGGGTGACAGCACGGAACGGCGCAGGGCGGCGGCCTGCCCAACCATTAGCCCTTCCTTAGATGTCGCTCGCGCCCTCCCGGAGGGCACCGTGCTGGGATTTCCGAGTGACCCCCATCAGGTACATCACCGGGGGCGCGGCATTCGCCGGCAGGACGGCGTTGCGGCTCCCTTGATTCGCGACACGAGGAGTGATCCACGTTCCGGCACACCCAGCACCTGCAGTTCGAGGCGAAGCCAGAAAAGCCCGACCCGGTGTACGCGCGCAAGCTCCAGGAGCTCATCGGCGACGCCTTCGGCGAGAGGACCGTCACGATGCAGTACCTCTTCCAGGGCTGGAACTACTGGATGCCCGGCAGGTACAAGGACCTGATCATGGACATCGCCACGGAGGAGATCGGCCACGTGGAGATGCTCGCCACGATGGTCGCGCGCCTCCTGGAGGGCGCGCCCGCCACGGCGACGACGCAGATGCCTCCTCGATCTGGAACCTGTCGGACGGCGACCAGGGGCCGCGGGGCGGATGGGCGTCAGGCCCGACACCGGACGGGCGTCACGAGTTCGTCTATCTGACGGACCCCGAGCCGCTCGGCGACATCGCGATGCCCCCGCCGCCGGACCCGAAGCTGTACGACACCTACGACGGCAGCCTGGGCGAGCCGAGGAGCCCCGCGCTGGGCAGCGAGGCCGGGCCGATCGGCAAGCTCAAGGACAAGCTCACCTGACCGAGGCCGGGGGCACCCCGCCACCTGAGCAGAGCGATCGACCAGTGAGGCTCTCTTGCTTGACTCCCGTCACCACCCGGACACACGGGCGGCCGCCGCAGGCACCGGCACCGGCACCGGCACCGGCACCGGCACTGGCACGGCGGGCCGCGCCGGGTGGCGCCCGCCGGGCCGCCTGGGCCGGCTGGCCGCTCTCTGCGGCCCCGCGTTCGTCGTCTCCGTGGCGTACATCGACCCGGGCAACTTCGCCACCAACATGTCCGGCGGCGCTCGCTACGGCCCGCTGCTGCTGTGGGTGATCGCCACGGCGAACGTGCTGGCCATGTTCGTCCAGGCGTTGTCGGCCAAGCTCGGCATCGCCACCGGGCGCAACCTGCCCGAGCTGTGCCGCGACCACCTGCCCCGGCCGGTGAGCCGGGCGCTGTGGGTGCAGGCCGAGCTGGTCGCCATGGCGACCGACCTGGCCGAGTTCATCGGCGGCGCCATCGCCCTGAACCTGCTGTTCGGCATCCCGCTGCTCCCGGCGGCGGTGATCACCGCAGTGGTCTCCTCGCTGCTGCTCACGCTGGCGCCGCGGGGACGGCACCGGTTCGAGGCCGTGGTCACGGCGATGCTGACCGTCGTGCTGGCGGGCTTCGCCTACCAGGTGCTGAGCTCGGGCTCCCTCGCGGGCGCCGCGGCCGGCTTCGTGCCCCGCTTGGCCGGGACCGACAGCCTGCTGCTGGCGACCGGCATCGTCGGCGCCACGGTCATGCCGCACGTCGTGTACCTGCATTCGGCGCTCACGCAACACCAGGGCAGGATCGGGGGCCGCCCGGCGGCCGTGCGGGCGAGCCGCGTGGACATCGCGGTGGCGCTGGGCGTGGCCGGGCTGGTCAACATGGCGATGCTGACGGTCGCCGCCGCGACCTTCGACGGAGGCGACCCCGGCAGCCTGGAGGGCATCCACGCCGGCTTGGGGAGGATCCTCGGCCCGGGGGCCGCGGTCGCGTTTGCCCTGGCCCTGCTCGCCTCCGGGCTCGCGTCGTCGAGCGTCGGCACGTACGCGGGGCAGGTGATCATGGAGGGGTTCCTGCGCCGGCGGATGCCGCTGCTCGCCCGCCGCCTGGTCACGATGCTCCCGGCCATGGCGGTCCTGGCCGCGGGCGTCGATCCCACGCGGGCGCTCGTGCTGAGCCAGGTGGCGCTGTCCTTCGGCATCCCGTTCGCCCTGGCGCCCCTCGTGGCGTTCACCGGCAGCCGCAAGCTGATGGGCGGCCTGGTCAACCGCCGCTCCACCACCGCCATGGGAGTGGCGGTCGCGACCGTGATCAGCGCGCTCAACGCGTTCCTGCTCGTGCAGATCTTCACCGGCTGAACCGGGCGTCCGGCCGGGCGCGCGCCGCGCTCACACCGGCCTGCCGCGCACCCCTCAGACCGGCCCGGCCGCCGGGCCCTCGTCGCGGGACGTCATGTCGAGGAGCCCGGCGAACCGGGTGGCGACCCGGTCCCACCGCCACTCCTCCTCGATCCAGGCCCGGCCCCGCTCCCCCATCGCCCGGGCGCGCACGGGGTCGGACAGGAGCCCGGCCAGCGCCTCGGCGACGGCCGTGTGCGAGGTGCCGTCGACCACCAGGCCGGTCTCGCCGTGCCGTACGGCGTCGGGGGCGCCGCCCGATGAACCGGCGACCACGGGAAGCCCGGTCGCCGACGCCTCCAGATAGACGATGCCGAGGCCCTCCACGTCGAGGCCGCCCACCCGGCTGCGGCAGGGCATCGCGAACACGTCGCCCGCGTCGTAGTACGACGGGAGGGCCTCCCACGGGACCGAGCCCGTGACGACGACCGAGCCGCTCAGGCCGCCCCGGGCCACCGCCCTTTCCAGCCCCTGACGGGAGGGGCCGCCGCCCACGAGGAGCAGCGCGGCGGAGGGGACCCGCCGCAGCACCAGGGGCCAGGCGCGCAGCAGCATGTCCTGGCCCTTGCGCGGGACGAGCCGGGAGACGCACACCACAACCGGGCGGTCCCCCAGGCCCAGGGACCGGCGCACCCCGTCGCCCCCCGCCCCCGGGTGGAAGACGGCCGTGTCCACGCCGGGCGCCAGCCGTACGAGCCGGGTGCCGGGGATCACCGGCGCGATGCGGCGCCGCGTGTACTCGCCCAGGTAGGTGACGACGTCGGCGTCCCGGCCGATACGGCGCAGCAGGCCGCGCGCGACCGGGAGACCGGCCCACGAGGCCTCGTGCCCATGGGTGAGCATGACGACCCGGGCCGCTCCGGCCCGCCGCATGACGGGGGCGAGCAGGCCGAGCGGCGCCGCGGCGCCGAAGACGACCGTGCCGCCGTCCTCGACCAGGCCGGCCGCCCGCCGCGCGACCCCCCGCGTCGGCAGCATGAGGGAGGAGGGGTGCCTCACCACCTCGTACGGCTGACGCGCGTCGAACTCCTCGCACCCCTTCCACCGGGGGGCGTACACCACGACGGAGCCCGGCGGGCGGGACCTGGCGAGCCCGTGCACGAACGCCTGGATCCCTCCCGCCCTGGGCGGGAAGTCGTTGGTGACGATCAGAGTGCGCTTCGCCGCCCCCACCCCCTCGCCCTCGTCCCGGCCCACGGTCCCGTCCGCCTGCGGCTACCCGGGGCGGACGGCGTGATGCCGGCCGGGTCCGATCACCGGCCCACGGAATTGTCCCAGCTCGCCGGCGCGGCGCGGCCGGGACCCCCGCGCCGCTACGGCGAGGCCAGTTGGTCGAGCACGTAGGCCCGCCAGGAGCGGGTCAGCTCCGCCTCCGTCATGCCGAGCGTGCCACGCAGGGCGGCGTCCAGGCCCGACGCCGCAGCCGCGCGGTAGAGGGCGACCAGCCGCCGCTCGCCGAACCGCCCGGCGACGTACCGGCAGGCCAGCCATGCGGCCTCGTACGCCTCGGCCCGCCGTACCGGGCCGGCGTCGAAGTCGGCGCGTACGGGAAGCTCCCGGGGCGCCGAGCCGGCGCGCACGTCCGCGGCCAGCTCGGCGGCCACGGTGGTGACCGGGAGCCCGCTGCCGAGGTAGCCGGCGTAGTCGGCGAAGCCCTCCACCAGCCAGACCGGCATACCAGGGCTGACGGCCGCGCCGGTGGCGAGATGGGTGAGCTCGTGGGTCACGACGATCCGGCGGCCCGCCGCCGACAGCCGGGCGAACCCGGACGGCTCGACGATCACACGGTCGGCACCGGCGAGCGCCGCCATGCCCTCCACCCTGGCCGGTGCGGCCAGCTCGGCCGCCTGCTCCGCCGTGCGCGGGACGAGGACGACCGCGTCGACGGGCCGTCCCCAGACGCGGGCGACCGTACGGCTCGCGTCGTCGGCGAGCGCGGCCAGCTCGGTGACGAGCCCTCTCGGATTCCCGATCACCACGGCGTGCTCGCCCCGGGCGACGAACGCCCCCGTCCACAAGGAGGGACGCTCGGCGGCGATCGCCCGGGCCCGGGGCAGCAGCATGTCCCGCGGGCCGGATCCCGGCACCCCCGCCAGCAGCGTCACCGCCGCGACGAGCAGGGCCAGGGTGCGGGAGGCCCCGGCACGCTGAGCGACGGCCTGGCGGGTCTGGCTCACGTTCCTCACCTGGGAGGTCGGGGGCACGAGGCTAACAGACCCCCTGACGCGGGAGCGCCGCGCCGGACGAGGTCCGGCGCGGCGCTCCTGTGGAGGTCACCTGATTCCGAGGTCCACGGCGGACGCACTGGGGACGCACGGGGGACGCACGGGGGACGACGGATCAGGCGCCGGGGCGTACCGCTCCCACGAAGGTGCGCTTGCGGTAGGAGTCGAGCGGGTCGATCCTGACCCGCGCTCCGGAGTGCGGAGAGTGGATCATCTTGCCGTGCCCGACGTACAGGCCCACGTGACCGCCGCCGCTCGTGAAGACGAGGTCGCCCGGCTGTAGAGCGTTCCAGGAGACTTTCTTCTTCACGCCGCTGCGCATGGACCACGTCGTGCGCGGAAGCTTGACGCCCGCCTTGCGCCAGGCGTACTGGACCAGGCCCGAGCAGTCGAACGCCCCCGGGCCGGTGGCTCCCCACCGGTAGGGGGCGCCGATGCGACTCTTGGCCGCGGTGACGGCTCGCCGAGCCTTGGCCCGCTGGAGTGCGGCCCTGCTCAGCTTCCTCACCTTCCTCTTCGAATCGGCCTTGGCCGCCTTGGTGGACGACTTCGAAGAGGCCGTACTGGAGGCCGCTCTCGCGGTGGTCTCCGTGGTCACCTTCGTGACCGTAACTGTCAGCGAATCGCCCGTATCGGCCGCCGCCGACTGGGTGCCGAAGGCTCCCACGGACGCCGACAGAGCGGCGGCGCCGAGGGTGATGCGGGCAAGGCGAGACAGACTAGCGGGGGTGGTAGACAGGATTGCTCCTCGGTTCTTCCGCTGGCGCCTACCGGGTTAGCTGACGGATTCGGGCGGGGAAGTCGCCCTACGGCGCGTGTCGCGCCGATTCACCCCTGACCTCCGCTTGAGAAGGTCGATTGGTTCCCCGGCTCCGTGCCTCCTGACTGCACGGACTCGGCAGGTCACCGCGCCCAGGGGCCCTCTGCAGGGGGTTTTCTCGTGGCGGCGTCGGTGACGTTTCGGTGGAGGTGCCAGGTGGGCCGGCCGGGTGGCCGTGCCCACCGCGACGAGCACTCGTGCTGTCGCGGCCCAGAAGCTACCGAGCCGGACCGGCTTTCCGCAAAGCCTCAACCGCGGATAAAGATCCAATAACGGCCAACAATCGGACAAATCCGCAGGTTACTCATGTAACGAAGAGGTAAATGTGACTCTGCTCACAACGCCCGCATCAGGGCATGGCTGACGCAACACAGGTAACAGAACTAACCCCGCCAGGTAACCCTCAGGGGCGTACGGCCCCGATCGCGTGATACTCGGAGAGACTGACGATCTTCACGACGTCTCCGGTCTGCGGGGCGTGGACGACCTTGCCGTTGCCGGCGTACATGCCCACATGGCCGTACCCCGCGTGGAAAAGCAGATCCCCCGGCTCCAGGGCGTCGAGCGACACTCTGCGGCTCGCGCCCCACGCCCACTGCTCGTAGCTCGTCCGCGGCAGGTTGACCCCCGCCGCCGCCCACGAGCCCTGCACGAGGCCGGAGCAGTCCCACGCCCCCGGGCCGGTCCCCCCGTAGCGGTACGGCTTGCCCACCTGCTTGTAGGCGAACTGCAGCGCCGCCAGCGCGTTGCCTGACGCGGGGCCGCTGTAGACGACGCCTGGGCTGTTCGGATTGCCGGCGTTGTACGCGCCCAGCTTGCGCAGCAGCCGCGTCTGCTCGTCGACGAGGTCGTCGACCTTGTCCTTCTCGCCGGCCAGCTCGGCCTTGACCTTGGTGGCCGCCTCGTAGAGCGCCTTCTTCTGGTTCCTGCGGTCCTTCAGGCCCTTGATGGCGTCCTCGTACTCCCGGAGGCGCCCGGCCCGCTCCTGCGAGATCTGGTCGAGCGCCGCGAGGCCGCTGAGCGTCACTCCGGGGTCTCCGCCGGAGATGACGCCGCCCAAACCGGCGTCCCCGCCGACCTGGTAGGTGTTGACCGCCATCGTGACCAGCCCGGATCGGAGGGCGTCCACCCGGACGGACTGCTTCTTGTAGTCGCCGTTCAGCGCGAGGTACTGCTTCTTGGCCTTCTTCCACTTCTCACTGGCCGCGTTATAGCGGTCCACGAGCTGGTCGGCCTGGGAGTTCAGCTTCTGCAGTTTCGCCTTGGCCTGAGCGAGCGTCGGCTTCGGATCCGCCTGTGCGCTCGCGACCGGCAACAGCAGAACCGCGGCGGCCACGGCCGTGGCCACCGGTACTCGCCCTCGCACTCGGGCCCCCTAGCGGAATCGACCTCAACCTGCGGCGCGACTCTATCTAGGCGATCTTGAAGCTACAACCTATTCGCAGGTATTCGCGGCACTCATCACCAATGGCGACGGGATGAGAGCGGAGCGTGCCCGCCCCTGAGCGGACGGCCGGGTCAGCTCCTGCCGAGGCGGCGCAGCAGCGTCAGCGACGGCACCGGACGCGCCCCCATCCGGCGCACCGAGTCGGCCACCTCGCGGTCGGAGGAGACGACGGCGATGGCACGGCCGACCGGCTCGGCCCGCACCAGCCTGCGGATCAGGTCGTCGGCGATCTCCCCGGGCGCGCTGAACATCACCCGCACGCCCCGCGGCGCCGAGACCTGGACCGGCCCGTTGAGCTCGGCGCCGTCGAACACGCAGGTCACCTCCACCCTGACCTGCACGGCGAGGCCGCCGAGCCCGGTCAGGAGCCGGGCGCGCTGGTCGGCCAGGGTGAGCGACGGGTAGCCGGTCTTGGTCACGTTGTAGCCGTCGATGATCAGGTGCAGGTTGGGGATCGCCAGGAGCTGATCGAGGAGCTGGGGGTCGTCGTTGGCCAGGGCGCGCGCGGGAACGCCGGTCACGCCGGGCTCCCCGGGGGTGACGGCGGACACGTAGTCGGCCGGCCTGCTGATCGTGGTGGGCAGCCCGAGCTCCTTGCGCAAGCCGGCCGCCGCGTCCTGCAGGGCGTCCATCAGCACGCGGACGCGGGCGTCCTCCATGCTGCGGCCCTCCCGGGCGGCCCGGCGGCTGGCCTCGATCTGGCGCTCGGCGTCGGCGAGCCGCTCCTTGAGCCTGCGCAGCTCGGACTCGGCGGCCCCGTTGGCGCTGGAGGCCCTGGACCTGGCCTCGGCGGTCTCGGCCTCCAGAGCGTCGGCGCGCGCCTCGGCCGCCTTCGTCCGCTCCCGGGCGTCGTGCAGTTTGCGCCGCAGGTCCGAGTTCTCCGCGCGGGCGGACCTGAGCTGCTCGCGGACCCGCTCGATCTCCTCCTTGGCCGCGGCCCGATGCGCCGCGAGCTGCTCGCGCAGCCGTATCTCCGCCTGCTCACGCTGCGTGCCGGCGGAGGCGGCCCGCTCCAGGTCGGCCCGCGCCTCCTCCACCAGGCCGGGCCATCCGGGCGGCCGGGTCAGGTAGGCGGCGGCCGCGACCAGGACCGGCTCGGCCGCCGGAGGGACGGTGCCCTCGGCGAGGCTCGCCACCAGCTCCGGCCAGGCCGCCTGCAGCGACTCGGCCACCAGCTCGCGGAACTCCTTGTCGTTCTCCAGCTGGGCGGCGATCGGCGCGCTGCCCAGCCGGGCCCGCTTGCGTGGGTCGAACTTGGCGATGCCGCGCAGCGGCGGCGGGACCGCGGTCGCCTGCATGGAGCCGAGCACCTGCGCGGCGACCTCCACGACATGTAACCGGACCTGCTCGGGCAACGGACGAGACAGGCCCTCTCCGGCTGAACTCATCTCGTCGCTCCTTGTATGTGTCTTCTTACAAGAGTACGACCGCCGCACCCGTGTACGAGTCGAGCGCGCCGATCTCCGGCGGGCGGCACGGTGGCCGGCACGGTGGCCGGCACGGCGGGCGGCACGGGTGGTCCTAGGCTCGGTCCGTGCTGACGCCCTCCTATCCCATAGCGACCCCGAGACTCATCCTCCGCCCCTTCCGCCCCGGCGACCTCGACGACCTGTACGCGTTCCACTCCCTGCCCGAGGTGACGACGTACCTCTACTGGGACGCCCGCACCAGGGAGGAGACCCGGGCGGCGCTGGACGTCAAGATCGCCCAGGCCTGCCTGCGGGAGGACGGCGACGCGCTGAGCGTCGCCGTCGAGCTGCCCGAGACCGGCGTCGTCATCGGGGACCTGACCCTCTTCTGGCGCAGCGAGGAGCACCGCCAGGGCGAGATCGGCTTCGTCTTCAACCCGGCGTACCAGGGCCGGGGGCTGGCCACGGAGGCGGCGCGCGAGCTGCTGCGGCTCGGCTTCCGCGAGCTGGGGCTGCACAGGATCTACGGCCGCTGCGACGCCCGCAACACCTCGTCGGCGCGTGTCATGGAGCGTCTCGGCATGCGCCGGGAGGCCCACCTCGTGGAGAACGAGTTCTTCGCGGGCGAGTGGAGCGACGAGCTGGTCTACGCCATGCTGCGGCGGGAGTGGGAGAACCCTGCCTGACCTCGGGCGTGGCGCGAATGTCGGTCGGGATCTCTATGGTCATGGGCGTGGATGCGGTACAAGGCACGCTGGACGAGCTCGGCACACCCCTGCGAGACGTGACGTTCGTCGTCTTCGACCTTGAGACGACGGGCGGTTCCGCCGCCGAGCACGCCATCACCGAGATCGGCGCGGTCAAGGTGCGCGGCGGCGAGGTGCTCGGCGAGTTCGCCACGCTGGTCGACCCCGGCGGCCCGATCCCGCCCTTCATCTCGGTGCTGACCGGCATCACGGACGCCATGGTGATCGCCGCCCCGAAGTTCACGGAGGTGCTGCCGAGCTTCCTGGAGTTCGCCAAGGGAGCGGCGCTGGTGGCGCACAACGCGCCGTTCGACATGTCGTTCATCCGGGCCGCCTGCGCCGCCTCCGGCTACCCGCCGCCGGCCAACCCGGTGGTCGACACCGCCGACCTCGCGCGGCGGGTGCTCACCCGTGACGAGACCCCCAACTGCAAGCTCGGCACCCTCGCCAGGGTCTTCCGCAGCTCCACCGAGCCCTGTCACCGCGCGCTTTCCGACGCCCGGGCGACGGTCGACGTCCTGCACGGGCTCATCGGCCGGGTCGGCTCGCTCGGCGTCCACACCCTTGAGGAGCTGCGCGGCTTCGTCCGCGCCCCCACCCCCGAGCAGCGCCGCAAACGCCACCTGTCCGAGGGCGTGCCCGGCGTCCCGGGCGTCTACGTCTTCGAGGACGCCAAGGGCGAGGCGCTGTACATCGGCAAGAGCACCAACCTGCGCAACCGCGTCCGCAGCTACTTCACCGCGAGCGAGACGCGCGCGCGGATCAGGGAGATGGTGGGCATCGCGGAGCGGGTGCGGACGATCGTCTGCGCCACGGCCCTGGAGGCCGAGATCCGCGAGCTCAGGATGATCGGTGCGACGAAGCCGCGGTACAACCGCAGATCGCGCTTTCCCGAGCGGGTGGTGTGGCTGAAGCTGACCGACGAGCCGTTCCCCCGGCTCAGCATCGTCCGCGAGGTGAAGGACGACGGCGGCGCCTACCTCGGCCCCTTCGGCAGCACCCGCACCGCCGACGACGCGAGGACCGCGATGCACGAGGCGCTGCCGCTGCGCCAGTGCACCGAGCGGCTGTCGGCCCGCGTCCGGCGCCCCGCCTGCGCGCTGGCCGAGATCGGCCGCTGCGGCGCGCCGTGCGAGGGCCGCGAGAGCCAGGAGACCTACGGCCGGCACGTCAGCGGCGCCCGGCACGCCATGCAGCATGACCCGGAGATCGTGTTCTCCGCCATGGAGGCGCGGATGCGGCGCCTGTCGGCCGAGCAGCGGTACGAGGAGGCGGCCGTCGACCGCGACCGGCTCGCGGCGTACGTCCGGGCGGCGGCCCGCATGCAGCGCCTCAGCTCGCTGACCGGCATCCCGCAGATGATCGCGGCCAGCCCCGCTTTCGACGGCGGGTGGGACATCCACGTCGTCCGGTACGGCAGGCTCGCCGCGGCGGGCGTGATGCCACGGGGCGCGCACCCCACGCCCTACGTCGACGCCCTGGTGGCCACCGCCGAGACCGTCACCCCCGGGCCGGGCCCCACCCCCGCCGCCAGCGCCGAGGAGACCGAGTGCGTGCTGCGCTGGCTCGACTCCCCCGGCGTGCGGCTGGTCCGGGTCGAGGGCACCTGGAGCCTCCCCGCGTACGGCGCCGGCCGGCTCACCGAGCGGATCGAGCGGGCCTACCAGGCGTTGCGGGGCGACCGGCGTGAGGGGAGGCCGCTGCGATGACGCTAATGTCTGGGGCACAGGAGTTTCCGCGGCACAGGGCGTAAACGCGACGAAGCAGGAGACAACCGGAATGGTCACCGCGATCGTGCACATCAAGGCGGACGTCGACCGGATTCCCGAGGTCGCGCAGGCGATCGCCGAGATCGGCGGCGTCAGCGAGGTGTATTCGATCACCGGCGAGTTCGACCTGCTGGCCATGGTCAGGGTCCAGCGGTACGAGGACATCGCCGAGGTGATCCCGGGCCGGGTGAACAAGGTGGCCGGTGTCCGGCACACCGAGACCCACATCGCCTTCCGCACCTACTCGCGCCACGACCTCGAGGCGGCCTTCTCCCTCGGCCTCGGCGACGCCGACTGAGGCGGCGCCGCCGGCGACCTCACGACCGGGGAGCTGACGGGACTCACGCCGGGCTGAGCGGGCGGACGCGCGCCTCGAAGGCACCCGGCCCCGAGAGGGCGGCCCGGAGAGGGCGGAGGGGCGTCAGGCGGTGAGGGCCCGGCTGATCCGCACCCACCGCTCCAGCGTGCCGGCGGCCCGGCCGGTGTCGACCGCCTCGGCGGCGCGGGCGTAGGCCGCCCCCAGGTCGGACACGAGGTCGTCGCCGGGGCCGGACAGGGCGACCAGGGCCGCCGCCGCGTTCAGCAGCACCGCGTCACGCACCGGCCCCGTCTTCCCCCGCAGCAGGTCGTGCACGGCCGCCGCGTTGAACTCCACGTCGCCGCCGCGCAGGTCGTCCGGCCGGGATCGGGGGACGCCGATGTCGACGGGGTCGAACGTCAGCTGCGTGGCCGTGCCGTCCCGCACGACGAAGACCGTCGAGGGAGCGGCCGTGGACAGCTCGTCCAGGCCGTCCTCCCCGCGGAAGACCAGCGCGGACACGCCGCGCTCGGCGAAGACCCCGGCGACGACCGGCAGCATCCGCGCGTCGTAGACGCCGATGGCCTGCGCCGACGGCCGGGCGGGGTTGGTCAGCGGGCCGAGGAAGTTGAAGACGGTCGGGACGCCGATCTCCTTGCGGGTCGGGCCGGCGAACCGCAGCGCGGGGTGGTAGACGGGCGCGAAGCAGAACGCGATGCCCGCCTCCACCGCCACCTGGGCGGTGACGGCGGGCGGCAGGTCGAGGGCGACGCCGAGGTGCTCAAGCACGTCGGCGGCACCGCACAGGGACGAGGCGGCGCGGTTGCCGTGCTTGACGACCCGCGCCCCGGCGGCCGCGGCGACGATCGCGGCCATGGTCGACACGTTCACCGTGTGTGCCCGGTCGCCGCCGGTGCCGACGACGTCGACCACCGGCCCCTCGACGGTCAGCGGGGTCGCGCGGTCGAGCATGGCGCGGGCCAGGCCGGTCACCTCGGCGACCGTCTCGCCCTTCCCCCGCAGCGCGACGACGAAGGCGGCGATCTGGGAGGGCGTCGCCGACCCCGACATGATCTCGCCCATGGCCCACGACGTCTCGTCCGACGTCAGGTTCTCGCCGGTGAGCAGCGCGTTCAGCAAGGAGGGCCAGGTGGTGCGCGTGTCCATGATGGGCTCCGCGGAGTCGATGTCGAGGTCAGGGATCGGGATTCGCGGGCCGTGCCGCGTACGGGCACGTCCCCTCCCGTACGCCCCCGGGAGGCCCGTGGCGTACGGCGGGATGGAGCGGAAGGAAAACCGGTGCGGGATCAGTCGGACCGGGCGACGCTGAGCCGGCCCCGCATGAGGCCGGCCACGGTCTCGGCGAGCACGATGGGGTCGATCGGGTGCGCGACGACGGCGTCGGCGCGGGACCAGTTGGCCAGCCACCGGTCGTCGCGACGGCCGATCAGCAGCAGGATCGGCGGGCAGTCGTGCACCTCGTCCTTCGCCTGCCTGCTGACGCCCATCCCGCCGGCGGGGACGGCCTCGCCGTCCAGGACGGCGATGTCGATCTCGCCGGAGTCCAGGTGCTTGATCACCGCGGGCTGCGTGGCGCACTCCACGATCTCGGTGAGGGGCACGTCGGCGGCGGGACGCCGCCCGATGGCCAGCCGCACCTTCTCCCGGGTGCCTGCGTCGTCGCTGTAGACGAGAACCCTCATGTCACGCTCACTGTCGAATCGCGGGGTATGGTCATCGTGATGCTACCGGCGGCGCCACCTGGCGCGCAGCCCCGGCCCGCTTGCCGTGTCATGGGGCGACATGCCCGTTTGATGGGTGCGAGCAGCCCCTAACGGGGGGTCGTGGGGCGACCCGAGCTGGGGAGCCGCAATAATGCTGGCGTGGCGACAGCATCCGCAATTACTTCGACGACGAGACCGCACGGGTCCAGCCGGCCGAACCTCGTTCAGGTCGGCACGATCGTGTGGTTGTCCTCTGAGCTCATGTTCTTCGCGGCGCTGTTCGCGATGTACTTCACCATCCGGTCGGTCAGCCTCGGGCAGGGCCAGCCGTGGCCCGAGGCGGACCTCAACGTCCCGTTCGCGACCTTCAACACGACCGTCCTGGTCCTGTCGAGTGTCACGTGCCAGCTGGGCGTGTGGGCCGTGGAGAAGGGCCAGGTCAAGAAGCTGCGATTCTGGTATGTCGTAAGCTTCCTGATGGGTGCCTTCTTCGTGGGCGGGCAGCTCTGGGAGTACGGGAACCTCGCGAAAGAGGGTCACGTCCTCTCGCACTCCCCGTACGACTCGGTGTTCTACCTCACCACGGGCTTCCACGGCATGCACGTGACGGGTGGTCTGATCGCGTTCCTGTTCATCCTGGGACGCACGTACGCCGCGAAGCGCTTGACGTATGAGCAGCAGACCAGCGCGATCGTCGTGTCCTACTACTGGCACTTCGTCGACGTGGTCTGGATCGGCCTTTTCGCGACCATCTACATCATCAAATGATCGGAACGGGAAATTCGGTGAACTCGATCACCGCCCGACGGCGCCATCCCCTCGCGCGAGTCGCCGTCGTGGCGCTCTCGCTGGGCCTGCTCGGCGGCGGATACGCCCTCGCCGCGCCGAACGGCGGCACGGCGGACGCCGCGATCGCGTCCGGCAAGGCCGACGACGTGGCGCAGGGCAAGAGCCTGTTCGTGGCCCACTGCGCGAGCTGTCACGGGATGAACGCCGAGGGCAGCGCGAAGGCCCCGACGCTCGTCGGCGTCGGCGCCGCGGCCGTCGACTTCCAGGTGAGCTCGGGCCGCATGCCGGCCGCCGACGCCGGCGCCCAGGCCCCCCGCAAGCCGCGCCCCGACTGGGCGGACGACCAGGCGATCAAGGACCTGGCCGCCTACGTGCAGTCGCTGGGCGGCGGCCCCACCGTGCCGGGCGCCGAGCAGGTCGACGCGGCCAAGGGCGACCCCGGCAAGGGCGGCGAGCTGTTCCGCGCCAACTGCATCCAGTGCCACAACTTCGTGGGTGCCGGCGGCGCGCTGACGTACGGCAAGTACGCCCCGCCGCTCAACCCGGCGACGCCGACGCAGATCTACGAGGCGATGATCACGGGCCCGCAGGCGATGCCCGTCTTCAACGACTCGACGATCACCCCCGAGCAGAAGCGGGACATGATCGCCTACATCACCCAGGTACGGGAGCAGACCGACCCGGGTGGCTCCGGTCTGGGCCGGATCGGGCCCGTCACCGAGGGCCTTGTAGGGTGGATCGTGGGTCTCAGCCTTCTGATCCTGGCCTCCATCTGGATCACTGCGAAGAAGCGACGGGCGCAGGCATGACACAACAGCACACGGACCAGCCCGAGAGCCGGGTGCCGGCGCGCGTCATCGGCACCCCTCCGCCCGACGAGCCGATCCTCGACACCGATCCCATCACCACGCCCGACGACGTGCCCGGCGTGGTCCCGCAGGACCCGGCCCAGGCGCGCCGGGGCGAGCGGCGCGCCTCGCTGGCGTTCCTGGTCGCCTTCCTGGCCGGCGCCGCGTTCATCGTGTCGTACGTCATGTTCCAGGTCGGCACGATCGACAAGACGGCGACGTCGAACTACGCGCTCGGCGGCACGCTCGCCCTGGCCCTGTTCGCGCTGGCCTCCGGCATCACGGTGTGGGTGCGGCAGGTCATGCCGAAGTACAACATGGTCCAGGAGCGCCACGTGATGGCGACGACCGACCCGGCCACCCGCGAGTACGTCGAGAAGACCTTCGTCGCGGGCGCCGACGAGAGCGGCTTCGTCAAGCACAAGATGCTGCGCCGCACACTGCTGCTGGCCACCGCGCCGCTGGGCCTGGCGCCGCTGGTGCTGCTCAGGGACCTCGGCCCGCTGCCCGGCGCCTCGCTCAGGCACACCGCGTGGGGAGCGCCGACCAAGGACGGCAAGCCGCGCAGGCTCGTCGTCGAGGGCAGCGGCCAGCCGATCAGGGCCGCGGACTTCAACTCGCCCGGCGGCATCCTCTCCGTGGTCCCCGAGGGCTACGAGGAGAACCTGGACGAGCTGGCCAAGTCGACGCTGATCCTGCTCAAGTTCCGCCCCGAGGAGCTCAAGTCCGGGACGAACAAGAACTGGACCCACGACGGCATCGTCGCGTACTCGAAGATCTGCACCCACGTGGGCTGCCCCGCCGCGCTGTACGAGCAGACGACGCACCACATCCTCTGCCCGTGTCACCAGTCGACGTTCGACGCGGCCGACGGAGCGAAGGTCATCTTCGGCCCCGCCGCCCGGCCGCTGCCGCAGCTCCCCCTCGGCATCGACGAGGAGGGTTACCTCGTCGCCAAGTCCGACTTCAAGGTGCCCGTCGGCCCCAGCTTCTGGGAGCGCGGCGACGCTGAAGCGCAAGCAAGGGAGACCGCGTCATGAACGCTCCCCCGAAAGCCATAACCGGCGTCTCGACGTTCATCGACGACCGTCTCGGGGCGGGGAGCTTCCTCAAGCGCAACATGAGGAAGATCTTCCCCGACCACTGGTCGTTCCTCCTGGGTGAGATCGCGCTCTACTCGTTCATCATCCTGCTGCTGACCGGCACGTTCCTGACGCTGTGGTTCAAGCCGAGCATGAGCGAGGTCACCTACGGCGGCACGTACGCGCCGCTGGTCGGCGTGCGCATGTCGGAGGCCTACGAGTCGACGCTGCACATCAGCTTCGACGTCCGCGGCGGCCTGCTGATCCGGCAGATCCACCACTGGTCGGCCCTGTTGTTCATCGGCGGCATGACGGTGCACATGCTCCGGGTCTTCTTCACCGGCGCGTACCGCAAGCCGCGCGAGATCAACTGGCTCATCGGCATCGGGCTGCTCACGCTGGCCCTGCTCGAAGGCCTCACCGGCTACTCGCTCCCCGACGACCTGCTGTCCGGCGCGGGCCTGCGGATCACCGAGGGCGTCATGCTCGGCATCCCGGTGGTCGGCACGTACCTGGCGTTCTTCCTGTTCGGCGGCGAGTATCCCGGCCACGACGTGATCCCGCGGTTCTTCACGATCCACATCCTGCTCATCCCGGGCATCCTGCTGGCGCTCATCTCCGCGCACATGATCATCATGTGGGTGCAGAAGCACACGCAGATGCCGGGCAAGGACCGGACCAACCGCAACGTGGTCGGCGCCCCGTTCTACCCGGCCTTCATGGCCAAGTCGGGCGCGTTCTTCCTGTTCACGTTCGGCGTGGTCACCCTCCTGGGGGCGTTCGCGCAGATCAACCCGGTGTGGCTGTTCGGGCCGTACAATCCGGCGAACATCTCGGCCGGCTCGCAGCCCGACTGGTACATGGGCTTCCTCGAGGGCTCGCTGCGGCTCATGCCTCCGTGGGAGATCAACCTCTTCGGTCACACGGTCACCATGAGCGTGCTGATCCCGGCGCTGGTGCCGCTGGGGCTGGTGATGACCGGCCTGGCGCTGTACCCGTTCGTCGAGCAGTGGGTCACGGGCGACCGCAGCGAGCACCACGTGGCCGACCGGCCGCGTAACAACCCGCACCGCACGTCGATCGGCATGGCGGGCATCACGTTCTACGGCGTCCTGTGGCTGCTGGGCGCCAACGACGTGATCTCCTCCAACTTCCACATCGACCTGTACACGACGACCATCATCGGCCGCTTCGCCATCTTCATCGGCCCGGCGATCGCCTACTTCGTCACGTACCGGATGTGCATCGGGCTGCAGCGCAGGGACGCCGACGTGCTGGGGCACGGCGTCGAGTCCGGCGTCATCAAGCGGCTGCCGAACGGCCAGTACATCGAGGTGCACACTCCGGCGGCGGAGGACATCGCCGAGCACATCAGGGGCAAGAGGGAGATCCCCGTTCTGGAGAGCTCCCCCGACGGCGACGGCGTGCCGCCGAAGAGCGCCCGCACGGCGCTCGGCCGCCTCCGCACCCGGATGAGCGAGACGTACGGCACGGACCTCGTCCCCCTGGGGAACGGTCACGACGGCCACGCCGACGGTCACGACGGCGCGGAAGAGGAGCACGCGGCGGTCGGAGCGGGAGACCGCAAGGAGCTCCACTAGCCTCGGCCACGGGCGCTCCGCGGCATCGGAGCGCCCGAGACGCTCGACCGGCGAACGAACGGCCCGGACGGGGAGACCCCCGTCCGGGCCGTTCGCCGTCGAGGGCGCCTTCCCGGTGATCCGTGCGCTGATCCGTGCGCTGGGAGCCGGTGAATCCCTGCTCCCCGGACAGCGCGCTCTCAGGAACCGCAGGCACCCAGGAGACCGCGCTCTCCTGGGTGGGTGGCGCCGCAGCGGCCTACGTCAGCCGCCCGGCGGTGTCGGCGCGCAGGCGGCTCCACTTCAGCCAGTCTCGCCAGTTCTCCTGCCAGTGCCCCCAGCCGTTGGTCGGCTCCAGCTCGCGCGGCGTCCCGCGAATGATGATCGGATCGCCGATCAGGGTGTTGTTCTTGAACCATTTCGCCCGCTCCGGGCTGAGGTTCACACAGCCGTGGCTGACGTTGGAGTTGCCCTGGTCCCCCACCGACCACGGAGCCCCGTGCACGTACTCACCGCTGTTGGAGATGCGGACGCTGTTGTAGACGGTGGTCTGGTAGTACCCGGACTGTCCCGGGGACGCGTCCGGCGACGTCATGACGGTGACGTCCTCCCGCGTCATCGCCAGATGGATGCCGTTGGTGGTGGTGTGGCGGTAGACGTCGGCCATCCCCGCGCTGATCGGCCAGTTGTGGATCACTTTGCCGTCGCGCTCGACCTTCATGTAATGGGTCTGTGTGTCGGCGTTGCTGATCTGCGACCGGCCGATCTCGAAGTCGCGGACGTAGTCCTGCTTGCCGTACATGCCGTCCGCGCCGCGCACGCCCGCCAGACGGGCGATGAACCGCACCTTGGTGTGGGCCGGCCAGTACTCCTTGGGCCGGAAGACCACGTTCTTGTCGTCGAACCAGTGCCAGGCGCCCTCGATCGGCCGGGACGCCTCGACGATGAGGTTGCGCTCCACCGACACGCGGTCGGTGACCTTCTGGTCGAAGGTGACCATGATGGGCATGCCGACGCCGACCGTCAGGCCGGTGTCCTGCTTGTTCGGCAGCAGTGTCTGGATGCCGAAGGTCCTGGCCGCCCTCCGGGTGGAGAACTCCCCGGTCGTCTCGACCGACCCGCCGCCCTTCGCCGCGGCCACCGCGCGGACGCTGTAGGAGGTCCCAGGGGCCATCGAGCGCTCGCTGCGCCACTGCGTGTGGTCGGCGCTGTAGACGCCCGCCACGGGCCGTCCGGCGGCCTCGACGGCCACCCTGGTGAGCCTGCCCTCCACAGCGCCCACCGTGATGGGCATCTCAGCCGGCAGGTCCCGTCCACCTGCCGGCGGGCTGATGCTGATCGCCGCCTTCGGCTCCTGCCTGCCGCCGGACTCCTGTGATGTGGCGGAGCATCCCGCCAGCACCAGCAGGGCCAGCGCCCCCGCACCAGCTCGCACGTCGATCTCCCTCCACCGGGCGGTTTCCGAGGGTTATTCCCCGGTCACGCGCGGTCCTCGCAGGGAGCAGGCCGAATCACGGCAAAGAACGGCGCGGCCGGCCGGCGAGGTCGCCGACCGGCCGCGCCGGTGAGGATGCGTGACGGGGATCAGTGCGAGAAGTTGCCCCGGTAGTACTGGAAGACGAAGCCGATCGCACTCATGATCGTGGCGAACAGGCCGATGAAGAACAGCCACAGGCCGATGGCGAAGCCGAAGAACGTCAGCGCCGCCGACAGGCAGACGAACAGAGGCCACCAGCTGTGCGGGCTGAAGAAGCCGATCTCCCCCGCGCCGTCGCTGATGTCGGCCTCCTTGTTGTCCTCCGGCTGGTCGCCGATCCGGCGGGCCGTGAACAGCAGGTAGTAGCCGATCATGAACGCGAGGCCCACGGAGATGGCCATGGCCGTGGTGCCGGTCGGCTCCTTCGACCAGAACCAGTACACGACGTCGGCCGCGGCGAAGAAGACGCCGCAGAGCAGGAACATCCACCCCTGGATCTTCATCAGGCCTCGTCCTCCAGTGCCGGCTTGGCCGCGAGGTGCGGGTACTTGAGATCGAACGCCGGGCGCTCGGAACGGATGCGCGGCAGCGACGTGAAGTTGTGCCGCGGGGGCGGGCAGGAGGTGGCCCACTCGAGCGAGTTGCCGTACCCCCATGGGTCGTCGACCATGACCTTCGGGGCGGTCCGCCAGGTCCGCCACACGTTGTAGAGGAACGGCAGCGTGGAGGCGCCCAGCAGGAACGCGCCCGCCGACGAGATCATGTTCAGATCGGTGAAGCCGTCCGCCGCCGAGTAGTCGGCGTACCGCCGGGGGAAGCCGACGACGCCGAGCCAGTGCTGCACCAGGAAGGTGAGGTGGAACCCGAAGAACAGGGTCCAGAAGTGGACCTTGCCCAGCTTGTCGTTGAGCATCCGGCCGGTGAACTTGGGCCACCAGAAGTAGAAGCCCGCGAACATCGCGAACACCACGGTGCCGAAGACCACGTAGTGGAAGTGGGCGACGACGAAGTAGGTGTCGCTGATGTGGAAGTCCAGAGGCGGCGAGGCCAGGATGACGCCGGTCAGGCCGCCGAACAGGAAGGTCACCAGGAAGCCGACGGCGAACAGCATCGGCGTCTCGAACGACAGGTGCCCCCGCCACATGGTGCCGATCCAGTTGAAGAACTTCACGCCGGTCGGCACCGCGATGAGGAACGTCATGAACGAGAAGAACGGCAGCAGCACCTGCCCGGTGACGAACATGTGGTGCGCCCAGACCGTCACGGAAAGACCGGCGATGGCGATCGTCGCGCCGACCAGGCCGATGTACCCGAAAACCGGCTTGCGGCTGAAGACGGGCAGGATCTCGGTGATGATGCCGAAGAACGGCAGCGCGATGATGTAGACCTCGGGGTGGCCGAAGAACCAGAACAGGTGCTGCCACAGCATCGGGCCGCCGGTCGGCGAGTCGAAGATGTGGGCCCCGAGTTTCCGGTCGGCCTCCAGGGCGAGCAGCGCGGCCGCCAGCACCGGGAAGGCCAGCAGCACCAGGATGCTGGTGAGCAGGATGTTCCAGGTGAAGATCGGCATGCGGAACATCGTCATGCCGGGGGCGCGCATCGTGACGATGGTGGTGATGAAGTTCACCGCGCCGAGGATCGTCCCGAGGCCGGACAGCGCCAGACCCATGATCCACAGGTCGCTGCCGACGCCGGGCGAGGTGATCACGTTGGACAGCGGCGTGTAGGCGGTCCAGCCGAAGGAGGCGGACCCGCCGGGGGTGAAGAAGCCTGCGACGGCGATCGTGCTGCCGAACAGGTAGAGCCAGTAGCTCACCATGTTCAGCCGGGGGAACGCCACGTCGGGGGCGCCGATCTGCAACGGCATCAGCTCGTTGGCGAACCCCGCGAACAGCGGCGTCGCGAACATCAGCAGCATGATCGTGCCGTGCATGGTGAACAGCTGGTTGTACTGCTCCGTCGACACGAACTGCAGCCCCGGGCGGGCGAGCTCGGCGCGGATGACCAGCGCCATGACGCCGCCGATCATGAAGAACACGAACGACGAGATCAGGTAGAGGTGACCGATCACCTTGTGGTCGGTCGAGGACAGCCACTTGGCGATGACCGTGCCCTTGGTGTACGGCCTCGGCGCGATGCGGGCCGGTTCCTGGATGGCGGTCACTGCGCACTCCCCGCCTGGCTCTTGATGTACTGGTCGAACTCCGCCTGCGGGACGAGCTTCACGGAGAACAGCATCTTGCTGTGTTCTGTGCCGCAGAGCTCGGCGCAGCGGCCGAAGAAGACACCCGTCCGGTTGAGCGTCGTGATCTGGAAACGGTTGTGCACGTTGCCGGGGAAGACGTCCTGCTTGAAGAGGAACGCGGGCACCCAGAACGAGTGGATGACGTCAGGCGAGTGCAGGTCGAACTGCACCTGGGTGTTGACCGGCAGCACGAGCTGGGGCCCCTGCGGGGTCTGCGGGCTCTGCTTGCTCAGGTCCACCGGGACGCCGGCGGTGACCGCCTTCTGGCCCTGGTAGTCCGTGGTGAAGCGCCAGCTCCACTGGTATCCCTCGACGGCCACCTTCACCGGGGCGTCCTGCGTGATCTTCGTGATCGCGCTCTCGTCCCGCGCGGTGAAGTAGAAGAACACCGCGACCATGATGACCGGCACCACGGTGTAGAGGATCTCGATCGGCAGGTTGTACCGCACCTGAGGGGGCAGGGCGTCGGTCGAGCCCTTCTTCTTGCGGTGGAACACGCAGGCCCACAGGATCAGGCCCCAGACGACCACGCCGGTGGCCAGAGCCGCGATCCAGCTCCCGTTCCACAAGGTCTGGACGATGCCGGCCTGCTTGGTGACACCCTCCGGCATGCCTCCTCGGGACCACTGATCGAGCGCATCGTTGCTACACGCCGTCGCGGACGCCACCAGCAGCACCACGGCGGCGGCGCCGGGCAACCGGCGGCGTGCCCACGGTCGCCGTGTCGTACGGCGGGTCGGACTCACGGATCGCCTACCCCACAGATGAAGCCCAGGAGTTCCTCTCCCGGGCGATTTTTCCAATTTGACCATTGGGTGCGACCAGCATGTCTTTCCCGCCGTCGCACCCTCTACTTGTTGAGTTCACGCTGGGGGACACATTAGCGCGGACCGGCCCCGCCCCTCTGAGCAGCCCCCGTTAATGTCCTAACTGTGGCCTACCTCGACGCGGCGTCGACCGAACCGCTTCACCCCTCGGCCCGCGACGCGCTGCTGGCGGCGATCGAGGCCGGCTGGGCCGACCCCGCGCGCCTGTACGGCGCCGCGCGCCGCGCCCAGATGTTACTGGAGCAGGCGAGGGCGGAGGTAGCCGGGCATCTCGGCGCCCGCCCCGACGAGGTGTCGTTCACCGCCTCCGGCACGCAGGCCGTCCACCTGGGCGTTCTCGGGACGCTCGACGGCCGCCGCCGGGTGGGACGCCACCTCGTGACGGGCGCGGTCGAGCACTCCAGCGTGCTGCACGCCGCCGAGGTGCACGAGCGCGGCGGCGGCACCGCGGAGACCGTCGGCGTGGACATCACCGGCCGCGTCGACGCGGCGGCGTTCGCCGCCGCCGTCTCCCGCCCCGGCACGGCCCTGGCCTGCCTCCAGACGGCCAACCACGAGGTGGGGACGCTCCAGCCGGTCGAGGAGGCGGCCGAGGCGTGCCGCGCGGCCGGGGTGCCGCTGCTGGTCGACGCCGCCCAGTCGGCCGGGCGGCTGCCGGTCCCGGCGGGGTGGTCGGTCCTCACCGCGAGCGCGCACAAGTGGGGCGGCCCCGCCGGCGTGGGGGTGCTCGCGGTCCGCAAGGGCGTCCGCTGGCGGTCGCCGTACCCGGAGGACGAGCGGGAGCGCCGGCGGGTGCCGGGGTTCGAGAACGTGCCCGCCGTCGTGGCCGCGGCGGCCGCGCTGCGCGCGCGGGCGGCCGAGGAAGCGGCGGAGGGCCGCCGCCTGTCGGCCCTGGTCGACCGGATCCGCGCCGAGGTGCCGCGGCTGGTGCCGGACGTCGAGGTGATCGGCGACCCCGTGCGGCGGCTGCCGCACATCGTCACGTTCTCCTGCCTCTACGTCGAAGGTGAGGCGCTGCTGACCGAGCTCGACCGGGCCGGCTTCGCCATTTCGTCCGGAAGCTCCTGTACGGCGAGTACGCTTCGGCCATCACATGTTCTGGAGGCCATGGGAGTGCTTACGCACGGAAACGTCCGGGTATCGCTCCCCCGTGGCGTGCCCGAGGAGGACGTCGACCGCTTCCTGGCGGTGCTTCCGGACATCGTGCGGCGCATCCGGTCGAGCTTGGGGGTCCAGTGATCTGGCGAAGACGGACGGGCGACGGGCCGAAGGCCGCCCCGGCTGAGCCGGCGCAGCCGCAGGAGCGGCCCGCGCTGACGATCGACGCGCTGGGCCGCAAGTGCCCCATCCCCATCATCATGCTGGCCGAGCGGATCAACGACGTGGCGATGCGCGACGTGGTCGCCGTGCTGGCCGACGACCCCGCCGCGTTCACCGACATCCCCGCCTGGTGCCGCCTCAAGTCGCACGAGCACGTGGCGAGCCACGAGCTGCCCGGAGGCGGCTGGTCCATCCACGTGCGCCGCAACTACTGACGCGGACCGCCGCCCCCCGGGGAGACCCGCCGTCAGGCGTGGTGACACCGGACGTGGGCGGCCACCTCGTCCGCCGCGTCGCCGCCGTACGCGGAGGCGAAGCGGTCGAGGAACCCGCTCTGGCGCAGCTCGTACTCCTGGCCTCCGGTCCGCTCCAGCACGTGGGTGGCGGTCAGGTTGCCGATCTGGGCGCACCGCTCCAGCGGCAGCCCCCAGGCGAGCCCCGACAGGAAGCCGGCGCGGAACGCGTCGCCCACACCGGTGGGGTCGACCTTGCCGGCCTCCGGGGCCGGGGAGACGTGCAGCGACGGCTCGCCCTTGCGGTCGATCCTGGCGCCCTTGGGACCGAGGGTGGTGACCCGGATGCCCACCCGGTCCAGGAGCTCCCCGTCCGACCAGCCGGTCTTCTGCTGGATCAGGCCCAGCTCGTAGTCGTTGCTGAACAGGTAGGCGGCGCCGTCGACGAGCTGCCGGATCTCCTCACCGGGCATCCGCGCGAGCTGCTGGGAGGGGTCGGCGGCGAACGGGATGCCGCGGGTGCGCGCCTCGTCGGTGTGGCGCAGCATCGCCGCCGGATCGTTGGGGCTCACCAGCACCAGGTCCAGCCCGCCCAGGCGCTCGGCGACCGGGCCGAGCTCGATCTCCCTCGCCTCGGCCATCGCGCCGGTGTAGAACGACGCGATCTGGTTGTGGTCGTCGTCGGTGGTGCACAGGAACCGGGCCGTGTGGTGCAGCTCCGAGACGTAGATCGAGTCGCAGTCGACGCCGTGCCGCGTCAGCCAGGACCGGTAGTCGGCGAAGTCGGCGCCGACGGCTCCGACCAGGATCGGCGTCAGTCCCAGACACGCCATGCCGAAGGCGATGTTGGCCGCGCAACCTCCGCGGCGGATCTGCAGGTCGTCGACCAGGAACGACAGCGACACACGGTCGAGCTGCTCGGCGATGAGCTGGTCGCCGAAGCGGCCGGGGAACGTCATCAGATGGTCGGTGGCGATGGAGCCGGTCACGGCGATGCGCACGGGGTCATTCTCCTCGTTGTCAGCATCTCGGGGGACGGTATGCGGTGGGACGGTGTTCGAAGGGACGTTGTCCGAGTAACGGTGTCCGGGGAACAGGTGGAGCCGGGGGCGTGGGCCGGAACGGGTCACGGGCCGATGAGCCGCCCAGCGGTCATGGCGAACCTGTCGAGCGTACCGTCTCGGACATGGCGACGCCCCGTACGGCACTGCCGCACGGGGCGTTCAGGAGATCCGGGGCCGCTCAGGCGCCCACGCGTCCGGAGGCGTTCGAACGGGCCGCCGTCACGAGGCTCGAAGGACGCGGCCCGCCTGCCCGGAGGATCGGGCACCCGGCCTCCGCCGGGGACACCGGAGGCCGGCCTGGAGGCTCCCGTCCCCAGGCCGCTTCGCCGGGACGTCCTAGTTGAACGAGTCGCCGCAGGCGCAGGACCCGGTCGCGTTGGGGTTGTCGATCGTGAAGCCCTGCTTCTCGATGGTGTCGACGAAGTCCACCGTGGCGCCGACGAGGTACGGCGCGCTCATCCGGTCGGTGACGACGCTCACGCCGCCGAAGCTGGACACGACGTCGCCGTCCATCGAACGGTCGTCGAAGAAGAGCTGGTAGCGCAGCCCGGAACAACCACCCGGCTGGACGGCCACCCGCAGCTGCAGTCCCTCCTCGCCCTGCTGCTCCAGCAGGCTCTTGACCTTGCCGGCGGCCGCGTCAGTCAGGATCAGGCCCTGCTGCGTGGTCTCGCTGCTCTCAACCGTCATGTGCGACTCCCGCGTCTGCGCCAACCGCTCACCCGGAGCGGCCGATTGGTCTTGACGTCCTACCTAGACGCTACCAACACCCGCCGATCGCCACACATTCCACCGGCTCGCTTCCTTGGCGCCCCGTCCCCGGGAGACGCCCGCGCCACCCCGCGAGCCCTGCGCGAGCCCTGAGTGAACGCCCGCGTGCCCCCCACCGGCCCCCGCGACAAAGAGGACGAACCATGTGCGATGATTAGTCGTCAGTTCGACGATAAGTCCCCGAAGGGGGTGTGGTCGTGACGATCACACAGACCGGCCTTCCGCTCTTCATCCTCGGTCAGGGCACCGATCCCGGCAGCGAGCGCGGGGTCGACTGCCCCGGTGAGCTGCCCGCCGCGTCCGACCCGGCGCTGGTGGAGCGGGCCCGCGCGGCCAAGGAGCGGCTGGGCGACCGGCTGTTCGTCCTCGGTCACCACTACCAGCGCGACGAGGTCATCCAGTTCGCCGACGTGACAGGCGACTCGTTCAAGCTGGCCCGCGAGGCTGCCGCCCGCCCCGAGGCCGAGTACATCGTGTTCTGCGGAGTCCACTTCATGGCCGAGTCGGCCGACATCCTGACGGGCGACGCCCAGAAGGTCGTGCTCCCCGACCTCGCGGCGGGCTGCTCCATGGCCGACATGGCCACCTTCACCCAGGTCGAGGACTGCTGGGACGCCCTGGATGACGCGGGCATCGCGGACCGGGTGGTGCCGATCACCTACATGAACTCCAGCGCCGACATCAAGGCGTTCTGCGGGCGCAACGGCGGCGCCGTCTGCACCTCGTCGAACGCCAAGCGGGCCCTCGACTGGGCCTTCGAGCGGGGCGAGAAGGTGCTGTTCCTGCCCGACCAGCACCTCGGGCGCAACACGGCGGTGCTGGAGATGGGCCTGTCGCTCGACGACTGCGTCGTCTACAACCCGCACCGCCCGAACGGCGGGCTGACCCGTGAGCAGCTCGAGAACGCGAAGATGATCCTGTGGAAGGGCCACTGCTCCGTCCACGGGCGGTTCAGCCCCGAGTGCGTCGACGAGGTGCGCGCGCGCATCCCGGGGGTCAACGTGCTGGTCCACCCTGAGTGCCGCCACGAGGTCGTCACCAAGGCCGACCACGTGGGGTCGACGGAGTTCATCATCCGCATGCTCGACGAGGCTCCCGCCGGGTCGTCCTGGGCCGTCGGCACCGAGCTGAATCTGGTCAAGCGCCTGGCTGCGGCCCACCCGGACAAGACCATCACGTTCCTCGACCGGACCGTGTGCTACTGCTCGACGATGAACCGCATCGACCTGCCGCATCTCGTGTGGGCGCTGGAGTCGCTGGCCGCGGGGGAGGTCGTCAACCAGATCACGGTGGACGTGGACACCACCCACTGGGCGAAGGTGGCGCTCGACCGCATGCTGGCGCTCCCCTAGTCTCGGCGCCGTCAGGCGGATCCGTCAGATGCGTGAGCGCTCGCTCCACCAGCGGAGCAGCGCGGCGTCGCCCTCGACGGCGTGGTCCTCCGGGTCACGCCGTCCCCAGGCGATCAGCATCAGCTCGCCGGCGGTGCCGGCGCGTACGGTCACCGTGCCCGGCTCTCCCGACCGCTCGTAGGTGTAGCCGTCCGGGCTCAGCCGGACCAGCCAGCCGGCGCCGCCGGTCTGCCAGGAGATCGTCTCGCCGTCGCCCCTGAGCTCGGCGACCTCGGGCCGCCAGCGGGCGTACGGCAGCACGTCGAAGAACTCCTCCACGCCGTCGGCCGCCACGTCCTCGTCGACGAGGGGCGCGACGCCGCCCGCGATCTCGGCGTCGGCCCGGTGGACGACGGTCTCATGGAGCTGCCTGCGGGACCAGAACCGGGCACGCCGGTCTCCCGCCCAGCCCCACACCTCCGTGTCCGGGTCCTGCCCCTTGAGAGCCTCGACGAGCACCGCGCCGCCGGCCTCCAGCCAGCCGGGATAGCCCGCGAAGTCGACGGGGATCCCGTGGTCCATGGCGTCACGGTCGTAGCGGCGCGGCGCGGCGTCCCTGACCATCGCCGCCGCCCACCGGTGCACCATCCCCGTGTGCGCGACCAGGTCCGCGACGTTCCATCCCGGGCAGGTAGGCACGGGCGCCGCCGGGTCGAGCCCGCGTACGGCCCCGGCCATCCGCGTGATCTCCCGGCCCGCGGCCTCCGCGTACTCGAGATGCGTCCACGTCCTCATCGTGCCTCCGGCGCGTACGGAAAGGGGAACGGGGGAACCGGGGCTCACAGGCCCGGGGCGCCCCAGACCGGGAACCAGCTGGACAGGTCGGGCTCGATCTTCAGCTCGCCGGCGAGGACCCCGCGCACCTGCAGCTCCAGGGCGTTGTCCCTGCGGCTGTCCCCGAGGGGGGCGAACGGGTAGAACGTGCCCCGTTTGTAGAGGTAGACCAGCGCGAGCCGCCGGCCAGACGGGTCGCCGAACGCCACGAGCGAGCACAGCAGCGACGGCCCGAAACCGGCGGACTCCAGTGACGAGTTGGCGGCGTGCAGGTCGGTGACGAGGGTGGACACATCGGGCTCGCGCACCAGCAGCCAGGTGTAGCCGAAGGAGTCCTCGGAGGCCTCCACCTTGCCCATCAGCGACTGGACGTCGCGCTCCAGCCGGGCGAAGGCGCCTCCTTCCGCCGCGCGGAAGGAGACCGACCCCACACCGGCCGGCCGGAAGCCGGTCGCGGCCTCCAGCGTGACGGCGGCCGACGGCAGCGCGAACAGCGCGTCGAGATCGGGCTTCGCCGGCTTGGACCGCCCGAGCAGGGCGTCGAACCAGCCCATCAGCGTCCCATCAGCGGCCCAGCGCGGCCGACACGCGGGCGAGCTGCTCCAGGCGGCGCTCCAGCGGCGGGTGCGTGGACAGCAGCGTGGCGATGCTCTGCCCCGACAGGGCCGGGGCGAAGTAGAAGGCGTTGAACGGCTGAGCCTGGCGCAGATCCTTCGTGGGAATCCTGGCGATCTCGCCGCTGACCTTCGTGAGCGCGCTCGCGAGGGCGGAGGGCCGCTGCGTCAGCAGCGCGGCGGCGCGGTCGGCGGCCAGTTCCCGGTAGCGGGACAGCGCCCGCGTCAGCAGGAAGCTGACCGCGTACACCAGCCCGGAGACCAGAAAGATGATCAGGCCGATCGGCGGGCCGTTGTTGTTGTCCCTGCGCCCGCCGCCCGCCAGGCCGCTGTAGAGGGCGAACCGTGTCATCAGCCCGGCGACGATGCCGAGGAACGAGGCGATCGTCATCACGGCGACGTCGCGGTGGGCGACGTGCGACATCTCGTGCGCGATCACGCCTTCGAGCTCCTGCGCGTCGAGCCTGCGCAGAAGCCCCGTGGTCACGCAGACCACCGCGTTCTTCTGGTTGCGCCCGGTCGCGAACGCGTTGGGCATGTCGCTGTCCGCGATCGCGACCCGGGGCTTCGGCATGCCGGCCATCGCGGTCAGCCGATCGATGATCCCGTGCAGCTCCGGAGCCTCCTCCGGGGAGACCTCGCGCCCGTTCATCGCGAAGAGCGCGATCTTGTCGGACAGGAAGTACTGCACCAGGAGGAAGCCCGCGGCGATCACCAGGACGGCGACCGCCCGGACCCCGGCCACGATCAGCACCACCATGAAGGCCACGTACAGCAGGCCGAGCAGGAACATCGTCACGGCCATCCGGATGGACAGGCCGCGATCAGGGGCGAACCGCGTGGCGGACATCAGCCGGGGATGAGCCCGGTGTCCCCGAGCATCTCCCGCACCTCCTCGATGGAGGCGTCGGCGGGCGGAAGGATGAGCTCGGACGGCTCCAGCGACTCGTCCGGCAGGGCCTTGCCCACGTGGCGGACCTTGTCGAGCAGGGCGTGCAGCTTGGTGCGGAACCGGTCCTCGTCGCCGGACTCGATCGCGGCCTCGAGCTCGCTGTCGAGCGCGTTGAGCACCTCGATGTCGCCGGCGGCGATCTCCACCTGGCCCTCGCCCATGATGCGGACTATCACAGGCCCTCCCCCGGCTGGCGCAGCTGCTGGGTGTGCTGCGGGTTGGCGGGCGCCGCCTGACCCTGCTGGCCGGCCTCGATCGCGCTCTTCGGCGCCGGTCCCTGCCCCAGCTCGGCTTTCATACGGGCCAGCTCCAGGTCGACGTCCTGGCCGCCGCCCATGCGGTCGAGCTCCGCCTGGATGTCGTCGCGCTGGCCGGTGAAGTCCTCCAAGGCGCCGCTGGCCAGCAGCTCGTCGATCGCTCCGGCGCGCGCCTGCATCTGCGCGGTCTTGTCCTCGGCACGCTGCACGGCGAGGCCGACGTCGCCCATCTCCTCCGAGATCCCGGAGAACGCCTCGTTGATCCGCGTCTGCGCCTCGGCGGCCGTGTAGGTGGCCTTGATGGTCTCCTTCTTCGTGCGGAAGGAGTCGACCTTGGCCTGGAGCCGCTGGCTGGCGAGGGTGAGCTTCTCCTCCTCGCCCTGGAGGTTGTTGTACTGGATGCGCAGGTCGGCGATCTGGGTGTTGAGACCGTTTCTGCGGGTGAGCGCCTCACGCGCCAGGTCCTCACGGCCGGCCCCCAGGGCCTGCCGGCTCTGGTTCTCCAGCTTGGTGGCCTGGCCCTCGAGCTGGTTGATCTGCAGCTCCACCCGCTTGCGGCTGGTGGCGACGTCCGCCACTCCCCTGCGCACCTTCTGCAGCAGCTCAAGCTGCCGCTGGTACGAATAGTCCAGGGTTTCCCGCGGATCCTCCATCTTGTCCAAGGCCTTGTTGGCCTTGGACTTGAAGATCATGGAAAGTCTCTTCATCACGCTCATGCGCGTCGGCCGTCCCCTTCTCAAGGTTGTGCGTGAGTGACCCCAGTCGTTCCAGCCCCTCAAAAGCGGCGAAGCCGCCTGGGTTCACCCTACGCATAACGCGCGAGGGCGTCACTAAGTTGCACTCCCGGTAGGCTGGGCGGCGTGTTCCGACGTCGCACGCAGAGCCCTACGGAGGACTCCCCCGTAGATGATTCTAAGCCCGTAACCACTCCGGGCAAGGGCCGTCCCACCCCGAAGCGGAGCGAGGCCCAGGGCCGCCGCCGCTCGCCGGTGACGGCTCCCTCCAACCGCAAGGAGGCCTATCGGCTTCAGCGCGACCGCGACAAGGCGCTGCGTGCCCGGCAGCGGGAGGGAATGCTCCGCGGGGAGGAGCGTCATCTCCCCGCCCGCGACCGCGGCCCCGTGCGGAAGTTCGCCCGCGACTGGGTCGACTCCCGCCGCCTCCCCGGGCAGTTCTTCCTGCCCGCCGTCCTCGTGATCATGCTGCTGTCGATGGTGCCGTTCCCGCTCCAGATCCGCAGCGTGGTGCTCCTCGTCTACACGATGTCCCTGCCCGTCGTGATGGTGCTCGTCCTGGTGAGCTCCTTCTACGTCGCCGGTCGCGTGAAGAAGGAGGCGGCGGAGAAGTTCCCCGGCGAGGACCTGAAGGGCGTCGGCTTCTACGCGGCCATGCGTTCGTCGCAGATCCGCCGGCTGCGCTTCCCCAAGCCGGTCGTCCTGCCCGGCGGCGCGCCGGTGCCGGCCAAGCGCTGAGCGGTCCGCGCGTCCGCCCCGCCCGGGTCCCGGGCCGGGCGGACGCTCATCGGCGCGTCCACTCCAACGCGCCCCGGGTCACCTCCGGCCTCGCCCCGTCGACGAGCGTGCCGCTCACGAGGGCGTCGGCGGTGGCCTTCAGCAGGCCGTAGTACGACGGCCACGCCACCGCCACGCCCGGCCCGGAGGGAGCGGGGCCAACGGCTCCCGCAGCTTCGCCGTCAGAAGCCCCGGCATCTGGGCCGGCGGCGTTCGAGCCGTGAGCGTCAGGGCTCTGCGCGTCCGGGACTCCGGCGTTGGCGGCATCCGTGCGCCACGCGACCTCTCCGGTGCGGGACCCGGCAAGCAGGTGACGGCCATCCTCACCCACCGCGAAGGGCACCCAGCCGCCGTCGCAGGCAGCCCCGCCGGTGGCCCTGCCGGCAGCCACGGCCTGCCGCACGGTCAGCAGCCGGAACGACGGGGGGAACCGGAAGCCCAGGCCTCCCCGCGCCCCGTCATGCCTCAGCATCGACGCCCGCAGCGAGTCGGGGATGCGCGTCCCGAGCCTTGCCTCGGCCCTGGCGATCAGCCGCGGGCTCGCCGGGCCGTTCAGCCGCGCGAGGGTCGCCGGCGCGTTCGCGCTGAGCCATCTCTCGATCCTGCGCCACTGGCGGTTCACGGCCGCCGTCACCCGGTGATCGATCGGCCGGACCGTCCCTCGTGCCGCGTGCCGCCTCCCCGCGACGTTCCCGGCGGGGCCGCCGTCCCCGTCGGCCCCGGTGCCGCCCGCCGCGTTCCCGGCCACTGCGCCCGCGTCAGCGCCGGCGTCGTCCCCGCTCTCCGTCGTGTCGCTCGCCGTGGCGCAGGGCGTGGCGGACCTCGTACCGGCATGCCCGGCCACGGGCGTGACCACGGCGTCACCGCAGGGCGGGGCCGTCCCGGCCGGGCAGCCGCCGGGAGAGGCGCCCGCCGCACCGGTGGACGTCTTCGCGACGCCGTGCCCGGCCGCCGCGGAAGTGCCGTCACCCACGCCGAGAGTCCATGCCACGGCCAGCACGCCAAGCGCTGCCAGGACCCCCAGCACCGCCGCGACCCGTGTCACCCGGACCCTCCGGCGGGGGGATCGCCTGACGTTCCCCACCGCGGGCACGGACGCCTTCGCCCGGGCCTGCCGTCCGCGCTCATCGATCGCCGCGGCGGCCGGCTCCGGGCCGGTCTCACGTCCGCCGGGCGACGCAGGGCCTTCCGCGTCCCGCTGACCGGCCTGAGGCCGCCGAGCCGCCGGGGCAGCACGCCGTCCGCGCAGCACGAGGGCGAGCCCGAAGGCCGCGCCGAGGACCAGCGCGGCCACGAGGGCCAGCCGTACGGGACGTGAAGCGATCAACCCGCGCACGCCGGGCACCTTATCGCGAACCCCGCACGGCCCTCCCGCGCGTGAGCGGAGCCGGGGGATGCGGGCGGCGTCGCCCGGCGGAGCCGTTCACCGTCCACACGGGCCAGACCGTGGAGCGGCGTCGCGGGGCCGACCGGCTGTACGCTCCGCCCGGAGCGAGGCCGCCGAGGGCCGGTGGCCCCCTCGCCCCGGTCCTGACCGGCCGCCGGTTAGAGGCGCCCATGGTGTGGTTATGGTCGGACCATGGAATATCGCCATCTCGGCCGAAGCGGCCTCATGGTCAGCGAGATCAGCTACGGAAACTGGATCACCCACGGCTCCCAGGTGGAGGAGGACGCCGCCGTCGAATGCGTGCGGGCGGCCCTCGACGAGGACATCACGACCTTCGACACCGCCGACGTCTACGCGGGGACGAAAGCCGAGGAGGTGCTCGGGCGGGCCCTGAAGGGTGTGCGCCGCGAGTCACTGGAGATCTTCACGAAGGTCTACTGGCCCACCGGACCTGGCAGGAACGACCGCGGCCTGTCCCGCAAGCACATCCTCGAGTCGATCAACGGCTCGCTGCGCCGCCTCCAGACCGACTACGTGGACCTCTACCAGGCCCACCGGTTCGACTTCGAGACGCCGCTGGAGGAGACGCTTCGCGCCTTCGACGACCTCGTACGGCAGGGCAAGGTCCTCTACGTCGGCGTGAGCGAGTGGACGGCGGACCAGATCGCCCGCGCCCTGAAGATCGCCGACGAGATGGGCTTCGACCGGCTCGTGTCCAACCAGCCGCAGTACTCGATGCTGTGGAGGGTCATCGAGGCCGAGGTCGTGCCGCTGTGCGAGAAGGAGGGCCTCGGGCAGGTCGTCTGGTCGCCCATCGCCCAGGGCGTGCTCACCGGCAAGTACCTCCCCGGGCAGCCCCCGCCCGCCGGGTCGCGCGCGACCGACCCCAGCGGCTCCGGCTTCATCGGGCGCATGATGGACGACGAGCTGCTGCGACGGGTGCAGGACCTCAAGCCCATCGCTGCCGACCTCGGCCTCACGATGGCCCAGCTCGCCGTGGCGTGGGTGCTGCAGAACCCGAACGTGTCCTCCGCCATCGTCGGCGCCACCAAGCCCGAGCAGGTGCGTGACAACGTCAAGGCCGCCGGGGTGCGGCTCGACGAGGAGGTCATCCGCAAGATCGACGACGTGCTCGGCTCGGTGGTCGAGCGCGACCCCGCCAAGACCGTCAGCCCTGAGCGGCGTCCCTAGGTCCCCCGGCCGGCCGTCCCCGGCGACCGCAGGGGACGGCCGGCACCCGGTCTCAGTGCGCCGGTCTCATTGGGCCTGTCTTACCGCGCCTGTCTTACCGCGCCTGTCTTACTGGGCCTGTCTTACTGGGCCTGTCTTACTGGGCCGATCTCATTGCGCGCGCAGTGACATGCCCGCGTATTCGACCCGCTCGTCCTCCAGGAGCGTGACCTGCTCGACACCGGCCTCGAGCAGCTCGCGCCAGGTCTCCCCCAGCCAGGACTCGGCATCGGACTGGCTGGTGAAGATCTCGCGTGGCAGCGGCCGGTCCGTCACTTCGCCGCCGTTCGCGTCCTCGTACCGCCAACGCCATATCATCCCCACACGCTCCTTCTGGCGGCGTCCGGGCGCCACCCGGCCCGCCGTCCGTTCCGTCTCCGCTGCCCGGCCCGTCCGCTGCCCGGTCTCCGGCGTCCGATGCCCGGACGTCCGGCGGTCCGGGCAAGGCCGTGCAGCGGACCCTATCCTCTCGCTCTCCCGCCGTCTCGCCCCCCTCGCACCGCCGGTCCCGCCCGGCCTCCGGCGGGATCCGAGGCTCGGCGGGGGACGTCCGGCCGTGAAAGGGATGGCATGGAGGTCCACCTGGAGGGAACCGGCGGGCCCGGTGGCTGGCCGGAGCCCGGATGCGGCTGCGCGTCCTGCGGCCGGCTCCCCTCCGGCCACCGCCGCCCGGCGTCGATCGTCGTGGACGGCGCCGTACGGCTGCCGCGCGACCTGGGCCCCGGCATCACGACCGGCCCTACCGGCGGCGTCGAATTGGGGAGCCACGGCTGGGAGATCACCGGCCGGGGCGGAGAGCGCGTGCTGTACGCCCCGGGCCCCCTCCACCGCGCCGCGCAACCCGCGCCGTCCCCCGCCGCGCCCTTCGACCTGGTGCTCGCCGACCTGCTCGACGAGCCGGGGCGGCTGGGCGACCTGCGCCACAGAGGGCTGGTCACGCCCGCCACACGGGTGATCGCCGTCGGCCTCGACCATCGGATGCCGACCGAGGCGGAGCTCGCGAGAAGGCTCGACTTCTGGGGGGCCGGGGCCGTACCGGACGGGACGGTGCTGAGCCTCACCCCAGGCGCGTTCTCCGGCCTCCACCCGGTGCGTGAGACGACTCGGGTCGCGGTCGTCAGCGGGGCGCAGAGACGGCCGGCGGGCCTTCCACCGCGCACACTGCTGCTCGGGGGCTCGCGATCGGGCAAGTCGGAGGAGGCCGAGATGCGCGTCGCCGGGGAGCCTCACGTGACCTACGTGGCGACGGGGCCCACGGGCGGCGACGACCCCGCGTGGCTCGCGCGCGTGCGGGCGCACCGGCTGCGCCGCCCGGCCCACTGGCGTACGGCTGAGACCACCGACCTCGTCGCCATCCTCGGCGACCCTCCCGGGACGCTGCTGATAGACGGACTGGGCACGTGGCTCGCCGCCGTCTTCGACGAGTGCGGCGCCTGGCCGGAAGCCCCGGACTCCCACGCCGCCGCCCACGAGCCGCACCATGGGCGGAGTCACGACACGGAGCAGGAGCCCGGCGGGGACGCGGAGGGGAGCCGTGTAGAGACAGAAGGGAGCGACCGGGACGCGCGAGATCGGGTGGCGCGGCGGTGCGACGAACTCGTGGCCGCGTGGCGGCAGGCCCAGGGGCCGGTGGTGGCCGTCAGCGACGAGGTCGGCCTCGGCGTCGTCCCGGCGAGCGCGAGCGGAAGGGTGTTCCGCGACGCGCTGGGCCGGCTCAACCAGCGGCTGGCCCGCGAGTCGGAAGACGTCGCCCTGATCGTCGCCGGCAGGGTCGTGCCGCTGCCGGTCTGATCACGGCCCGCCGATCCGATTCCACCCCGCCCCCGGTTGTCCCCACACCGTCCCAGGTCGTCCCACGCATCCCCCCGACAGGCCGATGGCGGCCCGCCGGTGTCCGCCGGCCGAGGGCCAAGCCCGCCTGATCGAGTCCAGGCCGATCGCGCCCGGACGGGCCTCACTACGATCCTCCGTTGTGCCCGGAAGATCCGATGAGCCCGCCGTGGGCGCCGCATGGCGCCTCACTGTGGGGATGTTCACGATCGTGCCGGTCCGGGTGGACGGGGTGGACCGCGACGTGGCGGGCCGCGCGATGGTCCTGGCGCCGCTGGCCGGCGTGGGTCTCGGGCTCGTGGCGGCGGTCGTCCTGACCGCCGCCGGGCGGCTGTCCGGGTCGCCGCTCCTCGCCGCCGTTCTCGCGCTCGCGACGCTCGCCTGGCTGACCCGCGCCCTTCACCTGGACGGGCTGGCCGACCTCGCCGACGGACTGGGCAGCGGCAAGCCGGCGCAGGCCGCCCTCGACGTCATGAAGCGCTCCGACATCGGGCCCTTCGGCGTGGTCACACTCGTGCTCACCCTGCTCGTGCAGGTGGCGGCGCTGACACAGGCCCAGTCGGTGGCCGGGCCGGCGGCCGCGACGGCCCTGCCCGCCGCCTGCGCGGCCGGTCGGCTGGCGGTCACGTGGGCCTGCCGGGAGGGCGTGCCCGCCGCCCGCCCGGGAGGGCTCGGCGCCCTCGTCGCCGGCACCGTACGGCGGGGCCCGGCGCTGGCGGCCACGGCCGCGACGGCCGCGCTCCTCGCCGCCGCCGGCGCTCTGACCGGCCTGCCGTACGGCGAGCCGGTGAGAGGGCTCCTCACGCCGCTCCTCGCCCTGGGAGCGGGGCCGGCGGCGGCCTGGCTGCTGCGCCGCCGTGCCGTACGGCGCCTGGGCGGAGTCACCGGCGACGTGCTCGGCGCGCTCATCGAGACCTCCACGACGGCGGCGCTGCTGGTTTACGCCGTCACCTGAGGGGCGCGGACAGGAGAGCGTTGAGGAGGGCGGCTCCGTTGGCCGCGTCATCGACGCTGATCCGGAGCTGTCCCCCCGACGTGTAGCGGACGACGAGGCAGTCCCCTCCCCGGATCATGATCGTGGCCGCCCCGGGAAGGCCGCGGTAGCCCCACCCGCCGACCTCGGACGGGAACGCGCGCTCGGCCCAGGCCCGCTCGATCCGGCTCAGCGGCACCCGCCGCGAGGGCCACCGCAGGGGGCCGAACCCGATCCGCAGGCCCTCCGGCCCGGCCGTGACGGCCACCGTGGAGACCGACAGCACCGCCAGGCCGGCGACCGCCGTCACCGCCGCCATGGGCCCCGCCGGGGCCGGCAGGCCGAAGAGGGCGGCCACGGCCAGTGAGCCGGCGGCGACCAGGACCACCAGCCCGACGGCGAACAAGGGCGGCGACGACACCGACGACACCCAGACGGCGCTCCGGCCGGGATCGAGCCCGAGGTCCGTTTGGGGCACGTCCGGCATGGCCGGCGGCTCGTCGGGACCGCGGCGGGCGGCGAGATACCCGATCGCCCCGGCGGCGAACGCGGCGACGGCGACCAGCACGGCCTGCGGGCCCAGCGGAGCGGCGTCCTCCCACCTTGCCCTGCCGAGGTTCGCGGCGACCGTGACGGCCTCCAGGCCGAGGGAGAAGGCCGCGCCCCACACGAGGCCGGCGACGAGCCACGCGCGGGCGGACCGCCGGGTGAGCGCCCGCCCCCGCGAGGCGGCGGCGAGGCAGAGCGCCGCGACCGCGAGCCACAGCGCCAGGGCGAAGACGATCAGGGCGGTCAGCGACATGGCGCCGTCGGGATCTCCGGACGGCCCCCAGTGCGTGGCCATCGGGCTGGGGAGCCTGTCCCGGAACGGAAGCGGCATGACGGCGAGCGCCACGGCGACCAGGGCGGTCCAGGCGACGGCGGCGGTGAGAAACCGGGTACGCGGGCGGGAGCCCTCGGCGGACGGGGAAGTGTTCATGACAGTTCCTTGATGAGGTCGATTACCTCGTGGGGGCGGAAGCCGTGTCTCGCGGCCTCGTCAAGCAGGTCGCGGACCTGGGACTCGAGGGCCTGGCGGGCGTCGGGGCGGCGCAGGACGGACACGCCGCGGCCCCGCCGGAACTCCAGCAGCCCTTCGTCTCTGAGATGGCGAAGCGAGCGGAGCACGGTGTTGGCGTTGACGCCGAGCGCGTCCGCGAGATCCCGCGCCGGAGGCAGGCGGTCACCGGGCGCGATCTTCCCGTCCGTGATCGCACGCCGGATGGCGGCGGTCACCTGCTCATGCAGGGGCCGGGGATCGTTGAGATCAAGCGTGAGTAACATGATGCTAGCGACATTAGCACCATAAGCATCGAAGGACAATATGGTGCTAGCCCCATTGGCATCATCCAGAGAGTCGATACGTAGGATGAACCCTCGTTTATGCGTAGGGGAGAAAGCCCAGCTAGCATCGGCTCACGTGACCACAGTGCGCGTCAACGCATCTGACACGGTCTCCGACGAGACCGGTGCCCTCATAATCGGCGTCCACGGATCTCCGGAGGGCCTCAGTACGGCTCCCGGGGCCGCAAGCCTCGACCAGGCCCTGGACGGCCGGCTCACCGAAATCCTCACCACAGTGGGTTTCCGGGGCAAGGCGGAGGAGATCGCCAAGATCCCGACCTTCGGCTCGATCCCCGCCCCCGTCATCGTCGCGGTCGGTCTGGGTGACCAGCCGGACGGCGACTACGAGCTGGAGACGCTACGCCGCGCGGCCGGCGCCGCCGTCCGGTCGCTGGCGGGCACGGCGACCGCCACCATCGCCCTTCCCGCCGCCACCGCCGAGCAGGCCGAGGCGGTCGCGCTGGGCGGCCTGCTCGGGGCGTACGGCTTCACCCGCTACCGCACGGACGGCGACCTCAGGCCGCCGGTCGGCGAGCTGGTGGTGCTCTCCGGGGCGCGGGGCGCCGAGGAGGCCGTACGGCACGCCACGACGGTCGCCGACTCGGTCACCCTCGTCCGCGACCTCGTGAACACCCCGCCCTCCGACCTGTGGCCCGCCCGGCTCGCCGAGATCGCCGAGGAGAAGGGCGGCGAGGCCGGCCTGTCGGTCGAGGTGCTCGACGAGATCCAGCTCAAGAAGGGCGGCTACGGCGGCATCGTCGGCGTCGGCCAGGGCTCGGTGAACCCGCCGCGCCTGGTCAGGCTCGCCTACACGCACCCCGAGGCCTCGCGCACGGTCGCGTTCGTCGGCAAGGGCATCACCTTCGACTCGGGCGGCCTGTCGCTGAAGCCCGCCGCGGCGATGGACTGGATGAAGTCCGACATGGGCGGGGCCGGGGCGGTGCTCGGCGCGCTCCTCGCGGTGGCCCGGCTCGGCCTGCCGGTCAACGTGGTCGGCTACATGTGCCTGGCGGAGAACATGCCGTCCGGCAGCGCGCAGCGCCCCTCCGACGTCCTCCACACCTACAGCGGCAAGACCGTCGAGGTGCTCGACACCGACGCCGAGGGCCGCCTCGTGCTGGTCGACGGCATCGCCCGCGCGACGGAGGACCACCCCGACCTGATCGTGGACGTCGCCACGCTGACCGGCGCCCAGATCGTCGCCCTCGGCTGGCGTACCGCCGGGGTGATGGCGAACGACGACGCGCTGCGCGAGCAGGTCGTCGAGATCGCCGCCGGGCAGGGCGAGGGCGCCTGGGGCATGCCCCTGCCGTCCGAGCTGCGCAAGGGGCTCGACTCCCCGATCGCCGACATCGCCAACCTGCAGCCCGAGCGGTGGGGCAGCATGCTGGCCGCCGGCATCTTCCTGCGCGAGTTCGTCCCCGCGGAGGTCCGCTGGGCGCACATCGACATGGCCGGTCCGGCGTTCAACAAGGGCGAGCCGCACGGCTACACCCCCAAGGGCGGCACCGGCGCGATCACGCGCACCCTGATCGCCATCGCCGAGCGGTACGCCGGGAACGGCGAGACCGCCGAGACTGTTCAGTAACAGAGGGTGGCCGGGGCCGGGACGTGCGAGTCGCGGCGGAGAGGGCCCCGGACACCACGATCTTCATGGACAAGTGAAAAGATGCAGCCGGACCGATCCGGCGGCATGTGAATCCGACAAGGAGCAATCCAGTGGCTGATGGCAGCGGCCCCTTCGACATCGTCGTCCTGGGGGGCGGCAGCGGTGGATACGCCTGTGCCCTCCGAGCGGCCGAGCTCGGCATGAACGTCGTCCTCATCGAGAAGGACAAGGTCGGGGGGACCTGCCTGCACCGGGGCTGCATTCCCACCAAGGCGCTGCTGCACGCGGCCGAGCTCGCCGACCAGGCCCGCGAGGGCGAGTCGTTCGGCGTGCGCACCCGGCTCGAGGGCATCGACGTCCCCGGCGTCCACGCGTACAAGGACAAGGTCGTCAGCGGGCTCTGGAAGGGCCTGACCGGGCTCATCAAGAGCAAGAAGATCACCGTGGTCGAGGGCGAGGGCCGCCTGACCGGCCGGAACCGCGTGACCGTCGGCGACCAGGTCTTCGAGGGCCGGCACGTCGTGCTCGCGACCGGTTCGGCGCCGAAGTCGCTGCCCGGCCTCGACATCGACGGCGAGAAGGTGATCAGCAGCGACCACGCGCTGGTCCTCGACCACGTGCCGTCCTCGGTCGTCATCCTGGGCGGCGGCGTCATCGGCGTCGAGTTCGCCAGCGTGTGGCGCTCGTTCGGCGCCGAGGTGACGATCGTCGAGGCGCTGCCTCACCTGCTGCCGCTGGAGGACGAGTCCAGCTCCAAGCTGCTGGAGCGGGCCTTCCGCCGCCGGGGCATCAAGTACGAGCTGGGCGCCAGGTTCGAGAGCGTCAAGACCACCGGCACCGGCGTCGTCGTCTCCCTGGAGAACGGCAAGACCATCGACGCCGAGCTCATGCTGGTCGCCGTGGGGCGCGGCCCGATCTCGGCCGGCCTGGGCTACGAGGAGGCCGGCGTCACCGTCGACCGCGGCTACGTGCCGGTCGACGAGTTCTGCCGGACCAACGTCCCGGGCGTGTACGCGGTGGGCGACCTGATTCCCACCCTCCAGCTCGCCCACGTCGGCTTCGCCGAGGGCATCCTGGTCGCCGAGCACATCGCCGGCCTGAACCCGGTCCCGATCGACTACGACGGCGTGCCGCGCATCACCTACTCCGAGCCCGAGGTCGCGTCGGTGGGCATCGGCACGGCCACCGCCCGGGAGCGCGGGCACGACGTCGTCGAGCTGTCGTACAACCTCGCCGGCAACGGCCGGAGCAAGATCCTGCAGACTCAGGGCGAGGTCAAGGTCGTCGCCGAGCGCGACGGCCGGGTCCTCGGCGTGCACATGGTGGGCGCCCGCGTCGGCGAGCTGATCGCCGAGGCTCAGCTGATCTACAACTGGGAGGCCACGGCCACGGACGTCGCCCAGCTGATCCACCCGCACCCGACCCAGTCCGAGGCCCTCGGCGAGGCGATGCTGGCCCTGGCCGGCAAGCCGCTCCACGTCCACAACTGAAGCCCTCCTAGCGAACGCGAGAGAAGAAGACAATGCCGGTCTCCGTAACCATGCCCCAGCTCGGCGAGAGCGTCACCGAGGGCACCGTGACCCGCTGGCTGAAGAACGAAGGCGACCACGTCGAGGCCGACGAGCCGCTCCTCGAAGTGTCGACCGACAAGGTCGACACCGAGATCCCCTCCCCGTCCGCGGGTTACCTCACCAAGATCATCGTCGCCGAGGACGAGACCGTCGAGGTCGGCGCCGAGCTGGCGCTGATCGACTCGAACGGCGCGGCCGCGGCTCCCCAGGCCGCCGAGACGCCGCAGCCCCAGCCCGAGCCCGAGCCCGAGCGCGCCGAGACCCCGGAGCCGGAGCCGGCCCCCGAGCCCGAGCCGGCCCAGGCGCCGCGGCAGCAGGCGCCGATCTCGTCGATCCCGCAGCCCGCGCCCGCGGTCGTGACGCCCCAGCAGGCGCCTCCCGCTCCCGCGCCCCAGCCCCAGCCCCAGCCCCAGCCCCAGCAGGCTCCGGCCCAGCAGACTCCGGCGCAGCAGGCTCCGGCCGCCGCCGAGCCGACCGCGCTGCCCACGTCGGGCGACAGCCCGTACGTCACGCCGCTGGTGCGCAAGCTCGCCGCCGAGCACGGCGTCGACCTGGAGGAGCTGACCGGCACCGGCGTCGGCGGCCGGATCCGCAAGCAGGACGTGATCGAGGCGGCCCGTGTGCAGCGCGAGCGCGCCGCCGCGGCCCCCGCCCCGCAGCCCGAGGCCCAGGCTCCCGCCGCGGCCGCCCCCGCGGCCGCCCAGGCCGCTCCCGCCGCGGCGGCCGCCGCTCCGGAGCCGATCCAGGTGGACACCACGCTGCGCGGCACCACGTCGAAGATGTCGCGCCTGCGTCAGACCATCGCCAAGCGCATGGTCGAGTCGCTGCAGGTCTCGGCCCAGCTCACCACCGTGGTCGAGGTCGACGTCACCAGGATCGCGCAGCTGCGTGAGCGCGCGAAGGCCGACTTCCAGCGGCGTGAGGGCGTCAAGCTCTCGTTCATGCCGTTCTTCGCCCTGGCCACCGTCGAGGCGCTCAAGCAGCACCCGAAGCTGAACGCCACGATCAACAGCGAGACCAACGAGGTCACGTACTTCGACGCCGAGCACCTGGCCTTCGCGACCGACACCGAGCGCGGCCTGATCGTCCCGGTGATCAAGAACGCGGGCGACCTCAACATCGCCGGGCTGGCCCGCAAGATCGCCGACCTGGCCGAGCGAACCCGCACCAACAAGGTGAGCCCGGACGAGCTGACCGGCGGCACGTTCACGCTGACCAACACCGGCAGCCGGGGCGCGCTGTTCGACACGCCGATCCTCAACCAGCCGCAGGTCGGCATGCTCGGCACCGGCGCGGTCGTCAAGCGTCCCGTCGTGCTCGACACCCCCGAGGGCGAGGTCATCGCGGTCCGCTCGATGGTGTATCTGGCGCTCAGCTACGACCACCGCCTGGTCGACGGCGCCGACGCCGCCCGTTTCCTCACGACGATCAAGCGTCGTCTCGAGGAGGGCCGTTTCGAGGGCCAGCTCGGCCTGGCCTGAGCCGGCACCTTTTCCGGAGGCCGTCCCGCGACCCGCGGGGCGGCCTTCGCCGTCACCGGGTGGCCGTCCTAGCCTGGTAGGCATGACCATCGTTGTGACCGGCTCGTCAGGCCTGCTCGGTTCGGCCCTGGTCGCGTCCCTGCGCGGCGACGGGCACGAGGTCGTCCGCCTTGTACGGCGGGAGCCCGCGGGGCCCGGCGAGCGGTTCTGGGACCCGCGTGAGGGCGTGCTCGACCCGGCGGCGCTGGAAGGCGCGGACGCCGTCGTCCACCTGGCCGGGGCGAGCATCGGCGACCACCGGTGGTCGGAGTCGTACAAACGCGAGCTGGTGGACAGCCGGGTCGCCGGGACGCGGACGGTCGCCCGGGCCCTGGCGGCCCTGGAGGGCAAGGCCCCGGCGCTGCTGTCCGGCTCGGCGATCGGCTTCTACGGCGACACCGGCGACCTGGCGGTCGATGAGTCCGCGCCGGCCGGGAAGGGTTTCCTGGCCGGCCTCGCCGACCGGTGGGAGGAGGCGGCGGCGCCCGCGCGCGATGCGGGCCTGCGGGTCGTCCTCCTCCGCACCGGCGTGGTGCTCAGCCGTGACGGCGGGATGCTCGCCCGCATCGTGCCGATCTTCAAGATGGGGGCGGGCGCCACGCTCGGCAGCGGCCGGCAGTACGTGTCGTGGATCACCCTGCCCGACTGGGTGGCGGCCGTCCGGTTCCTCCTGGCCCACGAGGAGGTCTCCGGGCCGGTCAACGTGACGGCCCCGGAGCCGGTGACCAACGCCGAGTACACCGCGACCCTCGCGAAGGCGCTGCACCGGCCCACGATGCCGGTGAGCGCTCCCCGCTTCGCGCTGCGCCTGGCGCTCGGCGAGTTCGTCGAGGAGGCCGTCCTGGCGGGTCAGCGGGTGCTCCCCCGGCGGCTGCTGGACGCCGGACACCGGTTCGCCCATCCCACCCTCGGCGAGGCGCTCACCGCCGTACTCTAGGGAAACCGCAAGGCTGAGACGGGAGTGGAGTATGAGCCGGATCGGGCAGTCGCACATCGTCGCCATCGGGGGCGGGTCGTTCCGGCAGTCGGAGCGGTACGGGTTCATCGAGCCCACCGCCCTGCTGCGCTACGTGCTCGACCTCACCGGCCAGGACCGGCCGAGGCTCGGCCTGCTGGCCACCGCGACGGGCGACGACGCCGAGTGGCTGCTCAAGATGTACGGCGCGTTCAACCGCTGGGACGTCGAGGTCAGCCACCTGACGGTCTTCCCGATGCCGAACGTCGACGACCCCCGGGAGTGGATCCTGGAGCAGGACGCCATCTACGTCAGCGGGGGCAGCGTCGCCAACCTCGCCGCCCTGTGGCGCCTCCACGGGCTGGACGAGGCGTTCGCCGAGGCCTGGCGGTCGGGCGTCGTCCTGTCCGGGCAGAGCGCCGGAGCCCTGTGCTGGCACGTCGGCGGCAACACCGACTCCTTCGGCCCCGCCCTGCGGCCGTGGTCGGAGGGGCTCGGCCTGCTGCCGTTCTCGTGCGGCGTCCACTACAACTCCGACCCGCAGCGGCGCACGCTGCTGCACGAGTCGGTCGCGTCGGGTGAGCTGCCCGAGGGGTACGCCGCCGACGAGGGGGTCGCGCTCCACTACGTGGGCACCGAGTTCATCCAGGCGGTCACCGTCGACCCGCGCGGCCAGGCGTACCGGATCGAGCGTGACGGGACCGGAGTCAAGGAGTTCCGTATCGAGCCCCGCCAGCTGGCGTCTACCCTGAAGACGTGAAAGGTCTGGCCATCGTCCGCATGGGCGTCGACGTTCCGTACGAGCAGGCCTGGAATCTTCAGCGGCGGCTGCACGCCCGGCGGGTGGCCGAGGAGCTGTCCGACCTGTGCCTGATGCTGGAGCACGCGCCGGTCTACACGGCGGGCAAGACGACCCTCCCCGGCGAGCGGCCCACGGACGGCACGCCGGTCATCGACGTCGACCGCGGCGGGAAGATCACCTGGCACGGCCCCGGGCAGCTCGTCGGATACCCCATCATCCGGATCGGCGACGTCATCGCCTACGTCCGGCTGCTGGAGGAGGTCCTCATCCAGGTCTGCGCCGACTTCGGGCTGGTCGCCCGGCGGGTCGAGGGGCGGGGCGGCGTGTGGGTGCCGGGCGACGCCGGGCACGGCCTGCCGGACCGCAGGATCGGCACGATCGGCATCCGGCTGTCCCGCGGCGTCACCATGCACGGCTTCGCGCTCAACTGCGTCAACGACCTGAGCTGGTACAACCGGATCGCCACCGGCGAGGCCGCCGACGCCGGAGTCACCTCGTTGTCGGCCGAGACAGGCCGCCGCATCACGGCGGAGGAGGTCCTCCCCTTCGCGGAGAAGCGCCTGGCCGAGGCCCTCGGAGTGGAGCCGTACGACGTGTACGAGGAAGACCTGTCCTGAGACGCGCGTCACGTCGCGCGGGCGGCCAGGGAGCGGTCTCAGATCACGCGAGACCAGGTAATAAGCTGGATGCGTGACGGTTGCTCCGGAAGGCAGAAAGCTCCTCCGCCTGGAGGTGCGCAACAGCCAGACCCCCATCGAGAAGAAGCCCCCGTGGATCAAGACGCGTCTGCGGAACGGCCCCAACTTCAACGAGATCAAGTCCCTCGTCCAGGGCGCCGGCCTGCACACCGTCTGCCAGGAGGCGGGCTGTCCCAACATCTCCGAATGCTGGGAGGACCGCGAGGCGACCTTCCTCATCGGCGGCGACCAGTGCACCCGGCGATGCGACTTCTGCCAGATCGACACCGGCAGGCCCGCCGAGTACGACCGGGACGAGCCGCGCCGCGTGGCCGAGTCGGTCCTGCAGATGGGCCTGCGGTACGCCACGGTGACCGGCGTCGCCCGTGACGACCTCCCCGACGGCGGCTCCTGGCTGTACGCCGAGACCGCCAGGCGGATCCACGAGGCCGTCCCCGGCTGCGGCGTCGAGCTGCTGGTCCCCGACTTCAACGGCGACCGCGGGCAGCTGGAAGAGGTCTTCTCGGCCCGGCCCGAGGTGTTCGCGCACAACATCGAGACGGTGCCGCGGATCTTCAAGCGGATCCGCCCCGCGTTCCGGTACGAGCGCTCCCTCCAGGTGATCACCCTGGCCCGTGAGGCCGGCCTGGTCACCAAGTCGAACCTCATCCTCGGCATGGGCGAGGAGCGCGAGGAGATCGTCCAGGCCCTGCGCGACCTGCGCGAGGCGGGCTGCGACCTGGTGACGATCACCCAGTACCTGCGGCCCACCCCCCGCCACCACCCGGTGGACCGGTGGGTGAAGCCCGAGGAGTTCGTCGAGCTCCAGCGGGAGGCAGAGGAGATCGGGTTCGCCGGCGTCATGTCCGGACCCCTCGTCCGCTCGTCCTACCGGGCCGGGCGCCTGTACCAGCAGGCGATCGCCGCCCGCGTGGGCGAGTCTCGTTTTCATTAATTCACCCCGGGATTTGTATCCTTCACACCATGGCCAAAGACCCAGCGGCTCCGGGACGCCTCAAGCAGCTCCGGATGGTCGCCCAGATCATCAAGCAGGCAAATCCCAAGGGCATGCCGATCGTGTACGCGTCGGCTCTGGGCACGCTCATCCTGTTCGTCGTGCTTGGCGTGATCTTCAGCTGGACGTGGATCGTGTTCGGCGTGTTCGCGGCCGTGCTCGTGGGCATGCTGATCTTCAGCCGGCTCGCGCAGTCCGCGCAGTACTCGATGCTCCACGGCCAGCCCGGCGCGGCGTACGCGATCCTGCAGGGCATGCGGGGGACGTGGCACGTCGAGGAGAAGCCGGTGGCCGTCAACCGGGACCAGGACCTGGTGTTCCGGGTCGTCGGCTTCCCGGGGGTCATCCTGATCTCCGAAGGCCCGACCAACCGGGTGCAGCGGATGCTGGTCGCGGAGAAGAAGCGCGTTCAGCGGGTGGCGGTCGACGTGCCGGTCTACGACATCCAGTGCGGTGACGGCGAGGGCCAGGTGCCCCTCGCGAAGCTCCAGCGGCACCTGATGAAGCTCCCCCGCAACCTCAAGAAGGGCGCGGTCTCCGAGGTCAACAACCGGATGCGCGCGCTGACCCCGGCCGTGCCGATGCCGAAGGGCCCGATCCCGAAGGGCGTGCGGATGCCCCGCGGCCCCAAGACACGCTGACCCGGCCGGATCCGATGGACGTCGGCAGGAAGCCCGTCTCCCCCGTCGAGACCTCCCGGGCCAACCGGGGCTGGTGGGACGGCGCGGCCGACGACTACCAGGCCGAGCACGGCGGCTTCCTCCGCGACGACGGCTTCGTGTGGTGCCCCGAGGGCCTGGACGAGGCCGACGCCCGCCTGCTGGGCGACGTGGCCGGCCGGCGGGTGCTGGAGATCGGGTGCGGCGCCGGGCAGTGCGGCCGGTGGCTCGCCGGCCGGGGCGCCGAGGTCGCCGCGATCGACCTGTCGTACCGGCAGCTCCAGCACTCCCGCCGCATCGACCTGTCGGCCGGGACCTCGCTGCCCGTCGCGCAGGCGGACGCCGAGGCCCTGCCGTTCCGCGACGAGTCGTTCGACGTGGCCTGCTCGGCGTTCGGCGCGCTGCCGTTCGTCGCCGACGCCGGTGTGGCGTTGCGCGAGATCCGCCGGGTGCTGCGGCCGGACGGACTGCTGGTGTTCTCCGTCAGCCACCCGGTGCGGTGGGCGTTCCCCGACGACCCCGGGCCCCGCGGGCTGACCGCCGACCGGCCGTACTTCGACCGGTCGCCGTACGTCGAGTTCTCCTCCGGAGGGGTGCCGTCCTACGTGGAGCACCACCGCACGATGGGCGACTGGGTCGGCCTGATCGTCTCCGCCGGCCTGATCTTGACCGGCCTGATCGAGCCCGAGTGGCCCGGGGGGCACGACCGGGTCTGGGGCGGGTGGAGCCCGCTGCGCGGCCGGGTCCTGCCCGGCACCGCCATCTTCCGGTGCCGGCGTCCCGAGGCGGGCTAGAGATTCACCACGACGGTGCCGGCGGCGCGATCATGCAGGCCGCGGCGGTCCCTGTCCCAGATCAGCGCGGGGACGGCAAGGCACAGCAGGAACGTGCGGACCAGCACGCCGGCGAATGACGGGCGGCCCCCGTCGAGGGCGGCCACCCGGATGCCGAGCAGCCGCATCCCGAACGTCATGCCGATCGTGCCGACGAGGAGCACGTACTCGGCGGCGAAGACCCCGAGCGCCACGACGCCGAGCTCCTGGCCCTTCGCGTGGAGCAGGCCTCCGGCGATGGCCCAGGTGCACAGCACCCAGTCGACCACGACCGCGACGAGCCGGCGCCCCCACGGGGCGACCGCTCCGCGCCCCTGCTCCGGCAGGCCCAGCCGCTCGCCGGGGTGTCCGAGGCCGGCCCCGGCGGCCCGGGGCCCGCTCAGCCAGGTCTGCGTCCATCGCGTCGGCTGCCGGTCACTCATGGTCGTCAGCGTATCGGGAGGGGTGACCGGTCTGGCGTCCGGAGGCCTGGAGGGTCATCATGGGCACGCCATCGCTTGTTTCGTCCTCTATTGTGATCGTTTCTCCTTGGAGCGCTTGGAGTGGACAGTGCGGCCGGCGGACCCTGATGACATCGACGCGCGCTTCGAGGCGCTGGTCGCGCAGTTCGACGAGGACGAGATCCGGCGGCTCACGCGGAACGCCGAGCTCGGGACCGGGCGGCCCCAGCCGCCCCGGGGGCGCGCGCCGGTCGTCGTGATCGCGTTCGCCGCCGTGGTGGTCGTCGTGGGGCTGGTGATCAGCCTGCGTCCCGACGTCCTCGACCGGTTCGGCTCCCTGAGAGGCGGCGGCGAGCCCGCGGCCCGGCCGGCCATCGGCCCCGCCGTCGCCCGGCCGGGCCCCGTGCTCACTCCCCTCGCCGAGCAGGACGACGCCTTCGCGGACAGCGGCGGCCTCGGCACGATGCTCGCCGCCGACCCGTTCGCCGGGTCGCCGGCCGCCGGCTACGCCGACGGGGAGAAAGGGCTGGTCATGCCGCCGCCGCTGGCGCTCGGAGGGCTGAGCCGGGCGCAGGTCGCCGCGGCCCTCAGCGGGGTACGGCGGCTGCTGGCCGCCGCCCACCTCGACCCGGCGACCCTGCGGGGCGGGCGGCCCGACGCCTTCATCCGGCTCCTCGAACCCGCGCAGCGGCGGGCCTTCCTCCGGAGCCTCGGGAAGGGCGGCCCGTCCGACAGCCGGTCACGCGTCTTCAGCCTCGCCCCGGGTGAGGCGGAGCCGGCGACCGATGTCGTCAAGGTGGAGGGCGAGACCACCGTCACGCCGCGCGTCCCCTCCCGGCGGGACGGGCACGGCCGCCCCGGAGGTGTCACGATCAGCGTGGACTACCTCTTCGTGTACGCGGTGAACCGGCCTGGCGACCGGCGGGCGCCGACCCGGCTGGTCCGGCATTACAAGGGGGAATTCTCCGCGCGCGAAGAAGACGGGGAGACAGTCGTCGTTGTGGAAAGCGAGTCGATCGGGACGGCCGGGGCGAGTTGCGACGTCCACGACGGATTCGTTCATCCCCACTTCAGCGGGCAGCCCCGGAAGGTCGAGCCCTCCGGCGCGCCCTTCGACCCCTACGACCGGAGGGAGGATGTGCCCCACCCGAACGAATGCCGGCTCTCATTGGGCACTTGACCTGCGCGGAAGTCGTACAGTGGTAAGTGGCGGGCAGTACCGCCCGTGCGCGCGCCGAGGCTTCGCACGCGACCTCCGGGGTGTGTGCCGGCATGCGTGTTCCATTAACACGCGCGAAACAATCGAGACATGGCACGGAAACGGCACAGGCCTATTTTCGGGTCTGCTAGCCCATGCCCCTGGGAGGTTCGAGAGTGTTCAACTCCGCAGATGACGTCCTGAATTTCATCCGGGACGAGGGTGTGCAGTTCGTTGACGTCAGGTTCACCGACCTGCCGGGGACGACGCACCACTTCACTTTCCCGTCCGAGAACTTCGGGCCCAGCGTCTTCTCCGACGGCTTGATGTTCGACGGATCGTCGATCCGTGGTTTCCAGGCCATCCACGAGTCGGACATGCTGCTGCTGCCCGACCCCTCGACGGCTGTGCTGGACCCGTTCCGTCAGCACAAGACGCTGAACATCAACTTCTTCGTGCACGACCCGCTGACGGGCGAGGCCTACAGCCGCGACCCGCGCAACGTCGCCCGCAAGGCCGAGGAGTACCTCAAGGGGACCGGCATCGCGGACACCGTGTACTTCGGCCCCGAGGCCGAGTTCTACATCTTCGACGACGTGCGCTTCTCCACCGGAGCGAACGAGAGCTTCTACCACATCGACTCCATCGAGGGCGCCTGGAACACCGGCAAGGCCCAGGAGGGCGGCAACCTCGGCTACAAGCCGCGGTTCAAGGGCGGCTACTTCCCGGTCCCGCCGATGGACCACTTCACCGACCTGCGCTCGGAGATGGTCCGCAACCTCATCGAGGCCGGCATCGAGACCGAGATGCAGCACCACGAGGTGGGCACCGCCGGCCAGGCCGAGATCGACTTCAGGTTCGGCACGCTGCTGAAGACGGCCGACAAGCTGATGCTGTACAAGTACATCATCAAGAGCACGGCCATCCAGTCCGGCCGCACGGTCACGTTCATGCCCAAGCCGATCTTCGGTGACAACGGCTCCGGCATGCACTGCCACCAGTCGCTCTGGAAGGACGGCGAGCCGCTGTTCTACGACGAGGTCGGCTACGCCGGGCTGTCGGACACCGCCCGCTACTACATCGGCGGCCTGCTCAAGCACGCGCCGTCGCTGCTGGCCTTCACCAACCCGACGGTGAACAGCTACCACCGCCTGGTGCCGGGCTACGAGGCTCCGGTGAACCTCGTCTACTCGCAGCGCAACCGCTCGGCCTGCGTCCGGATCCCGATCACGGGCTCCAACCCCAAGGCCAAGCGCATCGAGTTCCGCGTTCCGGACCCGTCCTGCAACCCGTACTTCGCCTTCGCGGCGCAGCTCATGGCGGGCCTGGACGGCATCCGCAACAAGATCGAGCCGCCGGAGCCGGTCGACAAGGACCTCTACGAGCTCCCGCCGGAGGAGGCCCGCAACATCCCGCAGGTGCCCGGCTCGCTGACCGAGGTCCTCGACGCCCTCGAGGCCGACCACGAGTACCTGCTGGAGGGCGGCGTCTTCACGCCGGACCTGATCGAGACCTGGATCGCCTACAAGCGCGAGAACGAGATCGACCCGATCCGCCTGCGCCCGCACCCGCACGAGTTCGAGCTCTACTACGACGTGTGATCGGCTACCGCGCGGTGACGTGCTCGTTCACCGCGCGGTGCCCGTCTGGTTCTGCCTCAGTTCCGTCCGAGCGGCGAACACCGCATCGACGGCGGCCCGGGTCGACTCGTCAGAGTCGGGCCACAGGTGGCCGTAGGTGTCGAGCGTGGTCTTGGCGCTGGCATGCCGGAGACGGGCCTGAACGACCTTGACATCAGCGCCAGAGGAGATCAGGAGCGACGCGAGGTAGTGCCGCAAGTCGTGGAATCGGAAGCCCGTGGGAAGGTCCTGCACCTTGCCACGGGCTTTCCGCATTGCTCGCTCAAGGCGGCCCGAAGCCGGGCCGCACGCGCCGCCGTCACGGCACGCCGCCGCCTCCCGCTGACGCTCCCGGCGGCCGGCTAAGAGCCGCGCGGACGGGGGAAGGCCGCTGGCGACCGTACAGAGCTATCGCGGGGGGCTGGAAGGTGCCGAGCCTGAGGCCGGCTGTTGTTCGCCTCCGGCTGGGGCGCTCCGGCTCCGGGGATGGGGGCCGCACGCTAGTGCGGCTGGTGGGGTGGCTGGGGTGCGGGCGCATCCCGCCTGCCATCGACCTAGGCAAGCCCAGCAGACGGATGACCACGGTCACCATGGGTTTTTAATTTCCGCTGCGGCTCGGCACGGAATATAAAGTGTAAACTACGCGTTCGTGAGTATTGCCAGCGATATCGATCACTCGAAATTTGATGTCGAGTGACTCGATCAGATGCAGAGCCGAAGCCGAGAACGCAGCAAGTTCCCGGCCCTCACCTGCGGACAGAGAGCGTATGACGCCACCGCGAGCGCTATGGTCCAGGCCGTAGTCTCGCCCTATTTTCAGGCCAACTGCCGCCAGGCTCTCAACTACATCACCATACGATCCCCATGCCGAGACTTCGCTACTTGGATTTTCACTAGGATTGCTCTGCGCAATACTAACGCGATAGAAGCACTCGTGTACAACACACGGACCCGGGCTACCATTATGGATTCTTATAAGCCAGCTTGGGTCCTGATCCATCAAAGTGGAGTTTCCTGCAATATCGCTACTCCAACCGATAAGCGGCCTAACGGATCTGGCGAATTGCTCACGAGCAAAGATTAGCCCCCCTACCGCAACCAAAAGGACCGCAGCTACTTCTGAATCTAGAATGGTGAACCTAAAAGGCCACTCTTGCCTAAATGTAGGCGATACATTACTGCGCACCACCTCCCATATCAGGTCGATCAGGAGTATCGTAGCCACAACTAGAGGGATAATTGTGAAAGCTACAGAACGCGCTACGAGAGTTTGAGCACCAGGAGGCCGAAGATCATTGGGGTGCTGAACCACCAAACCTCCAGAGTGGGATGCTGGATACGAACTCCTGCCTCTAGTAACTCCTCACCGGCGCTGCGGGTTCCCAAAACCTAGAAGCCAACCAATCAGCTAAACACACCAGTCTCGTCAGTATCTAACCATTAGAGCCGTCACACTAGATCTTCCGCATCCAGCCCAAGCGATCTTGAACTGGATCTGTGCTGTGGTGACGTCGCCCTCTGTTCCGCCCCTGTTCCGGCAGAGCGCGCAAGATTCCGCAAACTGCCGACAACGAGTGCAACATAAAAAGCCTGCTCAGCGCGTTACTGACCGTCCCGCCGCAGGTCACTCGACGAACCTCAGAAGAACCCGGCCTATAGACCGCCATGTCGATCACTGACCCTTCAACCTGATGATGCAGTCAGCAGCGGGACGCGCCGGGATCTCGTCGCATCTGTTCGCGGTCATAGCCGCGCACGGCAGCCTGTCGACTCATTACACTCGACTCTTCAGCCAGGTGGCAGATGGAGAAGTGGCGTTGAATCTGGAGTCATTACTGGTGCCGACAGCTGTGTCGCTGGTGGTCACCCTAGGCATCGAATACGCGGCCAAGCCTCGTCTGGAAGCGCGGAAGGAACGCATCCTGGAGGCGGTGCGGACCCGGCGGGAACTGCTCGCTCGGCTGGCCGTCATCGGAATGGCGGCTACAGCGGCGGCGATGGAGATGCCGGCCGGAGTGAGCGAGGCGGTGCTGAAGAAGCTCCGGGCTGAACGGGCGCGGCAGTTCGAGCGGCTGGAAGCTGAGGTTCGACAACTGGTCGACGACGCGGGACGCTACCTAGCGACGTTCACTGGACCGGCTCGGGCGCTCGTCGCCGACTACCTGTTCGTCCAGCTTGGGGTGCTTCTGTCTGGACGCTCGCGGTCAGAGCAGTGCGCTCGGGTGCTGGAGTTGACGAAGCAAATGGCCGTAGTACTGGACGGGCCACGCTGGCGGTTCTGGGTTCGGCTGAAAGCGTGGTTCGCCTTGTCCCGGACGCTGGCCGGGCTGCAGACCATTGACGAACCAGCAGCGTAGCGTTCAAGGAGAACGAACGACAAAGTGGGTTGCAACGGGGCGAACGACCCCAAACTTTTGCGGACTTGCACGGATATTCGCGCAGGTGACCGGTATTATGTCCACCTGGTCGGCGACTTCTACGCCGAATAGGTCAGTGGTCACAAAATCAGATATGTCAGCACCTCGTCCTCTCTCCCGGATGAGAGCGACGCAGATGTCAGTTCCGTTCTGGTTCCGTCCGAGACCGTGAAACGCCAGAAGTCCATGGCAGACGTTGAGAGCTATATTGCCTGGTCAGAGCACTACTCGACGTGATCGGCGCAGGTGAAGAACTGCCAGGCGAGAGTTCAAGCTGTACTACGACGTGTGATCGGCTGCCGCGCCTACGCGACATCGGGCCGGGTCATCAGCGGCGACCGCAGGTGCACGTCCAGACTGGGGCCGGTCAGGGGCACGATGTTCCACGTCGCCACCGCTGTCCCCGCGTCGGGGTCGACCACCAGCCGGACCCGGTGCGGGGTGGTGATGACGTAGAGGTCGGCGACGAACGTTTCGCCGAGCCAGGCGCCGGCGGCGACGACGGGGCGGCCGAGCGGCGAGCTTTCCCGCCATTCGCCGTGGCCGGCCTCGACGTTGAGGAACGACCCGAACCGCAGGAGCCATCCACCCTCCACGGGATCGACGGTCACCGGGGTCCCATCGGGCAGAGCCGAATCCTGGGCGGAGGCGTCGAGTCTCGCCGTGACGGAACGCTCCGGGGCGGCCGAACCAACCACGGGCGCGAATGACAGCCGCCGCAGCCGATCGGCGAGGATCTCCTCGTCCTGGGCTCTTTCCGCATGGTCCATGCCGGGCAGCAGGCACTCCCATATCGCGTCGAGCACCGCCTGTGCCTGCGTATGGGCGCCGGTCATGGCGACCACGAGATCGTGCGACGGGACGACCACGCACAGCTGGCCGAAGGAGCCGTCACCGTGGTAGCCGTGACGCGACATCCAGAACTGGTAGCCGTACCCGCGAAGGTAGTCGGCGTCCCCCGATCCGTCCTCGGGGCGCAGGGTGTCGATGTGCCGTCTGGTCGCGAGCTCCACCCATTCGCGCGGGACGAGCCGCCGGTCGCCCCAGAGGCCTCCGCGCAGCAGCAGCTCGCCGAAGGCGGCGACGGCCTCGGTCGTGAGGTGCAGCCCGTGGAATCCGAAGACGGCGCCGCTCGCCACCCGGTCCCATTCGGCATGGTCGACGCCCATCGGCGTGAAGAGGCGCTCGTCGATCAGGTCTTGCAGGCTACGGCCCGTGACCCGTTCCACCATCCGGGCCAGGATGAAGGTGGTCGCGTTGTCGTAGGCGTGCCGTGTGCCCTCGGGCTCCGGAAACGGTACGCGCAGGAAACCCTTCACCAGGTCGTCCGGTTCCAGGCGCCAGGCTTCGGCGAGGCTGTCGGTGCGGCGTCCGGTCGTCATGGACAGCAGGTGGTGAACGGTGAGACGGCGTGCCTGGTCCGAGATGCCGGCCGGGACGTGTTCGGGCAGGACGTCCACCACCCGGTCGTCCAGCGAGAGCAGCCCGTCGGCGATCGCGATTCCCACGGCGACCGAGGTGAACGACTTGGTCAGCGAGTAGAGAAGGTGCGGGCGCTCCGCCGAGTACGGCGCCCACCAGCCTTCGGCGACGACGTGACCGTGGCGTACGACCATGAGGGAGTGACACTCGACGGATCGTGCTTCGAGCCGGTCCAGCAGCGCGGCGATCGAACGGGGCGAAATCCCCGAGGCGGACGGCGTCGAGCGCGGCAGCAGGGTCCGCTGAGAAGGCATCCGGGCACACTAACGGATCCGCGATCGGCTGCCACACCGGTTTTTGTCGGTGCGGCGGTGCAGAATCGGCACACCGACAGCCGGGGATTTCGGTTCGTGCCCTCCGCATGGGGATGCGCCGAAGCGAGAGAAGGGGTCGTGGCCGTGACGGGTGCCGACGAGCAGGACGAGCAGGGCACGCGGTCGACATGGGAATCGGCATGGGAGGTGCTGGCACCCGTGATCGACCTGGTCACGCCGATGGCGGTGCGGGTCGCGGCCTCGCTGAGGCTCACCGATCTGATGGGCGGCGACACGGTGCCCGTCGAGGAGCTGGCACACCGGTCCGGCACCGACGCGGACGCGCTGGGCCGGCTGCTGAGTCACCTGGCCTGCCGGGGGGTGTTCACCGAACGGGAGCCGGGCAGGTTCGCGGTCAACGAGCCCGCCGCGCTGCTGGCGTCCGGCCATCCTTCCGGGATGCGGATGTGGCTCGACCTGGATGGGTTCGGCGGGCAGATGGACGTGGCGTTCACCGGCCTGCTGCACACGGTCCGCACCGGGCAACCGGCGTGGGAGACGGTCTTCGGCGCCCCGTTCTGGCACTATCTCGCCGCGAACCCGCAGATGAGCGAGTCGTTCGACGCGGTGATGGCCACCGGACCCGACTACGTCACCGACGCGGCCCGGGGGTACGACTGGTCCGCTGTGCGGCACGTGGTCGACGTCGGCGGCGGCACAGGCATCCTGCTCGCCGAAGTGCTGCCCGCCAACCCGCATCTGCGGGGCACGCTCGTGGATCTGCCGGAGACAGTGGATCGAGGGCGGCGGCACCTGGCCGAGCGCGGGCTGGACACACGGTGCGAGTTCGCCGGCCAGAGCTTCTTCGATCCGCTGCCCGCCGGAGGTGACGTGTATGTGCTCAGGCGTGTGGTGCACGACTGGGGCGACGACGAGGCCACGCTGATCCTGCGCCGGTGCGCCGACGCGGCCGGGCGGGACGGACGGGTCATGATGATCGAGTCGCGTGGCGGTTCACGTGACGACCCGGCCATGTTCGCCGAGATGAACCTGCGTATGCTCGTGCTCTGCGGCGGCCGCGAACGCACCGTCGAGGACTACATCGCCCTCGCCGCCAAAGCCGGGCTCGAGGTCGCCGACGTCGATACGACCCCGCTCGGGCACGTCATCATCGACTGCACTCCGATGGGCCCCTGACGCAGAGAGCTGGACAAACCACGTGAACCACACCATCCTGGCAGGCCTCGACGAGGAGCGCCGGGCCGCCGGCGAGGCGGCTGAGCGCGGCCGTGTCGTACGGGAGCGTTCGCCGGACGGCGCCGAGTGCCGGATCGTGTACTCCGCCTGCCCGGAAGGGGAGATCGGCGACGTCATCCGTGCGGAGATGTCACTGGCACGGGCGGCCGGATACACCCTGGAGTGGAAGGTCTACGGCCATGACGAGCCGCCGGACCTGGGCCGCCGCCTCGCCGCCGAAGGCTTCGAGCCCGACGATCGGGAGAGCGTGCTGGTGCTGGCCGTCGACGAGGCCGCCCTGGCGGGCTTCGGCGCCTCCGGCTGCGAGATCAGGCGAGTGGTGGACCAGCGGGGCCTGGCCGACTACGCGGACATCGCCCGTGACATCGGGCGGCACGACGTCGAGGAGGAACGGCGGCGGCTCGCCCAGGTCCTGCGGGACGCACCCCGGCGGATGAGCGTCCACATCGCCTACGTCGACGGCGAGCCGGCGGCCTGCGGCCGGGTCCACTTCAGGGAAGGCAGCCGGTACGCCGAACTGGCAGGCGGCCGGACCAGGACGGCGTACCGGAGGCGAGGCCTGTTCACCGCGCTGGTCGGCGCCAGGCTGCGGGAGGCGCGCGAGCGAGGATGCACCCACGTCTTCGTCGACGCGCTGCCCACCTCCGAGCCCACGCTCAGAAAGCGGGGTTTCCAGTTCGTCACCCACACTCAGCCCTTCATGTTCGAGCCTGGACCGCGCTGAGCGGCGGCGAGCTGTGAAGCGCCGACGACCAGAGCAAGCCTCCGCATGAGCGGGCACCCGTTCAGGCCTGCGCGCCGGCCTCGGCGGCTCTCCTGAGGTCGGCCAGCCAGCGCTCGTGATTGGCCCGCAGCTTGCCCTGGCCGTACAGGAGGGGCAGGAGCGGCCCGGCGAGCGACTCCTCGATCGTGACCCTGGTCCGTCCTCCCTCGATCGGCTCCAGGACGTGCCGATCCACCGCCTTGTAGCCGAAGAACGTCCCCGTCCAGGTCAGCTCGCGCTCCGTGTCCACCACGGCGAAGCGCGATCGGAGCGTGACGCCGTTCATCTTCCACCGGAACGGCGCGCCCGGCCGCACGTGGGACAGCTCCACGATCTCGATCCCGGACGACCAGGACGGCCATGAGGCGAGATCAGCCATGACCTCCCAGACCCTGCCCACCGGCGCGTCGACGACGAGGTGGGAGGTGGAGACGAGCGGGGCGTCGGTGTCGATACGCCCTCTGGCGGCGTAGTCGTCGTGCAGGACGCTCAGGGACGGGCCGGAGTAGAACAGTTTGCTCGCCATGGCGGGCTCCTTCAGTGCAGCGCTTCGCGATGAGAGCAATGCTCTCTGATCGAGATCGATCACGTCAAGAGCGGTGCTCTCGTATTCGCCTGCCGCTCTCCCCGAGGCCGGGCGTTTAATCGTTCGACATGCGAGCCGCGGGCGGCCAGGATGCGCCCCATGACACGCACCGACACACCCCCCAGCTGGGATGAGCGCGCCACGCTGACGACCTTCCTCGACTACACGCGAGCGACCGTGCACGCCAAGTGCGAGGGGGTGTCGGAGGAACACGCCCGCAGCGCTCCCCTGCCCGGCTCGCCGCTGATGACGATGTCCGGGCTCGTGAGCCACCTGCACTGGGTGGAGTACTCCTGGTTCCAGGTAGTGTTCCTCGGCGAGGAGGACAAGGGACCGTGGACGAAGGAGGAGCCGGACCGCGAGATGAGCCTCGGGGTGGAGATCCCGCTCGCCCGGCTGCTCGGCGACTACGAGGCCCAGTGCGCCCGCTATCGGCAGCTCGTCGCCTCACACGACCTGGACGACACGGCGAAGCGCCCCGTCAGGGACGGCCGCCACATGACGCTTCGATGGATCCTCATGCACCTCGTCGAGGAGACGGCCCGGCACAACGGCCACCTCGACATTCTCCGCGAGATGGCCGACGGCGTGACCGGCGACTGACCGCGCGTCCCCGCGCCGCCGTCCCGGCGGGGCCGGCAGGGACCGGCAGGGACCGGCAGGGACCGGCAGGGACCGGCAGAGATCAGCAGAGACCGGCAGGGCGGTCCCGGTCAGCGGTCTCGCCCGGAGGCGACCGGCTCGACCGGGTCCACCCACTCCTCGGCCCATTCCGTCAGCGCGTCGATGGCCGTGCCCAGGGCGCGGCCCTTCTCGGTCAGGTGGTACTCGACGCGTACGGGGGTCTCGGGAAGCACCACGCGCGTGACGATCCCCTCGGCGTCGAGCTCCTTCAGCCGCTCGGACAGCATCCTGTCGGACAGCCCCGGCACGGCGGCGGCCAGGTCGGAGAAGCGGGTGAGGCCCACCAGCATTCCGCGCAGGATGGCTCCCGTCCAGCGCCTTCCGATGATCTCGACCGCGTGGTGGTACCGCGGGCAGAAGGCGGACATCTCAGAGGGGGAGCTCATACGCCAATCATACATCCCTTACCTTTCATAAGCTGCTTGACACACGTAAGTAGGGATCCTAACCTTCTCGACATCGGCGGTTGCGCCCTTAGTAAGCCACTTACTATTCATTAGCCATGCTCTGTCGTGCCTGGTCAGGCACGTCCCAGGGGCTCTGAGTGAGTGGGCGCCACCATCCTCACCTGTTCGAAGGGATCGATCCATGACCGTCCAGACCAAGGTCGCCGTCGTCTACTACTCGGCCACCGGCCACGTGCACGCGCTCGCCGAGGCCGTCCGCGACGGCGCGGAGAAGGCGGGGGCGGAGGTACGGCTGCGCCGGGTGGCGGAGCTCGCCCCCGCCGAGGTGGTCGCGAGCAAGCCCGAGTGGGCGGCGCACGCCGAGGCCACCAGGGACGTCCCGCTCGCCTCCCTGGACGATCTCGTGTGGGCCGACGCCGTTGTCCTGGGCACCCCGACCCGTTTCGGGCAGATGGCCTCGCAGCTCAAGCAGTTCATCGACACCGCCGGCGGGCTGTGGGCCCAGGGCAAGCTCGCCGACAAGGTCTACGCCGCGTTCACCTCCACGGGCACCGGAGGCGGCTCGGAGACGACCATCGTGGGGCTGAACAACATCTTCACCCACTGGAGCGGCATCATCGTGCCGCCCGGTTACAGCGACCCGATCGTGTTCCAGCACGGCAATCCGTACGGCGTCTCACACACCGACGGCAACGGGGCGTACCCGGTGGGGGACACGAAGCTCGCCGGCGCCGCCCACATCGGGTCCCGTGTCACCGAGGTCGCCACGCTGCTCAAGCGAGGCAGAGCCGCCGCCTGACCGGCTCCCCTTCGAGGCGGCTCGCGGCGCCCCGCGGGCGGCTCATGCCGAGCCCCCGCTCGAGCGTGAGCGGACGCCGCTGATCCGGCGCAGGATGTCCCACCAGAACGGGGCGCCGAACAGCAGGGCGACGAGGGTGAGAAGGAAGCCCGGCCAGTGCGCGGGCGACGACAGGCGATGCCACCACTCGCCGCCCCGCCACCGCCACACCGGCCCGCCGCCGGGGTCCATCGTGGCGCTCACCGGGGCGTACGTGAAGATCTTCACGAACGCGGGGGTGCTCAGAACGTCGGTCACGCAGGTGTAGGGGTCCTGGCCCGCCTCGCACTCCTGTCGCAACGGGGCGAGTGCGGTGGGGCCCGACTGGGCGAAGGCCGTCACCTCGCTGCGGTACGCGTTGTCCTTCAGCAGCGTCTTGCCGTACTCCAGGGCGTCCATGCTGAAGGCGAGCGTCACGAACAGGCCGAGCACGGCCACGACCCAGCGCACGTAGCGGCGGTAGAGGAGGCTCAGGCGCTCCATCTCGCCGTCGAACCACTCCTCGACACCGTGGCGGAACGCCTCCATGTCGTGGCTCGCCCTGTCCCAGACGGCCTTCAGCGGGCGGTACAGGGGGCTTCCGAGGGTGTCGAGATCCCGCATGAGCTTCTCGACGCCGCCGTGCTCCGTGGCGATCTCCATGATGGCGACGGCGAAACGCGCCGGGGGGATGTCGGCGATGCTCGTCTTGCCGCGCTTGCGGTGGTCGATCTCCTGCAGCCGCTCGTGCAGCAGCTCGGCCATCGACTTGCCCTGGCTGGGCGGCACCACATCGGACGGCGCCTGCCCGCCGTCAGACGTCGCGGTCTCAGAGGTCGCGCTCAATGTGTTCCCGCCGCCTCCAGCGGGCGGGACCCGCTCCCCGGGGTCGGCCTGGTCCGCGTCGTGGGCCGGGTCGACCTCCGGATCACCCGGCGACCAGACGGGAACCTGGGGATCCTCCCCCGCACTCTGGCCCAACTCCCCGGGATCGGCCTCATCCGCCCCATGAGCCGGGTCGACCTCCGGATCACCCGGCGACCAGACGGGGACCTGAGGATCCTCCCCCGCACTCTGGCCCAACTCCCCGGGATCGGCCTCATCCGCCCCATGAGCCGGATCGACGCCGGAGGGGACGCCGGGACCGGCGGCCGACGAGACGGTGAGCCGGACGGGCGAGCCGTCCGCCGCGAGGACACCGGTACTGCCGCCGTCTCCGGGGGCGGCGCCCGTGGCCGCCCCCGTCATGACGGGCTCGGCCGGCGCCGCCTCGGCGGCGGCCTGATCGGCCGCCACCTGATCCGCGGCCACCTGATCGGCCACCACCTGCTCCGCGGCCATCTGCTCGCCGGCGACGGAGTCTGCGGCGGGAGCGAGCGGCGGGCTCTCCACCGGCGCGGGCTGCTGGCTGAAGGGAGGCCGCGGGTCCTTGCCGAACGGCAGCTTGGCGAAGACGCCCAGCACGGTCGCCGGCAGCCGGGAACGGCCTTCCGCGGGCGGAGGGAGCAGATCCATCAGAGGAGCCCTCAGCCGGCGGCCCAGGCCCTTCAGCGCGTGGAGGACGCGGTCGAGCGCCCGCAGCGGCGCGGAGACGCGCTCGGCGGTCTCCCCCCCGTCGAGCGTGTCCCGCAGGTACGCCCACAGGAACTTGCTGCGAATGCCCAGCAGTTTGACGATGCCCTCGTTGATGCCGCTGACCAGGAGGGACAGCAGCAGGAAGGCCAGGACGAGACCGATGGCGAGGTCCGCGTAATACGAGATCAAAGGGATCACCCGCACCGTTGATACACCGTCACAGCCTGCGATGGCAATGTTTTCGGCAATGACGGTCCATTCGGCCCCGCGGCCCGTCTCCCCCGGGAATTCCCCCGTCGGCTCACGAGCGGAGCGCCCCACGGCTCGGATCCGGGAACAGCGCCGCCGCCCCGGAATGGACGCGTGAAAATTTCAGCGACCCCGGCGCGGTCACGGCCGCCCTTTCTGGGCGGTTTCACGATCTGATATCGCCGCTGTTGACCGCCGCCGCCCCGTCTGCCTTTCATTCGGGCGACAATTCTTCTCCCAGGAAAAGGCAGGGACTCATGCGCGCGAAGAGCCTCGGAAGGACAATCGCCGTCCTCGGCGCCGTGCTCGCGACTTCGACGGGGGTCGTCCAGAGTGCGGCACAGCCGGCGTCCGCGGCCGGTGTGAGGAGCCTGCAGGGCGGCGGCGGCTGTCCCAGCTCCATCTACATCCACGACGACGCGGGCGGCAGCGGCTTCGCGACGGTCACGTCCGGCCCCGGCCAGCCGACCACCTACCAGAAATACATTCCGGACACCGCGACGTATCTGACTTTCTCGACGCTCTGCCCCGCGGGATTCACCAGCGAATTCTATACGGGCTCCACGACGATCACTCCGGGCAGCGGCACTCTAGTCATCAACTGGAACTGCTACAAGCATTACATTTACTATCCGTACGGCTACGAGAACGTGTGCGTGGCCGTCTGAAATACCCGTACGGTCCCGGGTGACCCGGTCGCGGTGAGCGCCCGGCGCGGAATCTCGGCGCGGAATCTCGGCGCGACCGTCACCCCTCGTAGAAGACCCGCTCGGCCACCGCGCGCGCCCTCCGGGTCACCCGCCGGTAGTCGTCCACGAAGTCCTCCGAGCCGTCCGGCGGGTAGCCGAGCGCCCGCGCGATCATCTGACGCTCCTTGACCAGCCCGGGGATGTTGTCGGCCGCCCGGCCGCGCACCAGCATGATGGCGTCGCGGATCCGCGAGGCGAACAGCCACGCCTCCGCCAGCACGGCCTCGTCCGCGTCGTCCAGCAGGCCCTCCCCCACCGCGGCGCGCAGCGCGTCCAGCGTCCGGGTCGTCCGCAGCGCCGGTACGGCTCCCGCGTGGCGTAGCTGGATGAGCTGGGCCACCCACTCCACGTCGGCGAGGCCGCCCCTGCCGAGCTTGGTGTGTAACGTCGGGTCGGCGCCGCGCGGGAGCCGTTCCGCCTCCATCCGGGCCTTCAGCTTGCGGATGTGCAGGATGGCGTCGGCCGAGATGCCGTCGGGCGGGTAGCGCAGCGGGTCGACCAGGGCGGTGAACTCGCGTCCCAGCTCCCGGTCGCCGGCGCAGAACCGGGCCCGCAGCAGCGCCTGAGCCTCCCAGGGCGACGACCACCTGTCGTAGTAGGCCTTGTAGGAGGCGACGGTGCGGACGAGCGGCCCCTGCCGTCCCTCCGGCCGCAGGCCCGCGTCCATCTTGAGCGGCGGGTCCGGCGCGGGCAGGGCGAGCAGCCGCCGCGCCTCCTCGGCCACGGCGTGGGCGGCGTCGGTGGCGTCGCGATCGGCCACGCCGGGCAGGGGCGCGTGCACGAACATGACGTCCGCGTCGCTCGCGTAGGAGCTCTCCAGGCCGCCGAGGCGGCCCATCGCGATCACGGCGATCCTGGTGGGGAACTGGCCGCGCCGCTCGACGGCGACCTTGTTGACGGCCGCGTCCAGGGCCGCCTGGATCGTCACGTCGTTCAGCGACGACAGGGCCTGGCCGACCTCCTCGATGTCGATCAGCCCGGACAGATCGGCGCAGGCGGTGCGCAGCAGCTCACGGCGGCGCAGGGCGCGGACGGCGGTGACCGCGGTCTCCGCGTTCGCCGCGTGGCGCCCGACCGCGGCCGCGGCCTCGGCGGCGAGCGTCGCGGCAGGCCGTACGGCGAGCTCGGCCGGCGAGCCCAGCATCGCCACGGCCTCCGGGGCGTGGAGCAGCAGACCGCTCACGTAGCGGCTCGTGCCGAGCAGACGGGCCAGGCGCTCGGCCACGGCGGTCTCGTCGCGCAGCAGCCGCAGATACCAGGGCGTCGACCCGAGCCGGTCGCTCACCTGCCGGAAGCCGAGCAGGCCGGCATCCGGGTCGGGGGCGTCGGCGAACCAGCCGAGCATGACCGGCAGTAGCGTCCGCTGGATGGCCGCCCGGCGGGAGACCCCGCTGGTGATGGCGGCGATGTGCCGCAGCGCCCCCTCGGGGTCGGCGTAGCCGAGCGCCTCCAGGCGGGCCTTCGCCGCGGCGGCCGACAGCCGGGACTCGGTCTCGGGAAGGCGGGCGACGGCCTGGAGCAGCGGCCGGTAGAACAGCTTCTCGTGCAGCCGCCGCACCTCCAGGGCGTGGCGCTTCCACGTGGTGGTGAACTCCCCCACCGGGTCGGTCGTCATGCCGAGCCCTCTGCCGATCCGCCGCAGGTCCGCGGTGTCCGAGGGCACCATGTGCGTACGGCGGAGCCGGTGGAGCTGGAGCATGTGCTCGACCTGGCGCAGGAAGGTGTAGGCCTCGGCGAGCGCCTTGGCGTCGTCCCGGCCGACGTACCCGCCGCGGGACAGGGCGGCGAGCGCCGGCAGCGTGGCCCGGCGGCGCAGCAGCGGGTCGGAGCGGCCGTGCACGAGCTGGAGGAGCTGCACGGCGAACTCGATGTCCCGGAGGCCTCCCGGCCCCAGCTTGATCTGCCGGGGGGCCTCGCTCTGCGGCACGTGTGCCTCGACGCGCCGCCGCATGGCCTGCACGTCCTCGACGAACTTCGCCCGGGCGGCGGCCTGCCAGACCAGTTCGTTGACCGCGGCGACGTACTCCTGCGCGAGGTCCAGGTCGCCCGCGACCGGCCTCGCCTTCAGCAGCGCCTGGAACTCCCAGGTCTTCGCCCAGCGGCCGTAGTACGCCAGGTGACTGTCCAGCGTCCGCACCAGGGGGCCCATCTTGCCCTCGGGACGCAGGTTGGCGTCGACCTCCCACAGCGACCCCTCGGAGGTGCTCGCGGAGCAGGCACGCATCATGCCCTGGGCGAGCCGGGTCGCCGTCTGCAGTGCCTTGGTCTCGTCGACGCCCTCCCTGGGCTCGGCGACGAAGATCACGTCGACGTCGGAGATGTAGTTGAGCTCCCGCCCGCCGCATTTGCCCATCCCGATCACCGCGAGCCGCGCGCCGCCTGCGTCGGCGGTCTCGGCGCGTGCGATGGCCAGGGCGGCGTCCAGGGCGCCGGCGGCCAGGTCGGCCAGCGCGGCGGCGGTCTCCGCCAGCGAGGCGTCGCCGCCGACGTCGAGACCGGCGAGGTGGAGCAGCCGGGTCCGGTAGGTGACGCGCAGCGCCTCCATGGCGGGCGCGGCGACCGCGGGCTCCGCCGTCTCCAGGGTGGCGCCGCCCGCGACCGGCTCCGGGGCGTCCGGGTCGGCGCCCACGGCGAGCAGAAGCTCCTCGCGCATCTCCCGGTCGGTGAGCCGGTCCGGCGACTGCAGCATGGGCAGGCACTCCGGGTGCCGGACGACGTGCTCGCCCAGTGCGGCGCTCAGGCCGAAGACGCCGAGCAGCCGGCGGCGCAGAGCGGGGTCGGCGCGGAACGCCCCGAGGACGCTCGGGTCCCGCTCGGCCAGGCGGCACAGCGAGGTCAGCGCGAGGTCCGGGTCGGCCGCCCGGACGAGGTCGTCGAGCAGCGCGAAGTCGCCGACCGCTTCCGGGCCCAGCTCGTCGAGCAGCCGCTCGGCCCGGGCGCCGTCGGCGAAGCCGAGCGCCGCCAGGCGTCCCGCCGTCGTCTGTATCCGAGGCGCGGTGTCCACCGTTCCTTCCTCCACGCCGACGCCGATCACGCCGGCCCCCCGAGACAGGCCTTCCCAGTAACCGTACACATGGGATTGAAGCCTCCTCGCCGAGATCGGCTCCCGCCGGGAGCCGCTTCTCACGGACGCCCCTCGAAGATCGGGACACCCGCCACTGTTGACCTGGTGTGCTCCCGGGCGCCCGCACGAGACGGACGCGCCTTGGGAGCACGCGCACACGGTAACTCCTGACACTGTGCGCGTCCTTAGCGGTTTCTCAGCGTAATCGGCCCATCACGCGGATTGCCCGCGCACCGCCCGAATCCTGCCTGCGTACGGCATGGGCACCCGGCGGCGGCGGTCAGCCGCGACGGGTCACCAGTCGTGCGAACGCCTCCGCGAAGGGTCTCCAGGTGGCCTCCAGCTCCGCTTCCGCCTCCTTCACCTGGGAGTTGAGCTCGGCCACGCGGGCGGGGGGCAGGTCGCCGTCGCCGGTCCAGGACTCGAAGATCCCCGCCGTCGCCTCCGGGTGGAACTGCACGGCCCACGCGCTCGCGCCGAGCCGGTAGGCCTGGTGGGCGTACCGGTCGCCGCCTGCCAGCCGTACGGCGCCCTCGGGCAGCACGGTCATGGCGTCGTAGTGGTACTGCACCGCCCGCAGCGGGCCGGGCGGCAGGGCGGAGAACAGCGGGTCGGCGGCGGCCTCGGGAAGCGGCTCCACCACGCAGGCGCCGATCTCCAGGCCGGCGTCACCGCGCTCCACCGTGCCGCCGCAGGCGATGGTCATGAGCTGGGCGCCGAGGCAGATACCGAGGACCGGGACTCCGTCGGTCACCGCCCGCGCCATCAGGCTCCTCGTGGCCGGCAGCCAGCCGTAGCCCTCGTCGTCCCACGCCGACGCCGCGCCGCCGAGGACCAGCAGGCCGCCGCCCGCGCGATCGGGAACCGCGTCCCCCTTGTACGGCCGGACGATCTCGCAGGCCGCTCCCGCATCCTCCAGCCATCCGGCGAAGAAGCCGAGAGGGGCCTCGGCCTCGTGCTCGATGACGATCATTCGTTCACGCATGAAGCGAGCTTAGGGACACATCTCCCAATAAGGCATCACTGAGAAGGTCGTGCCGTACAGTCCGTTTCATGAATTTCGATGATGTCGCCGTCCCCGGCGGGTGGCTGCGGATCGCCAGGTTCGGCGACGGCCCCCGGCTGATCATCGCGGCGCACGGCGTGTCCGCCTCGCTGATGGCCTGGCACGCCGTCGCCGGCGCGCTGCCGTCCGGCTGGTCGCTGATCGCCGCCGACCTGCGCGGGCGCGGTCACAGCGCCGGCCTGCCCGGCCCGTACGGCCTGGACCGCCACGCCGGCGACCTCGCCCTCGTCGCCGACCACGTCGGGGCGGACGACACGAGCGTGCTCACCGGCCACTCCATGGGGGCGTACGTCGCGGCCCTGCACGGGGCGGAGCGGCGCTACGCGCGCGTGGTGCTGGTGGACGGCGGCCTGCCGCTGCCGCTCCCCCCGGGCGCCGACCCGGACGAGGCGCTCGCGGCCGTGCTGGGCCCGGCGCTCACCCGGCTGTCGCAGACGTACGCCGACGTCGAGGCCTACGTCGGCTTCTTCAGGGACCATCCGGCGCTGAGGGACCACTGGTCCCCGGTGATCGAGGAGTACGTGCGCTACGACGCCACGGGCCCGGCCGGAGCCGTCCGGTCGCGGGTCCGGGCCGAGGCCGTGCGTGAGGACGGCCGGTGGCCGCTGGTCGAACACGAGGCGATCGGCGCCGCGCTCACGGCGCTCCAGCCGGCCCCGTGGCTGCTGCGCGCCCCGCGCGGGCTGCTGAACCAGGAGACCGGCTTCCTCACGGACGAGGTGACCGCCGTGTGGAAGGCCAGGCTGCCGGGCCTGCGCGAGGAGGTCGTGGAGGACTGCAACCACTACACGATCCTGTTCGACAGGCGCTGCGCCGCGGTCGTCGCCGACCGGCTGACCCGGCCGGAGTGACCGTACGCCCGCCTCAGGTGCCCTTCTCAGGCGGCGCCGGGCCGTGCGCCGTTCTCAGGCTCCGGTCTCAGGCGCCGGCCGGGCGGGGCATGATCCAGGTGGCCTTCGCGGCGGCCACGAGGGTGCCGTCCCCCTCGTAGACCGCGCTGACGCCGAAGAGCTTGCGGCCCTCACGGCCGGTGGCGCGGGCCACGACGGAGTACGCGCCCATGGGGTAGACCCGGCGGAACACCCGGCCCGTCAGCCGGCCCAGGAGGGCCGTCTCCACGGGCTGCCCGGAGCCGGCGGCCGGAGCGCGGTAGTGGGCCCACCCGGTCGCGCAGTCGAGAGCGGCCCAGACGATCGACGCGGGGACGACGCCGTGCTCGTCGGTCACCCCCACGGGGACCCGCCACCCGGCGGCCACGAGACCCGTGTCCCCGACGGGACCGGGGAAGATCCGCAGGCCGTCCCCCGGCTCCCGCAGGCCGCACGCGAAGCAGCCCGCGATCGCGTGCCCGTGGCGGCCGGGGAAGCCGGCCTCGGCGCGGGCGGCGACGGTGAACGGCACGAACGGCGGGGGCTCCAGCGCCTCCACGACGGGGATGGCCTCGACGAGGTGGCGTTCGCCGTCGCAGAGCGCGACGGCGTTGCCGACATGCTCAAGCGTGAGCTCGGTCTCCAGCGGGACCGGTCGATGGAGGGTCACTTCCACGGCGGAGTCGTGTCCCGCGCCCGCCAGCGAAGCGGGCGTCGCGTCCCCCGGCGAGCCGCCAAGCGAGTCGGCGAGCGACGCCGCCAGCGTGCCCGCGATCCACCCGCCGTTGGCGGTGCCCTCAGGCCCCCGGAAGCGCTTCGGAACAGTCAAGACAGTCCGCAGCCCCGCAGCCGCCGTCATAGAGTTACGCCTCCCCGTCACGTCTGAATTCGGCCCATCGCAAGACTTGTAACAAGAGAACCGATTTTACTGTTCCAGCCCGGGGCCCAGCTAAACAGACGGGAGTGTCAGGATCATTAGCACTCTGTAACGCGGCCATGACACGGGCGTACGTGGCGGGGCACGGCGGAGAGGCCGGCGACCCGGGATGCCGGCGATCCGGGATGCCGGCGATCCGGGATGCCGGCGATCCAGGACGCGCGGACGGCCCGCCGGGATCACGGCGGGCCGTCCTGTGAGATGCGCGGAGGTCAGCCGTCGTTCTCCGGCGACGGGATGTAGGCGCCCGGCACCTGGTCCGGCGTGTAGATCTCGCCGTCACCCGGGTAGGGCTTCGTGTAGTCGTGCGCCTCGTACCACGAGAAGCGGTTCATCTGCTCCGGGTTGCCGGAGTCGGCCCTGGCCGCGGGCCCGTTGAACGGCTGCTTGGCCTTCCAGGCCCCCCACTTCTTCGCGACCTCCTGCTTGTCCGCGGGGACCTTCGCCGTCGGCGCGGCGGCGGCGTTCGGGTCCTGCGGGGCCGGGGTGTCCGCGCCGCAGGACGGCACGTTCGCGCCGGACAGACCCAGGGTCAGGGAGGTGCGGTTCGGCAGGGCGGTGAACGGCGTGTAGTCGGGCTTGCCGGTGAAGGCTGCGGCCATCGGGGTGGCGGCGCTGTCCTTCTGGTTCATCGGCTGGACCCCGAGGATCTGCTCGATGGTGCGGATCATGTTGATCTGCGAGTAGTAGTGGCTGTCGACGACGCCGTGCTTGGCCCAGGGGCTGATGATCTGGATCGGGGCGCGGTGGCCGTCGACGTGGTCGGTGCCGGCCTGGGAGTCGTCCTCGACGACGAAGATCGCCGAGTCCTTCCAGTACTTGCTGTGCGAGATCTTGTCGACGATCTTGCCGACGGCCAGGTCGTTGTCGGCGACCTGGGCGGCCCCGTTCACCGGGCCGCCGGTGTGGTCGCTGGACAGCCAGAACATGTTCAGGTTCGCCGGTCCGTTGGCGTCGAAGTCACGCTTCCAGATCTCGTACCGGTAGATGTCCGGGACACTGGTGTCGAACTTCGGGAAGCCGTGCACCGACACGTCGTTGAGCGACGGGATCGGCGAGGACGAGTTCAGGGTGTAGGCGGTGTCCGCCCCGGTGGCTTCCATGTTCTTGGTGTCGCAGTACAGGTTCTGCCACGTCGCGCCGGCCGGCTTGGTCAGGAACTGGTGGAACTCACCGAAGTTCCGCACGGACTTGCCCGCGGCCTGCGCACCGCTCCAGATGAAGCCGGTCCGCTGGTGACCGAGAGCGTCGTCCTCGGTGTCGTAGCTGCGCAGGTACTGACCGGCAGTGGACTCGGTGTACTCCGGGTTGTCGGCCTGCATCAGCCAGTTGTGACCCTCGGCGGAGTTCGTGCCGATGTCGTAGGTGTTGTCGTACAGGCCGAACTGGTTGACCAGCGCGTGCTGGTTCGGCGTCACGTTCTCGCCGTACTGGGCGAGCGACGGGTCGCCGTTGCCCTTCGCGATGTCACCGAAGACCTGGTCGTAGGTCCGGTTCTCCTTGACGATCAGGAAGACGTGGTTGATCGTCGACGGGTCGCCGAGACGCTTGGGGACCGGGTCGGCCTTCTGCTTGTTGCCGTGGGCCACCTTGACGTCGTTCTTGCCCCAGCCGTTCTGCTCGAAGACCGTGGCCGTGTACTTGGCGATCTCCTTGTCGTCCGGCAGCGTGAACCGCTGCAGGCTCGACGTGGTGTCGTGGGTGCCGTGCCCGGCGGCCGTGGTGGGGCGGCGGGCGTCGATGCCACGGGTGTTGGAGACCAGCACCTGGTCGCCGACGGTGGTGATCTCCGCCGGGAAGTAGTCCGTCGGGAGCAGGCCGACGTAGCTGACCGGCTCCTGCGGGCTCGTGTACCGGTAGACGGCGACCGCGTTGGCGCGGCCGAGCGTCACCAGCAGGTGACCGTCGTCGGTCAGCGTCACGGCGTCGGGCTCGTAGCCCACCGAGGCCTGCGGCCACGGCTGGGTGGCGATGGTCTGGACGACCTTGTCGCCGGCCGTGTCGATGACCGACACGTCGTTGGTCGCGGTGTTGGTGACGAACAGCGCGCCGTTCTTGACGTACAGGGCGGTCGGGTGCAGGCCGACGTCGATGCTCGCCGGGGCGGCGGCCGGGTTCGCCAGGTCGATGACGCTGACCGTGCCGGTGGTGGTGGCGCCGGTGTTCGGGTCGGCCGGCACCTGGGTGCCGTAGGAGTTGATCGTCGTCTCGCCGGGCTGGGCCGGGCGTCCGCCCTCGTTGCTGACGTAGAGCTTGGTGCCGACCATGACCATGTCACGCGGGGCGTTCCCCACGGCCCAGCTCTGCTGGACGGCCCCGGTGGCCGCGTCCATGGCGATCACCCGGTTCTGGCCGTTGACGGCGACGTAAACGGTCTTGCCGTCGGCGGAGAACACCGGCTCACCCACCAGCGCGTGCTTCGAGCCCTGCGCGGCGATGGAGATGTTGACCGGGTTGGCGAGGGAGCCGTCCGGGTTCACGGTGAACTTGGTGAACATGTCGGCACGGCCCAGCCACAGTTGCGAACCGTCGGGCGAGTACGTGGGGCCTTCCTGGCCCACGTCGTTGCCGCTGATGCTCAGGTTCGCCGCCGCGTTCTTGCCGACGAGCTGCTGCACCTTCCAGTTCTTCAGGTCGACGATGGCGAGCGCCATCCCGCCGTCGGTGATCGAGGCGGCGAGGTGGGTGCCGTCCGGGCTGACCGAGGACGACATGATCTTGCCGTTGTTGATGACGAGGCGCTCGCCGATCGGCTTGATGTACTGGTCGGCGGAGACGACCAGGCCCTTGCCGGTGGTCTGGCCGACCTGGTCGGTGCCGAACCCCTCGGTGGAGGCGTAGGCGATGCCCCCGCCGGCGACGACGAGAGCCGCGGTGGCGGCCGCCAGGAGGCGGACCCGGCGGCCGGTGACCCGATCGAAGGACCCGTTTCCGGCCTTCGTGGAGCGCTGGCGCGTGACTTGCATGATCAATCCTTCGTGGTGCTGGTGAGCAGGTCGACGTTCCCGTCGAACTGCCACAGGGGGTTGGGCGCGTCTCCGTTTGGAGTGCGCACCTGGAAGTAGCCGTTGACCTCCTTCGGCCCGTCTCCGTCGGCGACGTACCGCCCGTCCGCGGTGACGTCGAGCTGGTAGATGGCGCTGCCCACGGCGGTCGCGCCGGGAAGGCGCCAGGACACGACGCACCGCCAGTCGTTGCCCGGCCCCTCGTCGGCGACCCGGGAGCCGCCCTTGTCGCAGGACGCGGCTGCACCCAGCTGGGCCTCGGTGACCTCGGGGCGATGGAGCTCCTGGGTCTGCAGCCGGTACAGGTGGGCGTAGGCCGTGGCGAGCGAGCCCTGCAGCTTGCCCTTCTCGATCCCCGAGCCCGTGGCCGGGGTCGCGACGGCGATCACGCCGACGGTGAGGGCGACCAGCGCGGCCAGCGGCACGGCGGCCGCGGCGACGACCCGGCGGCCCGACCCGTCGTACGCGAGGTCGGTGAAGTCGCGGCGCAGGAAGAGGCGGTAGGCCAGGGCGGTGGCGGCGGCAGCCCACGCCAGGCTCACCACGAGACCGATCAGAACAGGGCCCGCCTGCGCCGGGCTGGTGAAAAGCCCGCGCCAGGCGAGGAAGGCGTGGCTCGGCAGGGCCAGCTGGACGGCCACCGGCAGCGGCAGCAGCTGCGCGAGCTGCAGCGCGAAGGCGAGGAGCGCGGGCATCAGCAGCCCCATCGGAGAACGGCCCAGGGCGACCGAGCCGAGGAGGCCGACCGCGGCGAACGCCAGCGTCGGCGCCAGCACGCAGGCCCACGCGAGCAGGACCGTGCCGGCCGCGTCCGCCGGGGCGAGGAGATGGCCGTCCAGGCCGGCGAGCGGCCGGTTGCCGACCGCGGCCAGACCGCCGGCGATGCCCGACGCGGCCAGCCCGGCCACGAGCAGCAGGATCACGGTGAGGCTGGCGAGGGTCTTCGCCACGAAGATCCGCCGCGGGGAGCGCACCGCCACCAGGAGATGGCGCCAGGTGCCCAGCCGGTCCTCGACGGCGAAGACGTCGCCCGCGACCAGTGCCGTCAGCAGCGGGAGCGCCCAGCTGCAGGAGAAGTCCAGCACAACGAGCGCCCCGGCCCAGCCGGTCGCGTTCATCCAGCGGCCGAAGACCGTGTCGGCCGGCAGCGAGGTCTGCAGGCTGACCGCGGCCACGAAGACCGCGGGGGCGATCCAGCAGGCGAGCAGCAGCAGGCGGATCCGCCACTGGGAGAGCAGCTTGACCAGCTCGAACCGGTAGCCGTGCAGCACGGGCGCCGGCCGGGCGCCGGCCCGGGGTTCGGTGACGGTCGCGGTCATCGCGGGTCCTCCTGGTCGGTCTGCGCGGGCACGGTGCCGGTCTCGACGCCGGTCTCGACGCCGGTCTCGACGCCGGTCTCGACGCCGGTCTCGGCACCGGTCTCGACGCCGGTCTCGACGCCGGTCCCTGTCAGGGCCAGGAAGGCGGCCTCGAGCGGCGTCACCACCGGTCCCAGCTCCCGGAGCGCCACGCCGGCTCCCACGAGCCGCACGACCAGCTCGTCGAGGGCCTCCACCGGCCCTCGCACGACGACGGCGGCGGCGTCCGCCCGTCGCCCGGGGTCGCCTCCTGGCACGACACGGAGGCCGGGCGTCTCCGCCGCCAGCCGGTGCGCGGCCGCCGGATCGGAGGTGAGCAGCCGGTAGTCGAGCTCGCCGCTCTCCGCCGCGAGCTTGCTCACCGGCCCGGAGAAGACGACCCGTCCGGTGGCGAGGATGGTGACGTCGGAGCACAGCGCGGCGAGGTCGTCCATCCGGTGGCTGGACAGGACCACGGCGGTCCCCTCCGCGGCGAGCCCGGTGATGACGCGGTGCACATGGTGCTTGCCGGCCGGGTCCAGGCCGTTGGCCGGCTCGTCGAGGACGAGCAGCCGCGGCCTGGTGAGCAGCGCGGCGGCCAGCCCCAGCCGCTGGCGCATCCCCAGCGAGAACCCCCGCACACGGTCGTCGGCGACGTCGGTGAGCCCGACCTGCTCCAGCGCGTCGCCGACGTCGGCGGCGGGCCCGGCGTCGTGCCGGCGCAGGGAGGCCAGGGCCGAAAGGTTCTGCCGGGCGGTGAGCGAGGGATAGAGCCCCGGTCCGTCCACGAAGCCCGCGACGCCGTCCGGTACGGCGAGCGTCCGCCCGACCGGCGTGCCCAGGATCTCCAGGCGGCCGCTGTCCGCGACCGCCAGGCCCAGCAGCAGGCCGAGGAGCGTCGTCTTGCCCGCGCCGTTCGGGCCGACCAGGCCGTGGACCTGCCCGCTCGCCATGTCGAGGTCGACGCCGTCGAGTGCGACCACGTCACCGAAGGACTTCGTGATCCCGCGGGCCCGGACCGCCGGGCTTTCGTGCGTGTCCGTCTTTCGCATCCGTGTCCTTCCGTCGGCACCCGGCACCGGTCGGCGATCATCGGTGCGGCAGCGAGAAAGCTAGTCACGCTAAGGACGCGGAAGGTGTGTATTACGGCAATAGAGGATTTATGGCGCGTGAACAGACAAAGATCGTCCACTTGACCCCGGGAGGTTTCACGTACGGGACCCCCGTCGAGCAAGCACCATCGCCATCCGGAGCAGGCGGGCGCCTGTACCACAGCGGAAAGCGAATAGGCGGAAACGTCGCAAATAACCTAAAAGCGGCGAAAATACCCCCAGAAAGCCGAGAACCACCGGGGCGACCATAAGAGGTCGCCACGGTGGTTCAGGGTGTCGTCGCAGGCCGGCGGCCGGCCCGATCGGTCCGGGGTCAGAGCACCGGCAGGTACCGGCCGATCTCGAACTCGGTGACCTGGCGGCGGTACTCCTGCCATTCGGTGCGCTTGTTGCGGAGGAAGAAGTCGAAGACGTGCTCCCCCAGCGTCTCGGCGACCAGCTCGCTGTGCTCCATCGCGGCGATCGCCTCGTCGAGCGACTGCGGCAGCGGCTGGATGCCGAGAGCCCGCCGCTCCCCGCTGGTGAGCGCCCACACGTCGTCCTCGGCGCCCGGGGGCATCTCGTACCCCTCCTCGATGCCCTTGAGCCCCGCCGCGAGGATCACGGCGAAGGACAGGTACGGGTTGCACGAGGAGTCGAGCGAGCGGAACTCGATGCGGGTGGAGCCGCCCTTGTGCGGCTTGTACATCGGCACCCGGACGAGGGCCGACCGGTTGTTGTGGCCCCAGCAGACGTACGCGGGGGCCTCGCCGCCCGCCCCGGCGATCGCCTCGGCGCCGCCCCACAGCCGCTTGTAGGAGTTGACCCACTGATTGCAGACGGCGGTGATCTCGGGGGCGTGCCTGAGCAGCCCTCCGATGAACGACCGCCCGATCTTGGAGAGCTGGTAGTCGGAGCCGGGCTCGTAGAAGGCGTTGCGGTCGCCCTCGAACAGCGACATGTGGGTGTGCATGCCCGACCCGGGATAGTCGGTGAACGGCTTGGGCATGAACGACGCCCAGACGCCCTGCTCCAGCGCGACCTCCTTCATGACCAGGCGGAAGGTCATGATGTTGTCGGCGGTGGTGAGCGCGTCGGCGTAGCGGAGGTCGATCTCCTGCTGGCCGGGGGCGCCCTCGTGGTGGCTGAACTCCACCGAGATGCCCATCGACTCCAGCATCATGATCGCGTTGCGCCGGAAGTCGTGCCCGGCGCTGTGCGGGGTGTGGTCGAAGTAGCCGCCGTCGTCGATCGGCTCGGGCTTCTGTCCCTTCTCCGGCCGGCCGCGCAGGAGGAAGAACTCCACCTCGGGGTGGGTGTAGAAGGTGAAGCCCATGTCGGCGGCCTTGGCCAGCGTCCGCTTGAGCACCCAGCGGGGGTCGGCGTGGGAGGGCGAGCCGTCCGGCATGAGGATGTCGCAGAACATGCGGGCCGCGCCTGGGGACTCGCTGCGCCACGGCAGGATCTGGAAGGTCGACGGGTCCGGCTTGGCGAGCATGTCGGACTCGTACACCCGCGAGAATCCCTCGATCGCGGAGCCGTCGAACCCGATGCCCTCGGCGAAGGCGCCCTCCAGCTCGGCCGGCGCGATCGCCACCGACTTCAGGAAACCGAGCACGTCGGTGAACCACAGCCGGATGAACCGGATGTCCCGCTCTTCGAGCGTGCGGAGGACGAATTCCTGCTGGCGGTCCAAGGCGTACCTCTCGGAAATACAGGTCTGGTCGTCTACCAGTGTGCCTCTTGTGTGTTTCACAGGGGTTACGAGGGGGTGTGAGGCGGCGGTCCTTCACTCCCCTGAGGCGAGCGCGTCCCCCAGCGACGTGCGGTGATAGAGCACCTGCCTGCCGAGCCGCCGCCCCGCCACCAGACCGCCCCCCGCGAGCACGGCCAGGTGCTGGCTGACCGCGCCGGGCGTGAGGCCGAGCCGCCGTGCGAGTGCGGTCGTCGACCTCGGCTCCTCGACGGCGGTCAGGATGTGCGCGCGGGTGCGGCCGAGCAGCGCCGCCAGCGCGTCCGGGGTGCAGGGCGGGCCGGCCGACCACAGGTCTCCCACGCCGCGGGCCGGGTAGCTCAGCATCGGCTGGTACGGCTCCCATATCACCGACACGTCGGGCCAGCCGAAGGCACTGGGGACCAGCACCAGCCCCTCCGGCGCCATGGCCCCTTCGTACGGCGGGCACCTCTTGGTCGTGACGAGCCTGTCGCCGTGCCAGGCGACGGCGGGATGGAGGTCGGCGAACAGCTCCCGCACTCCCCCGGCCGCCAGCCTGCGGGAGCGCCACATCACGTCGGCGTCGAGCAGGCCGTGGATCCGCGGCCAGAACTCCTCCAGCGCCACCGCCCAGTAGTCGCACAACCGGTCGGCGACCCGCTGGACGCCCTTGGCCGGGTCCTCCCGGAAGCGCGCGACCGCCTCGGAGTCGGTCGTCGGCACCCACGCCGCCTCCTCGGCCGCCGTCCGCGGATCGGTGAGCCGTACGCGCTCGATCTCGGCGGCGAAGTCGGGCAGCGGGGTGTCCGGCGGCGGGGTGAGGAAGTCGGGGATGTAGCCGTCCGGCGGGATGAGCGCGAGCAGCTCCGTCAGGTCCACTTCGCGCAGGCGGGGGCGCACGGCCCGCAGCCAGGGCAGGTGCAGGGAGTGGCGGGCGGGTGTCCGCAGCACCCGCAGGCTGGTCACCAGCTCCCACAGCGGCGAGAACGCGAACCTCAGCCGGGCCAGGTCGTCGGGCGTGAAACGCCACACCACCGCCATCGTCGCCCCCGTTCCTTTAGCTGTGCCTAAAAGATTGGCACGCGGCCCGGCGGATGTCGAAATGTAACGCCGTGACCTCAGTGACCAACAGGCCGGGTTTCTTCCAGTCGAGGCTCGGCGGCTTTCCACGACCGTTCTGGGTGCTTTTCGCCGGGACGCTGATCAACCGCGTCGGCACCATGGTCGAGCCGTTCATGGGCATCTACCTGACGCAGGCGCGCGGGATGTCGCTGACGGCGGCGGGCATGGTGATGGCGGCGTTCGGGGCCGGGTCGCTGCTGTCGCAGCCGTTCGCGGGCTGGCTGGCCGACCGCCTCGGCCGCCGGATCACGCTGTCCGGCGGGATGGTGGCGACCGCCGCCACCATGCTCACCCTCGGGTACGTCACCAGCGTGCCGGGGATCGTCGCGGCCATGTTCGTGCTCGGCGTGGTGGTGGACGCCTACCGTCCGGCCTCCCAGGCGCTCGTGGCCGACCTCGTGCCTCCCGCCGACCGGCCCAGAGCGTTCGGGCTGCTGTTCTGGGCGGTCAATCTGGGGTTCTCGATCGCGATGGTGGCGGGCGGGTGGCTCGCCCAGTCGGGCTTCACCGTGCTGTTCTGGGCCGACGCCGTCACGTGCCTCATCTTCGGCGCCCTGGTGTGGCGGGCCGTGCCGGAGACCCGCCCCGCCCGCGCGGAGAAGGGGACGGGCGGCTTCCGCGACGTCCTGCGCGACCGGCTGATGGTCGCGTTCGTGCTGATCAACCTGGCGTACACGATGGTCTACCTGCAGGCCTACACCACGCTGCCGCTGGCCATGTCCGCCAAGGGCCTGCCGACCAGCGCGTACGGCGTCGCGATGGCGGTGAACGGGCTGCTCATCGTGGTCGTGCAGCCCCTCACCAACGCGTGGCTGTCACGGCACGACCCGTCCGTGGTGCTGGCCGCCGGGCTCGCCGTCGTCGGGGCCGGGTTCGCGCTGACCGCGCTGGTGTCGTCGGCGGCGTGGCTCGCCCTGAGCGTCGCGGTCTGGACGCTCGGCGAGGTGCTGACGGCGGGGGTCTCGGGGGCCATCGTCGCCGCGCTCGCGCCCGCCCACCTGCGCGGCCGCTACTCCGGGCTGTACGGTCTGTCGTGGTCGGCCGGGGGCCTGCTCGCGCCACTGGCCGGCACCCGGCTGGTCGCCGCGAGCCCGTCACTGGCGTGGCTCCTGATCGGCGGCCTGGCGGTCGTCGCCGCGGCCGGGCAGCTCGTCCTCGCCCCCGCCGTACGGCGCCGCTCCGTCAATCCCTGAACGCACCCCACCCGCCGGTCGTGCTCCACCCGCGTCTTCGTCTCGCGCGCGTTCGTCTCGCGCGCGAGACAGGGCCGGCCAGTCCCGGCTCGCCGGGAACCCGACCCTTATCGTCGCTTTGACGACAACAGACGGCACCGCTTAGGGTGGTGGGGTGCCTCAACTGCGTATCGCCCTCGCCCAGACCAACCCGGTCGTCGGTGACATCGCCGGCAACGCGGAGATGCTCGTCCAGTGGACGCACCGGGCCGCGGCGCGCGGCGCCCACATCGTCGTCTTCCCCGAGCTCTTCCTGACCGGCTACCCGGCCGAGGACCTGGTGCTCCGCGCGTCGTTCGTGGAGGCGTCGCTGTCGACGCTGTCGGCGGCGGCGGCGCGGCTGGCCGCCGACGGGCTCGGCGGGCTGCCCGTCGTGGTCGGCTACCTCGACCGGGCCGACCTCGCGCCGCGCGTGGGCCAGCCCAAGGGGGCGCCGCTCGACGCCGCAGCCGTCCTCTACCAGGGCGAGGTGGTGGCCAGGTCGGCCAAGCACCACCTGCCCAACTACGGCGTTTTCGACGAGTACCGCTACTTCGTGCGCGGCGACCGGCTGCCGATCCTGCGGCTGCACGGCGTGGACGTGGCCGTCGCCATCTGCGAGGACCTCTGGCAGGAGGGCGGGCCCGTCTCCGTCGTGGCCGAGGCCGGCGCCGGGCTGCTCGTGGTGCCCAACGGCTCGCCGTACGAGGCGGACAAGGACGACGTGCGGCTGGAGCTGTGCGCCCGCAGGGCCCGGGAGGCCGGCTGCGCGCTCGCGTACGTGAACATGGTCGGCGGCCAGGACGAGCTGGTCTTCGACGGAGACTCCCTCATCGTCGACGCCTCCGGGGAGCTCGTCGCCCGCGCGCCCCAGTTCGAGGAGGCGCTGCTGGTGACCGACCTGGAGCTGCCGGAGGCCGCCGGGGAGCCCGGGGAGACCCGGATCGACGCCCGCGACGGCACCGTCATCACGGTCGAGCGGCTGGAGCTGTCGGCCCGGCCGGTCGAGCCGTACGAGCCGGAGCCGCCGGTGGTCGCGGAGCGGCTCGACGACCTGGCCGAGGTCTACCGGGCGCTGGTCCTCGGCGTGCGCGACTACGTCACCAAGAACGGCTTCCGCTCGGTGATCCTCGGCCTGTCCGGCGGCATCGACTCGGCGCTGACCGCCACCATCGCGGCCGACGCCATCGGGCCGGAGCGGGTGCACGTGGTGCTCATGCCGTCGCGCTACTCCTCCGACCACTCGATCACCGACGCCGAGGAGCTGGTGCGCCGCCAGGGCCTCAACGCCCAGGTCGCGCCGATCGCGGACATCGTCTCGGCCTTCGAGAAGGAGGTCGCCCTGACCGGCCTGGCCGCGGAGAACCTCCAGGCCCGCGTGCGCGGCATGCTGCTGATGAGCCTGTCGAACGAGCACGGCCACCTCGTGCTCACGACCGGCAACAAGAGCGAGCTGGCGGTCGGCTACTCCACCCTGTACGGCGACTCCGCCGGCGGCTACGCGCCGATCAAGGACGTGCTGAAGAGTGTGGTGTGGAAGCTGTCGCAGTGGCGCAACGCGCAGCCGGGGCCGCCGCCGATCCCGGAGAACTCGATCACCAAGGAGCCGAGCGCCGAGCTGCGGCCCGACCAGCGCGACACCGACTCGCTCCCGCCGTACGACGTGCTCGACCCGCTGCTGAGCGACTACGTGGAGCGGGACATGGGCCGCGACGAGCTGATCGCCGCGGGCCACGACCCCGAGCTGGTGACGAAGGTCATCCGGCTGGTGGACCTGGCGGAGTACAAGCGGCGGCAGTACCCGCCAGGCCCGAAGATCACGCCGAAGAACTTCGGCCGCGACCGCCGGCTGCCCATCACCAACCGGTGGCGGGAGACCCTGACCTGACCGGGGGCGGCGCCCCCGGGAGGTCAGGCCTCCCGGGGGCGGAAGCCCTTCAGCGCCTCGTCGACGATGCGCTCGGGAAGGTCCTCCGAGATCTCCTCGTCGGGGTCCGACCACTTCACGTGCCAGATGATCGCCCCGCTGAGCATCCCCATGGCCACCTCGACGTCCAGGTCGGCCCGCAGCTCGCCGCTGTCGATGCCGCGCCGCAGGACCGCCAGCACCACCTCACGGCGGGGCTTGATGGCGATCTCGCGGAACCTCTCCGCCAGGCGGGGGTGACGCTCGGTGTCCGTCATCGCGATGTTCATGATGCAGCGGGTGCGCTGGTGGCGCGACTCCTCACGGATGACCCTGAGGTAGGTGACCAGGTCGTCGCGGACGGAGCCGCCGCGCGACAGCGGGATGGGCGGCTTGAGGGACGCCAGGGCGTCCACCACGAGGTCCTCTTTGTTGGTCCAGCGGCGGTAGATGGTTGTCTTCCCGACGCCCGCCCGGGCCGCGATCGCCTCGATCGACAGCTCGGACACGCCGATGCCGTCGCCGAGCAGGTCGAGGGTGGCCTCGACGATGGCCTTCTCCGCCTTCTCGCTGCGCGGGCGGCCCGCCGGGCGGGCCACCCCTTCAGCTGTCTGCTGCGTCTTCATCGCGAGTTCACACTACCGCCGTTTCCTTCTCCTGTTCGATCTTCGGAGCGGGAGCCCCGCCCGGAGTCTGCGCGACTGCGCGGCCCGGCATCCACCGCGCCACCACGGCCGCGCCCGCGAGGGCGACGAGCGCCGACCCGAGGGCCGCCCAGCGGATTCCGCCGACGAACGCCTCGCCGGCCACGCGCATCAGGCCGTCGCCCCGCGGGCCGAGGTTCGCGGCCACGCCGGCCGCCCCGGAGATCGACTCGGTCACCACGTGGCGGACCTGCTCCGGCACGCCGCTGACCTTGCCCTCCATGCCGTTGCGGTAGCTGGCCGACAGGACGGCGCCGAGGATGGCGATGCCCAGCGTGCCGCCGACCTGCCGGACGACGTTGCTCATCGAGGAGCCGACACCGGCCTTCTCCCTGGGCAGCGCGTTCATGATGGCGGTGGTCGCCGGCGGCATGATGTTGGCCATCGCGACGCCCTGGACGAAGGTGAGCACCAGCAGGATCCAGATCGGGGTGTCCACGCCGATCAGGGCGTAGGACGCGAGGGCCGCCGTGATGACCAGCATCGCGACCGTGCCGACGGCCTTGGCGCCGTACTTCTGCACCATCCGCGCGCTCTGCGGGGCGAAGATCAGCTGGGCGGCCGCGAACGGCAGGACCAGCGCGCCCGACTGGAGCGGGGAGTAGCCACGGACGATCTGCCAGTAGAAGGCCAGGAAGAACATCACGCCCATGGCCGAGAAGAACACCAGGCCGACGCTGGCGATGGCGGTCGAGAACGCGGCGTTGCGGAAGTTGCGGACGTCGAAGGCGGGGTGCTCGACCCGGCGCTCGTACCAGATGAAGGCGGCGAGGACCGCCACGCCCACCAGCGACGGCACGATGACCGAGGCGTCGGCGACCGTGCCGAGGTCGCTGATCTTGACGATGCCGTAGACGAGGCTGATGAGCCCGGCGATGGACAGCAGGACGCCGACGGGGTCGAGCTTCGTCTTGTTCGGGTCCTTGGAGTCGGGCACGAGGGTGCCGATGAGGACGAGGCTGATCAACACGATGGGGACGTTGACCAGGAAGACCGAGCCCCACCAGAAGTGCTCCAGCAGCACGCCGCCGGTGATCGGGCCGATGGCGACGGCGATGCCGACGCCGCCCGCCCAGATCCCGATCGCCTTGCCGCGCTCGTGGACGGGGAAGACGTTGGAGATGATCGCCAGGGTCGCCGGCATGATCGCGGCGCCGCCGAAGCCCATCAGCGCCCGCGCGGCGATGAGCTGCATCGGGTCCTGCGAGTACGCACTGGCCAGGGAGGCCACGCCGAACAGGACCATGCCGGCGAGCAGCATCCGCTTGCGGCCGAACCGGTCGCCGAGCACCCCGAAGGTGAACAGCAGGCCGGCGAAGACCAGGGTGTAGGAGTTCATCGCCCACTCCAGCTCACTCTGGGTCGCGCCCAGACCGTGAACCGGGTCGGCGATCGTCTTGATCGCGACGTTGAGAATGGTGTTGTCCAGCACGACGGCCAGAAGGCTGAACACCATCACGCCGAGGACCTGCCATCGGCGTGGGTGACCGGTATGCGCTTCCACGAGTCCCCCAGAAGTTTCGATACGATAGAGTTTCGCAACGAGAGCGTAGCGCTGTTTATTTCGATACGCAACGGCATCGTTTCCTAATGTGGGCGGCGCTCCGCGCGCACCCCCACCGACCAGCGGTTCAGGCCGCGAGCTCGCCCCGCGAGCTCCGGCGGCGGGCGGGCACCGCGTCAGGCGGCCTCGACTCCCGCTTCCTCCGCCGGCCCCTCGATGGGCCTGTCCGCGGACCTGTCCGCGGACCCGGCGGCGGCCTCGCTCACAGGGCCCCTGCCGGAGAGTCCGCCGACGAACGGCGCCGCCACCAGGACCAGCGCCAGCCCCACGGCGCCCGCCGCCGCGAGGGCCCAGGCCGGGCCGTACGCGTCGACGATCCCGCCCGCGACCGGGCCGGCGACGGCCACACCGATCGTGAGCGACATCCCGTGCAGGCCCATCGCCTCACCTCGCGCGCCGGCCGGGACGCGGCGGTTCACCGCGTCGACGGTGGACGACAGCGCCGGCGCGCACAGCAGCCCGGCCGGCGCAATGGCCAGGCAGAGCCACCACCATCCGCCGCCGATCAGCCCGAGCGGGGCCGTCAGCGCGCACAGACCGCCGATCAACACCAAGGGCGGGACCCCTCTCGGCAGCCCGCCGTAGACGAAGCCGCCGAGCAGGGAGTAACCACACCACACGGCGATGACGAGGCCCGTCCACTCGGTCGCGCCGCCGGACTTCATCATGGCGACCACCGACAGCTCGGTCGTCGTCAGCGTGAACGTCAGCGCCGAGGTGAGGCCGAGGAGGACGAGCAGGCCCGGCCGGAGCCACTTTCTCCGGGGCGTCGCCGCCTCCGGGGCGGCGGCCTCCGCGGCCGACCGGGTCGGCGGGTCGAGCAGGTAGAGCGCCGCCCCGGAGCCGACCATGCCCACGGCCACGCCGTACATCGTGGCGGCGCCGCCGAACGCGGTCACGGAGGCGACGGCGAGCGCGGGCCCGGCCATGCACGACAGCTCGACGGCCATCGAGTCGAGGGCGAAGCCGGTCTGGTGGCTCTCGGACGGCACCATCGCGGCGACGCACTGCCTGATCGCCCCGAACACCGGCTGGCTGAACACCCCGGCCACCGCCGCGCCCACGAGCAGCGCCGCGTACGGCAGGCTCGGCGCGGCGCACCAGAAGCAGAGCTGCGCGACGGTGGTCACCGCCATCACCGGGCGCAGGCCCCGCCTGTCGACGAAGCGGCCGGCCAGCGGCGAGCCGGCCGCGGTGCCGGCCATGCCGGCCGCGCCCACCAGCCCCGCCTGCAGGAACCCCAGCCCCATGCCGTTGACCACGTGCAGGGTCAGCGTGATCCCCATGCCGGTGATCGGGATCCTGGCGAGCAGGCCGACCAGCAGCAACGCGCGCACGCCCGGCAGCGCCAGCACTCGCCGGTAAGGTTCGATGGCCATCGTCGTCACTTACCTCCGCATGGCATTGTGCCCTGCACCCCTGACATTTCCGCCACCGGATTACCGGGGCCGTCCGGGGTGTTGCAGCCCGATGCGGCATGCGATGATCGGACTGTCCGGGGACGCCATAGGGGCGCCACGAGGCCTGGAGGTAGCCATGTCCTCTGTTTCTGTTGCACCCAGCACGACCGGCCCCGCCGGTCGGGGACCCGCCGCCCTGTACGGCGGGAAGGCCGGGCGCAGGGTCACCGTCCGCGACGTCGCGGCCGCCAAGGAGCGGCACGAGAAGTGGCCGATGGTCACCGCGTACGACGCCATGACCGCGAAGGTGTTCGACGAGGCCGGCATCCCGGTGATGCTCGTCGGCGACTCGGCCGCCATGGTCGTCTACGGCTACGACTCGACGCTGCCCGTCACCGTCGACGACCTCATCCCGCTCACGGCCGCCGTCGTGCGGGGGTCCTCCCGGGCGATGGTCGTGGCCGACCTGCCGTTCGGCTCCTACCAGGCCTCACCCCAGCAGGCCCTGGAGACCGCCGCCCGCTTCATGAAGGAGGCCGGGGCCCACGCCGTGAAGCTGGAGGGCGGCCACCGGGTCCTCCCGCAGGTCGAGATGCTGGTGTCGGCCGGCATCCCGGTCATGGCCCACCTCGGCCTGACCCCGCAGTCGGTGAACGTCCTCGGCGGCTACCGCGTGCAGGGCCGCGGCCAGGCGGGCGAGGAGCTGATGGCCGACGCCAAGGCCCTTGAGCACGCGGGCGCGTTCGCCGTCGTGCTCGAATGCGTGCCGAGCGACCTGGCCCACCGGGTGACCGCGTCGCTGAGCATCCCGACGATCGGCATCGGAGCGGGCCCGGAGACCGACGCGCAGGTGCTGGTCTGGCAGGACCTGATGGGCCTGACGCCCAGCCCGGCGAAGTTCGTGAAGAAGTACTTCGACCTGGCCGGCGAGATGGACCGCGCGGTGCGCGCCTTCGCCGACGAGGTCGTCTCCGGCGCCTTCCCCACGGTCGAGCACGCCTACCGCTGAGGCCTCCCCGGTTTCAGCCGGTCAGCGTGGCGGGGTCGGTGTTGGCCCCGCACACGATCACGGCCACCCGCTCGCCGTCCTCCGGGACGTAGACGCCTGACCGCAGGGCGGCGAGCGCGGCGGCGCCCGCGTGCTCGGCCGCCACGTGGAAGTCCCGCCACAGGGCCCGGCGCGCCTCCACGATGGCGTCGTCGCTCACCAGCACCGAGGACACGCGCCCGGTGGTGGTCTGCAGGCCGATCCGCCCGATCCGGCTGGCGCCGAGGGCGTCGGCGCCCACCCCGGTGACCTCCACGTGGACGGGCTCTCCGGCATCCAGCGCCCGGTGCAGCGTGGGGATGAGCTCGGGCTCCACCGCGACGACCGAGGCGCGCCCGTCCAGGCCCGCGACGATCCCCGCGACCAGCCCGCCGCCGCCGACCGCCACCAGCACGGTGTCGACGCCGTCCGGCACCTGCTCCAGCAGCTCCACCGCCAGCGTCCCCTGCCCGGCGGCCACGTCGTACTGGTCGTACGCGTGGATCTCCAGCGCGCCGGTGTCGGCGGCCCGCTTCTGCGACGCCTCGTAGGCGTCCGCGTAGATGGCGCCCGTCTGGGTGACCTCGGCGCCGAGGCGCCGCAGGCCCTCGACCTTCACCGGCGCGCACACCTCGGGGACGAAGATCTCCGCCCGGACGCCCAGCGCCCGGGCCGCGTACGCGACGGCGAGGCCGTGGTTGCCGCCGCTCGCCGCGATGACGCCGCCCTCGGGAAACGGCCCCGCCTCCACGGCGGCGAGGATCCGGTTGAAGGCGCCACGCACCTTGAACGACCCCGAGTGCTGCATGCCCTCCAGCTTCAGCAGCAGGCCGGGGCCCACCTCGGCGACCGGCGTGCGCCGGACGTGGCCGCCGATCCGCGCCGCCGCCCTCTGGACGTCCTCATGTGCGAGCCGCATCGTCATCCCTTCACTGCTGTCGTCCGTCCGCCGATCCGGTGTCATGCGTACGTCCGGCGCGCTCACCATCCGCCGCCCAGCAGGCGCTTGACCTCCTCGATCCGGGCCTCGTCGCGCCGGTAGAACACCCACTGCCGCATCCGCTTGCCATGGATGAGCCCCGCGCGCTCCAGGATCTTGAGATGCCCGGTGGCGCTGGGCTGGGTCATCCCCAGGCGGTTGGCGATGAAGACCGAGCACACACCGTCCTCGACCAGGTCGCCGTCCGCCTGCGGCGGGAAATGCGCGACCGGGTCCTTGAGCCAGTCCAGGATCAGCAGCCGCCGCTCGTTCGCGAGGGCCCGCATGACGTCCACCGGTATCACTTAGGTAGTTTCCTAAGTTCCTATTCGGCAGTCAAGACCTGCGCCTGAGGGGGCGGGTCAGGCAGTGTGGCCGAGGGCCTGCTCGAAGTCGGCCCACAGGTCCTCGGCGTGCTCGATGCCGACCGACACCCGGATCGTGCCCTCGCCGATCCCGGCGGCCGCCAGGCCGGCGGCGCTCACCGACCGGTGGGAGGTCGTGGCCGGGTGCAGGATGAGCGTCTCGACCCCGCCCAGCGACGGCGCGAGCAGCGCCAGCCGTACGCGCCGCATGAAGGCCTCACCCGCCGCGCGGCCGCCGGCCACGTCGAAGGAGAAGACGCCGCCGAAGTCGGGCATCAGCTTGGCGGCCAGCTCGTACGACGGGTGGGACGGCAGGCCGGGCCAGTGGACGGCCGCCACCGCGGGATGACCGGCCAGCCGCGTGGCGAGCTGCCGCGTGTTGGAGCAGTGGCGCTCCATCCGCAGCGGCAGCGTCTGGAGGCCGCGCAGGGTCAGCCACGCGGCGAACGGGTCGGCCGTGGCCCCGAGGTCCGTGGCGTACGCCCAGACGCGGCGGTGCAGCTCGGCCGACGCGAAGACGGCGATGCCGCCGATGACGTCGGTGTGCCCGGACATGTATTTGGTGGCGGAGTGCACCACGATGTCCGCGCCGTGCTCGATGGGACGGCACAGGACCGGCGAGGCGAAGGTGTTGTCGACCACGGTGACGATCCCGGCCTCCCGGGCGACCGCGCACATCCCGGGCAGGTCGGCGACCTGGGTCATCGGGTTGGCGATCGTCTCAAGGTAGAGCAGCTTCGTCGAGGGCCGGAGCGCGGCGCGCGCCGCGGCCGGATCGGCCTCGGGCACGTAGTCCACCTCGACGCCGAAGCGGGCCGTCAGGTCGGCCAGCATGTGGGCGGTGCCGCCGTACAGCGGCGCCTGCGCGATCACGTGATCGCCCGGCTGGAGCAGCGCGAGCAGCACGGAGTTGATCGCGCCCATCCCCGAGCCCGTCGCGACGGCCGCCACGCCGCCCTCCAGGCCGGCGACGGCCTCCTCCAGCGAGCGGACGGTGGGGTTGGAGAGCCTCCCGTAGACGTACGCCCCGTCGTGCCGGCCCATCCCGTCCGCGAAGACCGCCGGGTCGTCGAAGACGAACCCCGATGTCTGGTAGATCGGCACTGAGATCGGCCTGCTGCCGTTCGGCTCCGGCTGGGGTAGATGGACGGCGCGGGTTTCCGGACGCAGCGAGCTCATGCTGTCCAGAATGGACCAAGAAAGGCCCGTTTGTCAGATCGGCAGGCCGTCCCCTGGGATTACGCGTCCAGCGGAGACCCCTCCACGCCCCGGCGGCCATGTCCAGGATGGGGGGATGGACGTCAGCTTCCTCCTCGTGCACAGCCCGTCCGTCGGGCCCTCGACGTGGCGCCCGGTCGCCGAGGCGCTCAGGGCGCGCGGCCACACGGCCGTGGTGCCTCCGCTGGTCGACGTGACCGCCGGGCCCCCGCCGTACTGGCCGCGCGTGGTGGGCGACGTGGTCACCGGAGCGCCGCGCGGGCCGCTGGCGATCGTGGCCCACAGCAACGCGGGCCTGTTCGTCCCCCTGATCGCGGAGGCGCTGACCGGGCAGATCTCCGCGTGCCTGTTCGTCGACGCCGCCCTGCCGCCCCGCACGGGGTCGGTCCAGGCGGCCGAGCCGGAGTTCGTTCCCTTCCTGCGGTCCATGGCCGACGAGTCGGGGCTGCTGCCCCGATGGACGGACTGGTGGCCGGAGGAGGACGTGGCGGCCCTGCTGCCCGACCGCCGGACGCGGGAGGTGGTCGTGGCCGAGCAGCCCCGGCTCCCCCTCGCCTACTACCTGGAGGAGATCCCGGTGCCGTCCCGCTGGGATCACGTGCGCAGCGCCTACCTGTGGTTCGGCGAGGGGTACGCCACGCTCGCCAAGGAGGCGGCCGAGCGGGGCTGGCCCGTCGACCGCATCCCCGGCGAGCATCTCCACCAGCTCGTCGCGCCGGGGCAGGTGGCGGACTGGCTCGTCGCCACCGCCACCTGACCTTCGGGCTCGGTCAGCCCGTGCCGAGCGGCTTGGCGAGCCGGACGACCAGCAGGCGGTTCGGCACCCCGCTGTCGACGAGCCGGCCGTCGGCGTCGAAGTCGCCCAGGCCGAAGTCGTTGTCGTTGGCGAGCGCGATCGTGCGCCGGTCGAGCAGGGCCACGCCCTCGATCTTGCCCGGGAACGACGGCACCAGCGCGTTCGGCTCAAGGACCAGCGACTTGCCCGGCAGCGTGATCTTCGACAGGTCGGTCAGGGCCTCGAGCGACGGGGTCGTCGCCGGGTCGTCGTAGGCGCCGCCGAGCAGGTTCGTGGCCCTGGCCAGGTCGATCTGGTAGATCCTGGCCACGTTGTCGGTGCGCTCGTCCACCAGGAGGCGGCCCCGGCCGGCGTAGGCCAGGCCGGAGATCTTCATCTCGCTCTGGTCGCCGTTGACCTTGGGGTCGAAGGCGGTCACGTCCTCGAACTTGTACGCGTACTCGCCGGTGACCTTGCCCTTGCGCAGGTCGAACGTGAGGATCCGGCCGAGGCGTGAGGCCTTGGCGGTCTTCTTGTCCGGGTTGGCCAGCGGGCTCTGCACGGCCAGGAAAAGCGTGCGCTGGTCGGACGACAGGGCCAGCCCCTCGAACCCGCGGTTCTGCTGGCGGCTCGCCAGGATCGCCGGCAGGGTCTCCTCGACGCGGTAGTCGGCGCCGGTCAGGTTGAGCCCGGCGGGCACGTGGCGCTCCAGCACCCGGCCTCTGGAGGACACCCGCAGCAGCGACGGGCTGTACTCGTCGACCAGCCAGAAGTCGCCCGTGCGGGTGCGCACCAGGTCCTCGACGTCCAGCCCGCTCGGGTTGTACGGCAGGGTCGTGCGGCCGTCCCAGGTGTACGGCGTCTCGTCGTGGCCCGCCTGGTTGGAAAGGCCGGTGACGCTCTTGCCGGAGGCCCCCACGATGGGGAGGTACTGCTTGATCTTCGCGCCGCCGTGGGTGACGGAGACCTTCACGATCGCCGGGGCGAACTCGGGCACCGGGAACGTGCGGCGCTTCTCCCCGTCGACCGTGGGCTGGCCGTTCGGTCCGCGGTCGGTGACCATCCAGTACATGCCCGGACCGGCCGGGTAGAGGCCGCTGCCCACGCCGCCGAGCTTGACGCCGCGGTCGTCGGCGATCGACGGCTGCACCGCCTTGAGCGCCGGGGCGGGAAGCGTCACGTCGGTGACGACGACCGGCTTCGGCACCGGCTTGGGCACCGGCTTGGGCGAGGGCGCGGCGTGAGCCGTACCGGGGACGGACAGGGCGAGCGCCGCGGCGAGCGCGAGCCCGGCGGAGGCGTGACGTAGCACTGGAGGCCTTTCAGACTGGGTGACAGCGCCTGAAAAATAGTGAACGCGCACGTCCGGACGGTGACGATCAGATGAAGCGCGAGTGCCCAGTGTCCTGCGCCGAAACCGTGGGCGGCGGACCGGGACCGACGTCCCGGCCCGCCGCTACGGCGGGGTGAGGATCAGCCGGCGGTACAGGTGATGGTGGCTCCGGCGCCCGCTCCGTTGCCCTGGAACCCGAGGCTGGTGCTTTGACCGGCCGGCAGCCGCCCGTTGTAGCTCTGGTTGGTGATGGTCACGGTGCCGCTGGTGCCGGAGTTGACGCCGTTCCACATGGAGGTGATCGTGGCTCTGGCCGGGAGGGTGAGGGTGAGTCTCCAGCCGTTGATCGCGGAGCCGCCCGCGGTGACGTTTATGGCGGCCACGAACCCGCCGGCCCATTGGTCCTGCACCGAGTAGGCCGCCGAGCAGCCCCCGGTCCCGCCGCTGGGTGAGGGGCTGGGTGACGGGCTGGGTGACGGTGAGGGGGACGGACTGGGGCTGGGTGACGGGCTGGGTGAGGGTGAAGGGGACGGGCTCGGGCTGGGCGACGGGGAGGGCGTGACGTCGCCGAGCGTGAGGTTCTTCTGCTGGACCTGCCACTGGGTGTTGCACAGGCCGCAGTTGGGGCCGACGAAGTTGGCGCCGGCCGTCGTGTCGCCCTTCAGCCGCCACTTGAGGTACAGCACCGCCACGCGGCCGAACTCGCCGCCGTTGGTCTGGGTGTAGGTGCCGCCGTGTCCGACGTTCAGATTGCCCATGAACGCGGGCAGTCCCGCCGGCAACTTGCCCCAGTCGTCGATGGCGTTCGGGTAGGCGATGTCACTCGGCCCGCCGATGAAGTAGGCGATCGGCTTCGTCAGCCGGCGGAGCTGGTAGTCGTCGGAGTCGTTCAGCAACCCGCTGCTGAAGATGGTGGTCGTGGTGACACGTGAGTCGTTGGAGACGGCGTAGGCCTCCAGCCCTCCGCAGGACCATCCCCCTACAGCGATCTTCCCGGTGTCGAGCCTGCCGTTGTATTTGCTCCCCTGGCGGCTGTTCTCCGCGACCGCCCAGTCGATGGACTGGGTGAGCATCTGGGACGTCGTCGAGCCGGAGCCGTTCGGGGCACCGCTGGCGATGACCAGGAACCCGTACGAGGCGATCTCGCGGAGGAAGGGCAACTGCCCCGTCCCATTGGCGGAGCAGCCTCCGTTGCCCCATACGAAAATCGGCATCTTTTCGGACGGGAGGGTTCCGGGCCGGTAGATGGTGTGATTGGGCAGGCCGGTGGAGGTCTCGTAATCAGCCGGGTAGGGGCCCGAGCCGCCAACCGCCGCGGCGCTCGGCGTCGTGGTGAGCGCCACCATCCCGGCGCAGACCAGGGCGACCGCGGCCGCCGGTATCGCGCTGATGATCGAGCGTCTTCTCATCCATACCCTCCGAAGGTGTCACGACGGCGCTCAATGCCGGATGCGGCGTGCGCGGCAACCGCACAACCACTCCCGCCGCGGCCAGGCTGGTGGCGCCCGTCGAAAACGGCGATCGACAGGACGGACCATCGACTGCGCGTTGCGCTCGCGTCAGGCGGAACGAGCCGATGAGAGCAATGTGCAGTTACTGGCACTGCGGTGATACGAAGTGTCAAGGACCGGCACTCCGTCAGGCAAGCGGTGCGCGCGCAGCCCCGGAACGCCCCTGAAGCGATCGGATCGGGGCAGGCGCCGGCTCGATCACGTGAACCTTCGGGGACGGCACCCCCGGTCCCCTGCACGGCGCCGGGAGGACGAACCGGTGCGGACGGCTCCGGCGCAGGTCACAATCCCTGACCTGCCCGACGCTCCGGTGGGATCTCGGCGGGCGGCGGCCGGCCGGCGAGCTGACGCGCTCCGGCGGCCACGAAACGCGCCTCCGCGGCCGGCAGTCGTACGAGTGAGTGAAAGTTTCTTTCAGCCGGCCCTGCCGGCCGGCGCGGAAACGGAGTCTTCCGATACGTGGAAGTGGGTGATCCAGGACGCGGCGTCCGGCCAGTACGGTGTCGCGACCTGGATGAGCCGCGCCTCGGCGAGTGAGCCGAGAGCCGAATGGATCTCCAGCATGAGCTCCCTGGCGGCCTGGCGGGGCCACGGCGCCGGCAGGAGGTGCTCGGGGAGGTTCGGGTCGATGTCCGGGAACTTCCTCCAGGAATCCATGACAGAGGTGCGGGCCACCAGTGCCCGGGTCGCGTCGATCTCCCCGTTGCGGACGGCCACCCGCAGGTCGGAGTACCGCGCGACGAAAGCCTCGTAGGCCGAGGCGAGGCCGGCCAGGTCGTAGGCCGCCGCCGGGCCGTGCGGGCCGGCCTCCTCCTCGAACCGGGTGTGCATCACCGACCATCGGCCACCGTCGACGTCGTCCAGGATCTCGTGCAGCGCCTTGGTCACCGGACCGGAGTCGGATCCGGGCCGGATCCACACGCTGTCGTACAGCCGCGCGAAACCCAGCGACCCGAGCATCTTGCGGACCGCGTGCCGTGGGCCCTGGCCGGCTTGTGAGATCGCGGACTGTGAGATCGCGGACTGGGGGATGGAGAAGGAGACGGTCACCCAGTCGCCGGTCCACAGCGGCGGGCGGGCGCCGAAGCTCAGGAAGTGATCCATCCGCCGGCGATGCCTGGCGATCGCCTGAGGCGTGAGGTGATACACGGGCGGCCGTCCAGATCCCCGTACGGCGATCAGGCCACGCTTGGTCAGCCGGGACAACGCGGCGCGCGCGCTGGCCTCGGTGATGCCGAACTCCCTGAGCATCGCGACCACGGCCACCGACGGAAGGTCGGCATCCGCGGAGTCGAGGTACTCACCGAGCAAGGTCGCGAGCAGGTGCTGCGGGTTGGGGCCGGCCTGCGCCCGTGGGGCTCCGACATCGTCCGAACGCACATGGACACTCACGTCATCAGCTTGCCTCACGGCGATGCCCTTGCCGAAACGGCTTCGGGCCTGCGGCGCCGCCCTTGAGTTCTCCCCGGCGAACTCAAGGGCCCTGGTCGCCGGCGGCGGTACGGGCGGGCTCGGTCAGACGTCGGTGACCCGGAGACCGGCGTGGGCCTTGTAGCGCCGGTTGATCGAGATCAGGTTGGCGGTGAGCGCCTCGATCTGGTGGGCGTTGCGCAACCGGCCCGCGTAGACGCCCCTCGCCCCGGGGATCCGCGAGGCGAGCGCGCGTACGACGTCGGTCGCCTCGCGGTCGTCCCCGAGCACGAGCACGTCGAGTTCGATCTCCTCGACCGACGGGTCGAGCAGCAGCACCGCCGACACGTGGTGGAACGCCGCGACGACCCGGCTGCCGGGCAGCACCGCCGCCGCCTGCTGGGCGGCGCTCCCCTCCTCGACGGGCAGCGCGTAGGCACCCTGCTTGTCGAAGCCGAGCGGGTTCACGCAGTCCACCACGATCTTGCCGTCGAGCGGCTCGCGCAGCGACTCCAGCAGCGCCCGATGCCCGTCCCAGGGCACCGCGACGATCACGACGTCGGCCTCGGCCGCCACCGCGGCGTTGTCGGTGCCGCGGACGTCGCCGATGCTCTCAGCCGCCTCCCGGGCCCGCTCCGCGCTGCGTGAACCGATCAGCACCTGGTGGCCGGCCAGCGAGAAGCGCCGGGCGAGGCCCTTGCCCTGGTCTCCGGTCCCGCCAAGGATCCCGATGGACAGCCCGGCGACGTCGGGCAGGTCCGTGATGTGCTCAGCCATGGGACAGATCATGCCAGCCGGCGCCCGGGGGCGGCCGCGCGGGGCGACCCCGGGCCCGGGTCAGCAGTTCGGGATCGCCGGCAGACCGAGGACCCGGCTCGCCAGCCAGGCGACCGCGAGCGGGCCGCCCTCGACCGCGCCGAGCACGTGGCTCCCCGCGGGCACCCCGGTCCACAGCACCTTCACGCCCCGCGCGCAGTACGCGTCGCGCAGCGTGCGGCCCACGCCGTACGGGATGATCTCGTCGCCCGTGGCGTGGTAGAGGAAGAGGGGCACGCGCGGCGCCGAGCCTCCGAGCCGGTTCTCCTCCAGGCGCGCCTGCCAGTCGGGCCGGTGCATGACGTCGGCCGTGGTGAAGTCCGACAGGCGGTGGCCGGCGAAGCGGGCGCGCAGATCGGCCACGCAGTCGCCGCGCGCGGCGTCGAACAGCGCGGCGCCCTCCGGGGTGAGGTAGCTCTCCAGGCTCAGCTCCGGATAGGCGGCGTCGAGGCCGATCCCGGCCGCCGCCGCGAGCCCGAAGTCACCGGTGCCCTCCAGGTTGTCGGCGACGGCCTGCAGGTCCGCCGGGACGCCTCCCGCCGCCACGCCCCTGAGCCGCAGCTCGGGGGCGTACGACGGCTGGAGCTGGGCCGCCCACGCCGCCGACGAGCCGCCCTGCGAGTAGCCCATCACGACGACGGGGGCGTCCGGCGACAGCCCGGCGCCGGGCACGCGCGCGGCCGCCCGGACGGAGTCGAGCACGGCGTGGCCCTGGGAGATGCCCGCCATGTACGTATGGTCGCCGGGCGTGCCGAGGCCCTCGTAGTCGGTGACGGCGACCGCCCAGCCCTTGAGCAGCATCAGGCTGACCAGGGCGAGCTCGGCCTCGGTGCCCTGCGCCATGGAGGCGGAGGGGGCGCACCGGTCGCCCAGGCCGTGGGTGCCCACCGCGTAGCCCGCGATCGGCCGCCGTCCGAGCGGGTAGGAGGTCTTCGGGACGAGCAGCGTGCCCGACACGACGTCGGGCTCGCCGGTGGCCGAGGTGGACCGGTAGCGCAGGTGCCAGGCGTTCACCGGGACCTCGAGCAACTTGCCCGGGACGAGGTAGACCGTGGTCGGCCCGGCCTCGACGACGTCGCCGGCGGAGGTCGCCTGGGCGGTGCCGCCCAGCGCGGGCAGCAGCAGGAGCGCTCCGATCATCGACATGGTGGCGCGAACGCGCAGGTTCATGGAGCCGCCTTCCGGCTATTGGATCACTTTCCAACGTCGGCGCTGTGGGCTGATCGTTACCTCGCGGTGACGTTGTGTCAAGAACCGAATCGGCGGGACTTCACCCCCGCGTGTCAGGCACCATGGCGGCATGGACGCCGAATCGGTGAGCCTGCTCCGCGAGGTGCTCGCCTCGACGGGCTGGCTGGAGCGCACCCGTGAGCTCGGCCTGGCCCTGCGCGCCACCCGCTCGGCGGGCGGCCTCCTCGTGGTCGGCACGCCCGAAGACGAGCCGTGGCACGTGACCGCCCACCTGGCCGACGAGGCGCGGCTTTCGGGGCTCGCCCAGCTCTCCCCCACACTGGTGCGCTGGGAGCCGCCCCCGGGCGCGCCTCCCCACCTGAGGATCGGCCTGGAGCGGCTGCGGAGCACAGGCCGCGGCGAGACGCTCTTCGTGGTCGCTGAGGAGCGGGCGCCCGTCCCCCTGCTGGAACGGGTGGACGACGCCCGCCGCACCGGGGCCACCATCCTCGCCATCGACGGCGGCGACCCGGAACTGGAGTCGCTCGCCCACGACGCGATAGCCGTGCCGCGTGAGGGGGCGGTGCTGAGCTTCGACGGCGCGCAGCATCTGGTGAGCAGCGCAGCAGGGCAGGTACGGCGGCCCGGCATGCGGGAGCGGCTCGCCCGGCTCGCCGAGCGCATCACCGGCCCCCGGATCCCCGACTGACAAGGAACCGCCGCTCGGGGCTCGGCAACTCGCCGCTCGGCGGCTCGGGCTCCGCGGCTCGGGCTCCGCGGCTCGGGCTCCGCGGCTCGGGGCTCGGCGGCTCGGGGCTCGGTGGCGGGAACGCTCGGCGGTCCGGCCGGCCTCCTCGGTCCTGGCCGCCGTCAGGCCGGGCCTTGGGACGCGCGTGGGGAGCGGCTGAGCTCGCCGACTCGCTGGGCCACCTCCTCCGCCGCCTCGCGCAGCACCTCGATCACCGCGGCCTGCACGGGATCCGGCTCACCCGACGAGGTGCGGCTCACCCGCGTCAGCGCCTCGATCCTGCGGGAGCCCGCGCCGTGGATGCGGGTGACCGCCACCTCCCCCGGCGGGACGTCGAGCAGGGCCAGCGCCGGCACGATCGCCACTCCGTGCCCGGCCGACACGAGCCCGAGCACCGGCGGGAACTCGGCGATCACGTGCATCCGGCGGGGCGTGAACCCGTGGAGCTGCGCCAGCCGCTCCAGGGCCTGCCCGCACGCCTGGTCGGGGACCCCCGCCACCCACGGCAGGCCGAACAGGTCGTCGACCACCGCCGGGACGTCCGGCCATGAGGGCGGGGCGACGATGCGGTACTCGTCGTCGTAGAGACGGTGCCGCGACATCGACGGCAGGGACGGGGCGGGCTGGCTCATGTCCCGCTCCGTCACCACCAGGTCCACGCCACCGAGGCGGAGCTCCTGCACGGCCGAGGGCCCGAAGAGCTCGTGGATCACAGGGACGATCCGCGGATGCCGTACGGAGAGCTCACGCAGGGCGGGGATGAGCAGGTGCCGGATGACGGTGGGGAACGCGGCGATCGTGACCGGCCCGGACAGTCGCTCGGAGAAGCGGTTGAGCTCGTGCCTCGCCTCGGTGATCTGCTCCTCGATCCGCTCGGCGTACGCCGCGAGCACCCGGCCGGCCGGGGTGAGCGCGACCCTGCGCTGCGAGCGATCGATCAGGGCGAGCCCCACTTCGCGTTCGAGCTGCGCGAGCTGCTGAGACACCGCGGATGGGGTCAGGTGCAGCGCGTCGGCCGCCTTCATGACGCCGCCCCTGCGGGCCACCTCGTGCAGGACGCGCAGCCGCCGGGGATCGATCTCCATGCAGCAGAGCTTACGGGCCGCTTAAGAAACCTTCACTTGCACTTCAGACCTCACTGTCGGGATCATCGGACCATCCACAGCACGGCCCACGGGGGAGCACTCGCATGTCCGCATTCATCACGATCATCGGCACCGTCGGGGCGGCCGCCATGCTGTACGGCTACGCGATGGTGTCGGCCGGGAGGATGTCCGGGAGCGGGCTGCCCTACCAGATCCTCAACTTCGGCGGGGCCGCCACGCTCATGGTGAACAGCGCCCACCACTCGGCGTGGCCGTCCGCCCTCCTCAACCTCGTGTGGAGCGGCGTCGGCCTCGTCACGCTGGGCCGGCTCGTGGCCGCCCGCGCCGCCCGGCGCTCCCGCGCGGACGCGCGGCCCGTGGCGGACCGCGCGACCGAGCCCGAGCCCGCCGCCGTCGCGTAGGGACGGCCGGGGAGGGCCGGCTCCGCGGGCTCCGCGTACAACGGCGCGGCGGGCGGACCGGCGCCGGGTCAGTCGTCCCAGTCCTTGTCCTGCTCGGCCCAGCTCTTGTTCCGCTCGGCCGCCGTCTGGAGGGCGCGCGAGGCGGCCTCCTCGGACTCGTACGGGCCGAGCCTGTCCTTGTTGGGGCAGCCCTTCTCCGGCTCGACCCGCTTGTGCGTCAGACAGAACCACCATTGATCGCTCACGCCTCCAATGGTGCCCCCTGGAAGCGCAACTAGACTTGGTGGCATGACGACGCTGCTCCGCCCCGGGCGAATCTCGCCCACCCGCAAGGTTCCCGCCACCATCGCCCGTCCCGAGTACGTCGGGAAGGCCGAGCCCAAGAAGGGCGACAGCGACGTCCAGACCCCCGAGACCATCGAGAAGATGCGGATCGCCGGCCGGATCGCCGCGCAGGCGCTGGAGGAGGTCGGCAGGCACGTCGCGCCCGGCGTGACGACCGACGAGCTCGACCGGATCGGCCACGAGTTCCTCTGCGACCACGGCGCCTACCCCTCGACGCTCGGCTACCGCGGCTACCCGAAGTCGCTGTGCACCTCGATCAACGAGGTGATCTGCCACGGCATCCCCGACGACACGGTCCTGAACGACGGCGACATCGTGAACGTGGACATCACCGCCTACATCGGCGGCGTGCACGGGGACACCGACGCCACGTACCTCGTCGGCGAGGTGGGCGAGGAGTCGCGGCTGCTGGTGGAGCGCACCAGGGAGGCGACGATGCGCGCCATCAAGGCGGTCGCGCCCGGCCGGCAGCTCAACATCGTCGGCAGGGTCATCGAGGCGTACGCTCGGCGGTTCGGCTACGGCGTGGTCCGCGACTTCACCGGCCACGGCATCGGGGCGTCGTTCCACTCCGGCCTGATCGTGCCCCACTACGACGACCCGTCGCTTTCGGTGACGCTGGTGCCCGGGATGACGTTCACGATCGAGCCGATGCTCACGCTCGGCGGCATCGACTACGAGATCTGGCCGGATCGCTGGACGGCGGTCACCAAGGACCGCAAGCGGACGGCCCAGTTCGAGCACACGATCCTGGTGACGGACAGCGGCAGCGAGATCCTGACCCTCCCCTGAGGTCCCGCGCCGGCCGGGGATTTCAGAGGCGGACGGCCCCGGTGATCGTGGTGCCGCCGCCGGGCACGCTGTTGATCGTCAGCGTGCCGCCGACCTCGGCGAAGTGGGCGCGCATGGCGGCCAGACCCCGGCCGGCGATCCGTCCCTGCCGCTCCTGGGCGAACCCGGCGCCGTCGTCGCTGACCGTCATCCGCAGGCCGCTCGCGCCGACCGTGACCGCGACGGCGACATGGCGGGCGCGGCTGTGCCGCTCCACGTTGGCCAGCGCCTCGACGACGGTGGCGTACACGGCCTTGGCGACGGCGCCCGGCACCTGCGCCGACGGCAGCGCCCAGATCTCGACGGCGATTCCGGACCGATCGGACCAGTCAGAGAGGTAGTCCTGCAGGGCCCTGCTGAGGCCCTCCCCTTCGCGGATGCGAACTTCCTCGGACAACTCGACCCTCCCTGACAGCCATCGTGAGCCTCACCGGGATGGCTCACCACGCTATCGCCCCAAGCTGGGACAAACCCGTCGATTGTCTCCAGGTTTGCCGCCTCTCGTCGTAGTGATGCCCATTTCTCCTGGTCGCACGCCAACAAGGCGTCCGGGAAGCCGGATGGAAGCGTCATGGACGGCCCCTGGTCGGCTCGTGGAGGTACCGGCGAGGAGGCGGGGCTAGTCGGCGGCGTCCCTCTTGCTGAGCTTCCCGAGGTAGTCGTTGTAGGCGTCGAGCGCGGCGTCGCCGGTGCCGCCGTGACGGGCGGCGGCGGCGTCGGCCCTCCGGTCGGCGTGGCGGGCCGTGCGGTTGTCGTCGCGCCACCACTGCATGGCCAGCGCCAGCAGCACGATGAGCGTGGGGATCTCGCCGAAGGCCCAGGCGATGCCGCCGCCGGTCTGCTGGTCGGACAGCGCCGAGACGCCCCAGGTGCGGCCGAGCTGGTCGTACCAGTTGGCGGCGATCACCGTGCCCATGCTCATCAGGGCGAGCCCGAAGAAGGCGTGGAACGGCATGGTGACCAGGAGCAGGACGAGCCGCGCGACGTGGGGAAGCCTGTGCGGCGCCGGATCCACCCCGATGATCACCCAGAAGAACAGGGTGCCGCTGAGCAGGAAGTGCAGCGTCATCGCGATGTGCCCGAGATGCTCCTCCATCGCCGAGGCGAACAGCGGGGTGAAGTACAGCGCGTACGTCGAGGTGATGAAGATCGCGGTCGCGATCGCCGGATGGGTGACGAACGCGGCGACCCGGCTGTGCAGGATCACCATGAGCCACTCGCGCGGGCCCCGGTCGCCGCGCCGCGCCGCGGGCCGGAGCGCCCGCAGGGCGAGCGTGACCGGGGCGCCCAGCACCAGGAAGATCGGCACCAGCATGGCCAGGACCATGTGCTCGGTCATGTGCACGCTGAACAGCACGGGCGCGTAGCGGGCGACGCCGCTCTGGGTCGCGAGGACCAGCAGGACGACGCCGATGTACCAGACGGCCGTGCGTCCCCACGGCCACCGGTCCCCGCGGCGGCTGAGCCGGACGAGCCCGGCGCCGTACAGGCCCGCCAGCACCGCGGCGAGCACGGCGAAGAACAGGTCGAACCACCACAGAGTCAGCAGATTGACGAGTGAGATCGGCGGGGGCACCGGGTAGCCGAGGAGCTCGAAGGCACGGTCGGGCGGCGCGTAGGCGGCGGGCGGCGGCGCGGTGCGGGACAGCGCGACGGCCAGCCCCACGGTGGCGCCCATGACCAGGATCTCGCCGAGGGCGAGGCGCAGGAAGGCGTGGGGCTCCCCTGACGCGAGCTTCGGCAGCGTGTGGCCGCGGTGCCGCCGTCCGAGCAGCCCGAGGACGACGAAGGCCGCCGTCTTGGCCAGCAGGATCAGGCCGTACGCCGAGGTGAACAGCGCTTCGACGGAGGTGACCCTGGCGAGCGCGCTGGCCACGCCCGAGACCCCGACCCCGATGAAGCACCACAGGGCCATCTGGGAGAACCTGGCCGCCGCCACGTCGAGCCGGTCCTGCCCGCGCAGCGCGTGGACGCACAGCGCGGCGAGCCCTCCCACCCAGGGCGCCAGGAAGAGCAGGTGGAAGGCGACGGAGGTGGTGGCGAGACCGTGGTTGGGCGCGGAGGACGAGTGGCCGGTCAGGGCGGGCGGCAGAAGCGTCACCAGGGCGAAGACCAGCAGCCCCGCCGCGGCGCCGGCGGTGATCGCCCCCCTGGCGAACAGGGCGATGGCGACGGCGAACAGCACGACGAGCGTGAGCCCGATGCCTTGCGGGACCTGGCCGGCGAAGCTGGTCAGCTGGTTGCCGTCGAGGATGACGGAGACAGGCTCGCCGAGGGTCTCCGACAGGCTGAACACCAGCGCGGCGGCGGAGGCGACCGCCCAGATCAGCGCCGTCCACGAGGCCGCCTTGACGTAGCCCTGCGCGCTGGGGCCGAGCAGGCCCTTGTCCGCCGGCAGGAAGAACGCCGCCAGGGCGAGCAGCCCCACGGTCAGCAGGCCCGACGCGTCCATGGCCAGCTTCGAGACCGGGAGCATCCACCGGGTCAGCATGCCCTCGTCGGGCAGGCCGGGGATGATGCGCGGAGTCACCGCGCCGCCGGCGACCATCGTGATCACCATCGCGCCGGCCGCCGCGCACAGGACGGCGGCCACCAGGCGTGCGGCCTTGCTCACGGCTTCTTCCGCAGGCTGAGGAACATCCCGATGCCGATGCCGGCGAGGCCGAAGATCACGGCCCAGATCCAGCCGGGAATCCTCGCCGGCTGCTCGTCCTGGGAGGCCTGGGTGTCACCACCGGCGGACGCCTGTGCGCTCTGCGCCGGCGCGGCGCCCTGCGAAGCCCCCGGTGACGCGCCGGAGGAGCCCGCCACGGTGAAGGGGATCTCCCCCTCGACCGGATGCCCGTCCTGGGAGACGACCCTCCAGGCGATCGTGTACCGGCCGGGAGGCACGGAGTCCACGACGGCCTCGGTGACCCGTGGCCCGTCGACCAGGGGGGCGCCGCTCTCGTACCGCTTGCCGTCCTCGCCGCGTACGACCACGACAGGGAACCGCACGGACTCGGCGAACTCCAGGGTCACCTTGCGAAGGCTCTGGACCTGGGCGTACTTCTGTGGATCGCTGCTCTTGAGCGAGGTGTGCGCCTGCACCGGAAGGGGCGAGGCAACGCTCAGCAGGAACGTCACGACCACCGCGACGACGGCGGCGAGGGAGGTCTTCTTCATGGCCCCCTCAGGCTATCGACGCGACGGCCCGGTCCGTACCCCCGCCCGGCGAACCTGTGGACGGCCGCCTTCCGGACCGATGAGCCCGTGAGTCAGAGGCCGACGCAGGCGAGAGCCTGGTGGTACGCGGCAGTGCTGGCCTCGTGCCCGCCCAATCTGCCCAGTACCTCGGCGGCGGTCTGCCAGATCTCCGCCGTGGCTTGGGTGGAGGGAAGTAGTTCCAGCGACCGCGTGGCCTCGCCGAGCGCGGCGAGTGCCTCCTCGTCTCTGCGCAGCAGCCAGTACGCCTGGCCGAGCACCAGGTGAGCGTCCGCGATCACTGTCCTGTTGGTCCCGGCGATGGCGATCTCCCGAGCCATCAGCGCGTGTTCCAACGCCTCAGCAGGGTGATCGAGGAGAAGCTCGGCACGCGCGATGGTCAAATGGCAGCGCGCGATGGCCGAGGTTCCGGCGGACGACTCCTTCAGCTCCCGCAACGCACGTACCGCCAGATTCCTGGCGGTGTCCACCTCGCCCGGAGCAACGCGCAGCAGGAGCTTGGCGTGGGCGGAGCGAAGGCGGGCCAGATTTCGCGGCTCACCGTTCTCCGAGTGAAGGGCCAATGCCCGCTCCAGCAGTGACGTCGCCTCCTCATCGAAGCCGACCTCGTGTGCGGCTACCGCCGCGTTCCAGGAAGCGGCGACGATGGACCGAGGGGTGCCAAGCGCATCGGCGGCCGCCAGCAGTTCCTTGGAGAACTGTCGCGCGCAGAGGAAGTCGGCGCGCACGATGTAGACGGACAGAAGCGTTGAGCCGAGCTCTACCAGGTCGTCGTCCCAGGCCGGCGAGGAAGATGCGATCCCAAGGGCCTCCTCGCCGACCTTCACCGCAGTCTGCAAGTCACCGTATTCGCGGTAACAACGGCACAGCGCGATGGCTATGGCCACGCGGCGGGCCGCGGTACGCCCTTCCGTGCTCTGCTCGTACAGCACCTTCAGAACCGCGATCGCCTCCAGCAGGTCACCACAGGCCTCGGCCGCCAGGGCGTACCCGTACTGCGCGTCCTCTCGCATGGACGCGAGACCGGCCAGGTTGCTGTCCTCGAGGAGCTCGGCGTAGCGGCGCCGCGCTTCGGCGATGTCACCGTTGTCCAGAGCCATGCGAGCGAACCCCAGGCCCAGCTCCAGCTCCTCCATCTGCTCGGCGGTGACGCCGTTCATGAGGTAGGTGAGTGAGCAGTCAAGCTTCTGGGCCAACAGCTCCAGAACCGCGGGGGTCGGGGTGCGTTTCCCGCTCTCGATGAGGGAAACATAGCTATCAGAAAGCTCGGGATGGGCGAGTTGGGCCTGAGAAAAGCCGCGCTGCCTGCGAATCATCTTGATCCGCTCTCCGACCAAACCTTGACTGACCATACGCACCCCTACACACAATGTAAGCCCGACTACCAAGCTCAACGAAAGAGGCTTTCATGCGCCGCCTCGTGATGCTCACCCTGACTGCCTTCGTGTCAGTCTCCATCGTCGCTGTCAGCAATGCTACGGCCGCGAACGCCTCCGCGTCAGCACCCACGCTGTCCCGCATGGCATCCATGGAACTCTGCTGCTGACCCGTTACATGGTCCGGCGCACCCGGGAGGGTCGCAGATGGCGATCCGAGACCAGGCTGTGACATGACTGCGACATGATCGATAGATCCACGACACACGGGCTGGAGCGCATCACACGGCACCAGTGACACCCTGCCGAGCGCCTGGGTGACGCGTCCTCCCCGCCAGCCACAGAGCAGCACGACTCGAAGTCGGTGTGTATCTGCGGCCGACGACTCGGCGTCTCACCCAGGAGGCTCTCCATGGCCCGCATTCCGGTCCCTGGAGCCTTTCCTGTATAGCTCGTCACCCCGCATCGAATGGACCTGCCTTCACCCTCTCGCCCGCGCCAGGAATAGGCCCTCGATAACGGGCCAGTCGGGCAGATAATTATGATCATCGCGGATTCGACCAGGCGTCAGGCGGACATGATTTCCTTTGGAATTCCATCAAAGGAAAGCGCTGGCCAGAAAAGGCACCTGATTGTCCGTTCAACTGGACTTCCGGCACTATCACGCGGTCGGCTTGGGCGGGCATGGTTCCCACCGCCATCAAGAGCCGAGATCACCAAGCGGGCGCCGCCCCCTTGGTTGCCACGCGGACAGCGCACTTAACGCCTCAGAGCGCCCACGGGTCCCCGCCGAGGACTACGGAGAGCCATCCGCCACACAGGAGTAATCGGGGCGAGGAGACCACGGTTGCGGTCGCTCCGCGTCGGGGTTGATCACCTGTTGCGCCGAGAGGAAGTCGCTGGGCGGCATCTAGACGGAATGTAGACGGATAGTGGCATATTGGATCTCACGACATGACTCTCCTGTGGCGATGCAATGGCTTTTCAAGCCCCAGGAGAGCTCGGTTGCGAAGAGCCGACCAGTGTCGCGACGGCGACTGGACGCTAGGTCAAGGTGCTGGCCACACATCACCGGAGCGCCTCGAATCATCTAGCCGTATTCATGTGGAGTTTGATAGACGTATGGATATCGCGGGCAAACGCGCAATGTTCCAGCACTCCTCCTTCCGCCTGCGGGTGCTGAGCCCTCTCGCGGACAGCTGACACGTGGACGCGACGCGGCCGTCAGAGCAGCTCTCGACCGAGAGCGCGGTGACGGCGGATGACAGTGCAGGCTTCCGGCCCGCGCTTTTGCGCCTCCGGCTGCTGGGTCCGGTGGCGGCATGGCGTGAGGGCCAGGGCGTCCCACTGGGGCCGCCGTTGCAACGCGCGACCCTGTGTCTGCTCGCCTCTCAGCCGGGACAAGTGGTCACCAAGGCGAAGCTGATCGGCGGCCTGTGGGACGGGCCCCCTCCCAAGACCGCCGCCCAGAGCATCTACACCTACATCGCCGGCCTGCGGCGCGTGCTGGAACCCGGAAAGGGACCGCGCGGCCCTTTCTCAGCGCTGCTGAACAGGTCCATGGGCTACGTGCTGCTGCGCGAGTCGTTGCGGATCGACGCGGAGGACTTCCAGCGCGGTCTCCAGGACGCGCGACGGCTCAGGGCGGCCGACGACTACGAGGGGTCGCTCAAGGCGTTCGACGCGGCGTGGGAATTATGGTCGGGTCCCGCCCTGTGCGGAGTCCCCGGCCCGTTCGCCGACGCGGAGCGTATCCGGTTGGAGGAACTGCGCCTGGCGGCCGGCGAGGACCGTGCCGACGTGCTGCTCCACCTGGGGCGCCACCAGGAGGCGGCGGAGGGCCTCACCGACCTCGTGAGCAACGCTCCAGTCCGCGAGCGGGCGCGGGAACTCCTCATGATCGCCCTCTACCGGTGCGGCAGGCAGGCGGAGGCGTTGAACTCCTACGTGGAGATCCGGACTCTGCTGGCCGACCAGCTGGGCGTGGACCCCGGCGAACGGCTGCGAACCTGCCACGAGCTCATCTTGCGCAACGACCCCCGCATCGACCCGCCGGGATCGGGTGAGATCCATCTGTCCGGCCCCTCGACAGCCTCCTCACCGGAGAAAGACCCTCACACACCGCGCCAGCTTCCCCGAGACATAGGGCTGTTCGTGGGGCGGACGGAGGAGCTCAGACGCCTCCGGTCGCTGCTCGCCCCGGGCAACGGAGACCCTTCCCAGGCGGTCGTCGCCATCACGGGGACCGCCGGGGCCGGCAAGTCGGCGCTGGCGATCCACGCCGCCCACGCCGTCCGCGACGCCTTCCCGGACGGGCAGGTGTACGCCAACCTCCTCGGAGCGACCCCTGGGGTCGAGCAACTAGGGCCGCTCGATGTGCTCGGCAGACTCCTGCGCGCCTTGGGGACGCGCCCCGAGGCCGTCCCCTCCGAGCCGGACGAAGCGGCGACAATGCTCAGGGACCGGCTGCAGAAGCGCCGGGTGCTGATCGTGCTCGACGACGCCTCCGGCCCCGATCAGGTCCGCCCGCTGTTGCGGATGCCGTTGGGGACCGCCGTCCTGATCACGAGCAGGGAGTCGTTCTCCATCGCGGACGACTGCGTGCCTTTGCGTCTGGCCACCATGCCGCCAGACGAGGCTCTCGCCATGCTGAGCGCGCTGCTGGGCGCCTCGCGCGTCGCGATCGACTCCTCCGACGCCGCCGAGCTGGTGCGTGTGTGCGGTGGACTGCCCCTGGCTCTGCGCCTGGCCGCGGCCCGGCTGACGGACCGGCCGCACGCGCCCCTGGGGGACCTTGTCCGGCGGCTCCGCGACCGGCGGCGGATCCTCCACGAGCTGGAGGCCGGCGAGATCACGATTCGCGCGAGCCTCGAACTGAGCTACGACCTGCTGTCACGGAGCCCTCGCCCCATCGACCAGGCGGCCGCGCGGGCCCTGTGCCACCTTGGCGTCCTCCACATCCCCAGCATCGCCCCCGACATCCTCGCCGCCCTACTCGACGCCTCCTCCGCCGAAGCAGAACGGTGTGTCGACCGTCTCGTCCGCGCCCACCTGGCCGAGACGGACGAGCACGGCCGGGTGCTCCTGCACGACCTGGTCCGCCTCTTCGCGATGGAGATGGCGGAGCGGCACTTGAACGATGGCACGCGGCGGGACGCGCTGGAGCGGGCGCTCGGCCTCTACGGAGTGACCGCCCGCCTCGCCATGAAGCTGATGGATCCGCAGCGCGTGCATCCTGCCTACACCTTCGCTGAGCGGGAGCCCGTCCCCCTCGCCGGGCTGCAGGACGCTCATGCCTGGCTGGGGAGAGAGAGCGCGAACATCCTTGCCGCCGCCGCGCAGGCGATGTCGTCTCCGGACCACTCAGTCGCCCGTACCGGCGCGCATCTCGCCTTCTCGTGCCACTGGCCTCTGGCCTACACGGGCCACCGCAACGACGTCCGGGTCATGCACCAGCAAGCCCTGCGGGTGGGGGAACGGACAGGCGATCAGAACGTGCTCGCTCTGGCACACGGCTACCTCGGCACCAGCCTGCACTTCATGGGACGTGAGGAAGAGGCGCTCGCACATCTCCGGACAGAACTGGCGCTGCAGCGCTCCCAGCGTGACCGGTTCGCGGAGATGAAGGCGCTCGGCAACATGTCCGTCACCTATTCGCTCATGGAGCGGTACGAAGAAGCCCTCTCCTGCTCCCAGGCCCAGCAGGAGATCGCCAGGGAGATCGGGTCCGAGGTGGGGGCCCGGCACTCCCTGCTCGGCATCGGCTGGGCGCAGTTCGGCCTGGGCGACCTGCCGGCGTCCATGGCCGCGGCGTGTGACCTGCACACACTGGCGCGGGAGGCGGGCGACCGCATGCACGAGGCAGAGGCGCTGTGCAGCATGGCGCGCGTCCGGTTCGAGGAGGACGCCCCGGGACCGGCCTGTGATCTGTTCGAGCAGGCTCTCCTGCTCAGCCGTGAGGTGGGATATCGCGACGCGGTGCCGAGGATCCTCACCCACCTCGGCCGGAGCAGGCGGCTGCTCGGCCACATAGAGGTGGCACTGGCCTGTTTTCGCGAGGCGCTGACAGTGGGACGCGAGCTCGGTGACGAGAGCTGGGAGGCGGCGGCGGCCAAGGAGCTCGCGCTGCTCGACGGCTCGGATCACCTCGACTCAGCCGGCCCGAAGGGCGAGGAACAGGTCGACGCGATCGGACACCGATGACAGGTCCTCGACCCGCCGGATGCGGTAGCGGACCGTGTTGACGTGGACGTGCAGGCGCTCCGCCTCGCGCGACGCCTGCTGCGGCAGCCCGCGCGCGCCCTGGCGTACGCTCAGGAGGCGATGACGATCGCGCGCGAAGCGGGGAACGAACGGTGGACCGGCGCCGCGTCCGAGGCGCCGTTCATCATCCAGATCGCCTTCCCCGGTCCTCTCGCTCCGTCATCGCAGCCTGCCGGCGGCGCACAGCTGATCTGACGGCAGGTCGTCACCAGAGCCGGCATGCGTATCGACATCGTGCACCCCCAGTTGTCACCGGAGGCCAGAAGCCGCATGGACACGGCAGGCGATCCCCCCGAATTCCCATCCGCCGTCGTACGCCTCCGGCTGCTGGGCCCGGTCGCGGCATGGCGCAAGGGGCGGGAGATCGACCTCGGCCCGCCGTTGCAACGTGCGGCGCTTTGTCTGCTCGCCGCCGAGCCGGGGCAGGTCGTGAGCAAGGAACAGCTCATCGGCGGGCTGTGGGGCGGCGGCGCCCCGGACACGGCGGGACAGAGCATCTACACCTACGTCGGCGGGCTGAGGCGAGCGCTGGAACCGGGCCGCGGACGGCGCGGGCCCTACGCCCTGCTGGTCAGCGCGGCCGGGGGATACCTGCTGCGGCGCGACGAGGTCCACGTCGACGCCGAGGAGTTCGAACGGCGTTTGATCCAGGCTCGACGCCACCGCGAAAAGGGCGACGGTCCAGGTGCGTTGCGCGCGTTCGACAAGGCGCTGGAGCTGTGGGCCGGCCCGGCGCTGTGCGGCATCCCCGGGCCGTTCGCCGAGACCGAACGCGCCCGGCTGGAGGGGTCGCGCGTAACGGCCGGCGAGGAGCGCGCCGACCTCCTGCTGGAGCTTGGGCAGCATCAAAAGGCCGTCGAGGACCTCAAGCATCTCGTCGGCAAGGACCCGCTGCGGGAGCGGGCCTGGGAACTGCTGATGCTCGCCCTGTACCGGTGCGGCAGGCAGGCGGAGGCGCTGAACGTCTTTGTGGAGATCCGGGACCTACTGGCCGAGCGGCTCGGCGTAGACCCCGGCGAGGGCCTGCGAACCTGTCACGAGCTCATCTTGCGCAACGACCCCCGCCTCGATCCGCCTGCCTCGGGTGAGATCCGCCTCCCCGGACCCGAGGCGGCCCACTCGCGGGAAGGGACTCCCCATACGCCACGCCAACTCCCCCGGGACCTCGGGGTCTTCGTGGGGCGGACGGCGGAGCTGAGACGCCTCCGGTCGCTGCTCGCCCCGGGCAACGGAGACCCTTCCCAGGCGGTCGTCGCCATCACGGGAACCGCCGGGGCCGGCAAGTCCGCGCTGGCGATCCATGCCGCCCACGCCGTCCGCGATGCCTTCCGGGACGGGCAGGTGTACGTGAATCTGCTCGGGGCGACCCCAGGCGTCGAACAGCTGAAGCCGGTCGACATGCTGGGCAGGCTGCTGCGCGGCATGGGAGTGCGACCCGAAGCGGTCCCGACCGAGCCGGAAGAGGCGGCGTCGATGCTCAGGGACCGGCTCCAGGGACTCCGCGTGCTCATCGTGCTCGACGACGCCTCCGGCCCCCACCAGGTCCGCCCCCTGCTGCGGATGCCGCCGGGCACCGCCGTCCTGATCACCAGCCGCGAGTCGTTCGCGATCGCCGACGACTGCGTTTCCCTGCGCTTGGCCACCCTGCCGTCGGCCGAGGCCGTCGGCATGCTCAGCGCGCTGGTCGGCGAGCGGCGTGTCGCGGCCGATCCCTCCGCCGCGGACGAGCTGACAAGCCTGTGCGGCCGCCTGCCCCTGGCTCTACGCCTGGCCGCGGCCCGGCTGATGGACCGGCCCCACGCGGCACTGGGGGACCTGGTCGAGCGGCTCCGCGACCGGCGGCGGATACTTCACGAGCTGGAGACCGGGGATGTCACGGTCCGTGCGAGCCTCGAACTGAGCTACGACCTGCTGTCACGGAGCCCCCGTCCCGTCGACCAGGCGGCCGCGCGGGCCCTGTGCCACCTTGGCGTCCTTCATGTTCCGAGCATCGCCCCCGACGTCCTCGCCGCCCTCCTCGACGCCTCCTCCGCCGAAGCAGAACGGTGTGTCGACCGCCTCGTCCGCGCCCACCTGGCCGAGACGGACGAGCACGGCCGGGTCCTCTTGCACGACCTGGTCCGCCTCTTCGCGATGGAGTTGGCGGAGCGGCACCTGGACGAAGGCACACGGCGGGACGCGCTGGAGCGGGCCGTCGGTCTCTACGGTGAGACCGCCCGCCTCGCCATGAAGCTGCTGGATCACCAGCGTGTGCATCCTCCGTACAGCTTCCGCGTGCGGGAGCCGATCGCCCTCAGCGAGGCATCCGACGCCCTCGCGTGGCTCGAGGCGGAGCGCGCGAACGTCCTCGCCGCCGTGGCGCAGGCGACGGCGTCGCCGCACGAGTCCGTGGCCCGCGCCGGCGCGCACCTCGCCTTCTCGTTGCACTGGCCGCTCACCTATCTGGGGCAGCCCGACGACATTCTGAGCAGCAGCCGGCATGCCCTGAACGCCGGAGAGCGGATGGGCGACCGCGACGTCCTCGCTCTCGCCCACGGATACGTGGCGATCGGGCTGGATCACCTCTGGCGGACCGAGGAGGCGATCCCCCACCTGCGCACCGAGCTCGAGCTCCAACGCGGCCGCGGGGACCGGTTCTCCGAGATGAGGGCCCTCGGCAACCTGGCCGTCGTCTACCTCCTCATGGAGCGGTATGAGGAGGCTCTCGCCTACGCACGGGCCCAGCTGGACATCACGCGGGAGATCGCGTCGGAGGTGGGAGAGCGGCACGCCCTCATGTCCGTGGTCGGCGCGCTCTTGGGCCAGGGGAAGATGACCGCCGCCATGAGGACAGGACGTGAAGCGCATGCCATGGCGCGAAAGGCGGGGGACCTGATGCACGAGTGTGATGCGCTACTCCTGATGGGCCAGGTCCGGCTCAAGGAGGACGACCCCTGGTCGGCGGTCATTCTGTTCGGGAAGGCCCTCGCCCTCGTCCGCGAGAGCAGACATCGTACTACGCTGCCGAAATGTCTCGGCCACCTAGGTGAGGCCCAGCGACGTCTCGGCCGGCTCGACGAGGCCCGGGCCAGCTTCGGGGAGATGCTGGCGCTGGCGCGCGACTCCGGGGACCGCCGCAGGTTGGCGGACGCCGAGAAGGGGCTCGCCGCCCTCGGATCAGAAAGCCCATCAGGCGAGCCGCCGACCGGCCAGGAGAGCCGGGGAAGGGGGGAGTCAGCCGGCGCGGAGGGCGAGGAACAGGTCGACGCGGTCGGACATCGATGACAGGTCCTTGCCGGTGAGCTCCTCGACCCGCCGGATGCGGTAGCGGACCGTGTTGACGTGGACGTGCAGGCGCTCCGCGCAGCCGTTCCAGGATCCGGCGCAGTCGAGGAACGCGCCGAGGGTCCGTACCAGCTCCGCGCCGTGCCGCCGGTCGTAGTCGAACAGCGGCCCGAGCAGCCGCGCGGCGAACGACCCCCGGATGTCGCCGGGCACGGTGGCCAGCAGCAGCGCGTGCGTGTAGATCTCGTCGCTGGTGGCCACTCCCCCGCCGCGCGCCTCGGCCATCCGCCGGGCGTGGCCGGCCTCCTCGACGCCGCCGCGGATGGCCGCCGGGCCGGTCAGGGCGCCGCTCACACCGATGGAGACCCTGGTCCCCGGCAGCCCGGCGGTCAGCGGGGCCGCGCGGTCCCGCAGCCGGGCCGCAAGGTCGCCCGCCTCACCGTCCCCGAGGGGCACCAGCGCCACCGAGCCGTCCGCCCCGGCCGCGGCCACCACCCGCCGGTCCAGCAGTTCCTCCACCACCTGACCGCCGAGCAGCGCCGGGTCCGGCCCCTCCGTCGCGCCCGGCCTGGTGACGGTCGCGGTGACCATCGCGTACGGCTCGGCCGCGTCGACGCCGCAGGTCCGCAGCCGGGCCGCCAGCTCGGCCGGGTCGCCGCCCGAGCAGGCCAGCGCGATGAGCTGCTCGGCCAGCCGCCGCTCCACGCGGCGGCCCTCCTCCGTACGGGCCCGCTGCATGGCCACGCACGACGCGAGCTCGAAGCCGATCTCGGCCTCGATCTCGCCCCGGCACACCAGCGCCCATCCGGCGGCCCTGTGTGAGCGGTCGACGGCGAACAACGTGAACGGCCCGCCGGGCTCCCGCCGGTCCACCAGGGGCAGCCGTACGGCCGACAGGTAGCGGCGGGCCAGCCGTACGGCCTGCTCGCCGGGCAGCTCCCCCGCGATGACCGAGCCGGAGGCGGAGATCACCGCCGCAGTCACCTCCAGCTCCGCCTCGATGAGCCCGAACAACTCGGGGAGCCCGGCGCCCTCTGCCACGGCGGCGACGATCCTGCGGTGGCGGCCGAGCGCGCTACGCAGGTCACCGGCCTGGGCTCCGGCGAGGCGCCTGCCGACGAGGTCGCTGACCGCCCCGAAGGAGACCTCGATGGGCACCTCGAACAGCGGCAGGCCCCGGTCCCGGCAGGCCGAGACGAGGTCGTCCGGGATCATGCCGAGCCTCGCGTCGCCCGCCCCGAGTGCCGCCACGCCCGCGTCGGCGAGGGCGGCCACGAACCGCTCCGAGTCTGCGGGCCCCTGGCGCCACATGAGGCCGGTGAGCACCACCTCGCCGCCCGACAGGTACCGCCGGGGGTCCGGCAGGTCGGTGATGAGGACGCCGCGGATCTCGCGGTCCAGCCGCTCGCCGCCCTCCAGGAGCGCGAGCCGCAGCTCCCCGACGGCGAGCAGATCCCTCAGCAGCACACCGGACAGCGTATTTGGAGATATCTACAAGCGCGGACACCGGCCGCCACCGGGTTTCATACCCCCGCCGATAGGCCCGGCCCGTCCCTGATTGATGTACTTCCCTCAGGCCACCCCGGTGGGAAGGCACGACTGGCGGCGGAGCGGCGGATGAGCACGGAGACCGGCACCCAAACGGGCACACAAACGGGCACGCGGACGGGCACGGAGACGGGTGTCCGGCCGGGGACGGGCGACGGCGTCGGCGACAGCGCGCCACGGCCCGACGGCACGCTGAAGGTGACCGGCGAGTTCGCCTACTCCTCCGACCTGTGGCTGGAGGGCATGCTGTGGGGGGCGACCCTGCGCAGCCCGCACCCCTCCGCGTGGATCCGGTCGGTGGACGTCGGCCCGGCCCTCGCCGTGCCGGGCGTCTTCGCCGTGCTGACCCACGAGGACGTGCCCGGTGAGAAGTTCTACGGCCTGGAGCGCAGGGACCAACCGGTGCTCGCCGTCGACCAGGTCCGCTACCAGGGGGAGCCGGTCGCCTTGGTGGCCGCCGACCATCCGGAGACCGCCCGGCGGGCCGCCGCCGCGATCGTCGTCGACTACGAGGTCCGCGAGGCCGTCGTCGACCCCAGGCGCGCGGCGTTCGACCCGTCGTGCCCGTCCGTCCACCCCGGGGGCAACGTGGTGCGGCACCAGCCGATCCGGGTGGGATCCGCCTTCGAGGCCGAGGTCGTGGTCACCGGCGAGTACGAGGTCGGCATGCAGGACCAGGCCTTCCTGGGCCCCGAGTCGGGCCTCGCCGTGCCGGCCGAGGACGGCGGGGTGGACCTCTACGTCGCCACCCAGTGGCTCCACGTCGACCAGGGCCAGGTCGCGCCGTGCCTCGGCCTGCCCGCCGGCAAGGTGCGGTTGTCGCTCGCCGGCGTCGGCGGCGCCTTCGGCGCCCGCGAGGACCTGTCGATGCAGGTCCACGCCGCGATGCTGGCGCTGCGGACCGGCAGGCCGGTCAAGATGGTGTACGGCCGGGAGGAGTCGTTCTTCGGCCACGTCCACCGGCATCCGGCCCGGATGCGCTACGAGCACGGCGCCACGGCTGGCGGGCGGCTCGTCTACGTCACCGCCGAGTTGCTGCTCGACGGCGGGGCGTACTGCTCGACGACCATGGCCGTGGTCGGCAACGCCGCGTCCCTGGGCGTCGGGCCGTACGAGGTGCCCAACGTCCGGATCGACGCGTACGGCGTGTACACGAACAACCCGCCCTGCGGAGCGATGCGCGGGTTCGGCGCGGTCCAGGCCTGCTACGCGTACGAGTCGCAGATGGACCGGCTGGCGGAGGCGTGCGGCCTTTCCCCCGTCGAGATCCGGATCCGCAACGCCGTCTCCCAGGGGTCGCGGCTGGCGACCGGCCAGGTGATCGACAGTCCGGCGCCCCTCGCGGGGATGCTCGCCGAGCTGGCCGCGATGCCGCTGCCCGGCGACCGGCCGGCCGAGCCGGATCTGCGGGCGCTGCCCGGAGGCGTGGCCCAGGCGACGCGCGGCGAGGGTGTGCGGCGGGGGGTCGGCTACGGCGTCGGCCTCAAGAACATCTGCTTCTCCGAGGGCTTCGACGACTACTCCACGGCCCGCGTGCGGGTCGAGCTGCTCGGCGGGGAGCCCCACGTGCTCGTCCACACCGCGGCGGCCGAGGTCGGCCAGGGCCTGGTGACGGTCCAGGCGCAGATCGCCAGGACCGAGCTGGGCATCGAGCGGGTCACGGTGGCGCCGGCCGACACGTCGGTCGGGTCGGCCGGGTCCTCCTCGGCGTCCCGCCAGTCGTACGTCACGGGCGGCGCGGTGAAGACCGCCTGCGAGGCGGTGCGCGAGCGCCTGGACGGCCTGCGGGCCGCGCATCCTGGGACGCCTGTGGAGGTCCTGCTGGAGCGGTTCGGGCCGGTCGAGGAGACCCGGGAGTTCCGCCACCGGCCGACGTTCCCCCTCGACCCGCTGACGGGCCAGGGCGACTCGCACACCCAGCTCGCGCTGTGCGTCCACCGGGCCGTGGTCGACGTGGACGTCGAGCTGGGCCTGGTGCGGGTCGTGGAGCTCGCCGCCGTCCAGGACGTGGGGAAGGTCCTCAACCCTCTCGCGCTGGAGGGCCAGATCCACGGCGGCACCGCGCAGGGGCTCGGCCTGGCCCTGATGGAGGAGATCCAGGTGAGGGAGGGGCGGGTGCTCAACCCCTCGTTCACCGACTATCTCATCCCCACGATCTTGGACATGCCCCCGATGCGGCTGTCGATCCTGGAGAACCCCGACCCGCACGCGCCGTACGGCCTGCGCGGCGCGGGCGAGCCTCCCACCCTGTCGTCCACCCCGGCCGTTGCGGCGGCGGTGCGCGCCGCGACCGGCCTGGCGCTTCCCCGCGTGCCGATCCGGCCGGAGGACATCGCCCTCACACCTGAACGGGTCTGACCGCCGCCTCAGGCAGAGCCGCCGCGCACGGGCCGGGCCGCCTCAGTCGGCGATGTAGCTGATCGACCTCACCTCGTAGCCCCGGACCTTCGAGCCGCGCAGGTGCATCAGCATCGCGCCGCCCTCGTAGGAGTAGGCGCAGGAGGTGCCCTTGGGCTCGGGGCCGCAGCCCTGGAAGAAGTACGTCACGCCGGCGGGGTCGAACCTCGTGTGGAACAGGGACTTGACGACGGAGGCCGTCGCGACCTCCAGGCCGCGGTAGCGGTCGTGCCGCTTCCAGGCGTCGAACAGGTGCTTGGCCGCTGTGGCGGGCTTGGTGATGTGGCGCGACTCGTAGACCTTCACGACCTTCGGCCCGGACACGATCATCACGATGCCGTCGAGCCCGCCGGGGACGGACACGCTGGTGTGGACGAACCGGCACACGTTCGCGGCGCAGCCGGCGAACTCGTCCGGCGCCCGGTAGGCGTAGGAGAACAGGGTGCCGACGGCGGCCGGCGTGGCCACCTGCGCCGCCGCGTGACGGTCGCCGCGCAACCACGCGCCGAACAGCTGCTTGGCCACCTTGGCGGGCTTGACGGACCGCGCGGCCTGCGCTGTCTGGGCGGACGCCGGGGCCGAGGGGATCAGGAACGCGGCGGCCGCGGCCGTGGCGGCCGTGCCTCGCAACAGTGAGCTGAACACGATCCGGACGGTAACCGCCGCCGCTTGCGGGGCGATTGACCCGCGCTTGCACCCGCCAGCGCCGATCATTAGAGGTCGTCGGGGTCGCAGGCGACGCCGTCGTGGTCCTTGTCCTGATACCAGGCGTACTCCTTGTGCCGGCCCTTCGTGTACGGACCGTAGCCGTTGTCCGTGGCGTCCTTGCACGTGGCGAACCGCCGCGTCCCGCCCTCCAGCCAGCCGGTGGACCCGGCGGGGTGGGTGGCTCCCTGCCGGCCTCCGGTGGCGCTCAAGGCACCCGGCTGCGTGACTCCGGGCGGCGTCGCCCCCGGCTGGGTCGCGCCCGGCTTCGTCCCACCGGGCTGGGTGGCCCCGGGCTGAGTCGCTCCCGGCTGAGGCGCACCGGGCTGCGTGGCTCCAGGCTGCGTGGCTCCGGGCTGGGTGGCTCCAGGCTGCGTGGCTCCGGGCTGGGTGGCTCCCGGCTGACTCGCGCCCGAGCCGGAGGGGCCGCCGGACGGGACGGGGGGTGTGGCGGGCGGCGGGGAGGCGGAGCCGATCAGCAGCGTCATCAGGGAGTCTGCCTGCGCCTTGGTGAACCCGGCGATGCTGAGACTGTCCTGGGTGATCTCCTGGGCCACGCGGGGCGCGGCCACCACCTTCTCCCCCACCACGAGGGCGAGCTGCTGCTTGACGGTCTCGCGGGTGAGCTGCGCGATCTCGTCCCGGTCCGAGGGGGACAGCACGACGCGGAGCGAGTAGTCCCCGCCGCTCTCCGGCAGCTCCTCCAGCTTCTGCACCGTCTTCACGGTGACACCGGGGTCGAGCTGGTAGCAGCTCGTCCCCTTGTCGTCCGGAACCGCGTCGGTGCCGTCACAGGGCGCGGGCCGGATCCCCGTCACCGGGGCGAAGTGGATCGGCGTCAACAACGGGCGCACCGACGTGCGCGACAACGGCGGCGCGTCGGGATTGCGGGTCATGAGAACCGCCACGGCGCCGAGGACGCCGGACATCACCACGACCAGGGCCAGGGCGGCGACCAGCGCGATCGTCGTCCCGCGCGCGGCCTGCGGCGCCCCGGGCGCCCCCGCGGGGTCTGCGGGGGTCCCGTCCGGCCCGTCAGGGCTCGCCGGGTCCACCGGCGGCGCGCCGGCTCCGGCCGCCTCCGGGCGTCCTGCCTCGTGGAGCGATGCGCCGGGCTCCCGGTCCCCCGGCACGGGCCCGTCCAGCATGTCCACCTCGATCCCTGCCATCGATCAGTGAGCCTAGCGAGCTACGCCAGCCGGGGGTAATCAGCACGCCATGTGACGGCCGCCACTCCGCGGCCTTGTCAATTTGTCACGTATGACAGCCAAATGCTTGGCCGTTGCTCGATGGCGGGAGGCGGCCGGGGCGCGGAGAGTGAAGGAATGAAGGTCGGAGTTCCCCGAGAGATCAAGACTCACGAGTACCGTGTCGCGATCACGCCGGCCGGGGTCAACGAGTTCGTGCGGAAGGGCCACAAGGTCTTCGTCGAGAAGGGGGCGGGGGTCGGCTCCTCCATCCCGGACGATGACTTCGCCGCCGCCGGGGCCGTCGTCCTCGGCTCCGCGGAGGAGGTGTGGGCTGAGGGCGACCTGCTGCTGAAGGTCAAGGAGCCGGTCGCCGCCGAGTACCCCCGGATGCGCAAGGGCCAGGTGCTGTTCACCTACCTCCACCTGGCGGCGTCCGAGGCGTGCACCCGGGCCATGCTCGACTCGGGTGTGACGGGCATCGCGTACGAGACCGTGCAGAAGGCGGATCGGACGCTGCCGCTGCTGGCGCCCATGTCCGAGGTGGCGGGCCGGCTCGCCCCCCAGGTGGGGGCCTACCACCTGATGCGGCAGGGCGGGGGGCGCGGGGTCCTGATGGGCGGCGTTCCCGGCGTCTACCCGGCGAAGGTGGTGGTCGTCGGCGCGGGCGTGTCCGGCATGAATGCCGCCTCGATCGCCGTGGGCATGCAGGCGCAGGTGCTGCTGCTGGATCGCGACGTCGACCGCCTCCGCCAGGCCGACCTGCTCTACCAGGGGCGGTGCCAGACAGTGGCGTCCAACGCGTACGAGATCGAGCGGGCCGTGCTCGACGCCGACCTGGTGATCGGCGCGGTGCTGGTGCCCGGCGCCAAGGCCCCCACGCTGGTGAGCAACGCGCTGGTCGCCCGGATGAAGACGGGCTCGGTGCTCGTCGACATCTCGATCGACCAAGGCGGCTGCTTCGAGGACTCCCGGCCGACCACCCACGCCGACCCCGTCTACCGGGTGCACGGCTCGGTCTTCTACTGCGTCGCCAACATGCCGGGCGCGGTGCCCCACACCTCGACGTACGCGCTGACCAACGTGACCTTGCCGTACGCGCTGGCGATCGCCGGCCTGGGCTGGCGCGAGGCCCTCACAGCGGACCCCGCGCTCGCCCGTGGGCTCAGCACCCACGAGGGCCACCTGACCAGCCGCCCGGTGGCCGAGGCGCACGGCCTGGAGGCGGTGCCGGTCGACCGGATCCTGGTCCCCCTGAGCGGCCCGGCCGGGTGACCGGGAGGCTCAGGAGGCGGCGGGTGAGGCGCTCGGCATGGCCTCGGGGCTCGGCGTCCCCTGCCCCTCGGGCGGCGGCAGGGGCTTCTGGTCGGCGGTGGTGCCGACGCCGCCGCTGCAGGACGCGCCGAGCTCGGGGGTGTACGTCGCGTTCTGCTTGTACTTCTTGATGAAGGCGGGCAGACGGGGGTCGTCGGCGCCGTCGAGCGTCAGCTGATGGTCCCAGGAGCTGGCCACGACCTTCGCGGGCAGGTTCGGGTACGGGCTGAGCAGCATGTACTCGGCGGAGGCGAGGGTCTTGAGCTTGTCGACGTCGGCCTTGGGCAGGTCGGGGCGGTAGGTGATCCACACCGCGCCGTGCTCCAGCGAGTGGACGCCGTGCTCGTTGTGGATGGGCTTGTCGTAGATGCCGCAGTTCTGCCAGTAGAAGTTGTGCTGGCCGCCCACGGGCGGGGTCTCCTTGTAGGTGATCGGGTCCCAGCTGTGGTCGGAGCCCTTGTACGTGTAGGACTTGACGGCGTCCAGCGACTTGGTGGACCGATCCTTCACGACGTAGACGATCGCGAGCCCGGCGAGCACGACGATGACGAGGCCGCCGATCCCCCACATCAGGAGCGCGGTGCGCCGCTCCTTGCGCTTCTGCTCGGCACGCATGCGGGCGAGGTGCTCACGCCTCGCCTGCGCCTTCTCCTTCGTCATCCATCCTCCATCGGCCGCTCACTGACACCCCCGCTGCGGTATGGAGGATAGTGCGTGTAGATGCCGCTTTGGCGCAGCCTTGTGACGGCGGAGGGGTAGCCTGTGGTGCGATGACGACCGACACCGGCCTCCCCACCGACATCCCGGCGCGTCCCCGGAGGGCTCTGCCCGTCCTGGGGCTGGTCGCCGTCGCGGTCGCGGTGGCCGTGGTGCTGCTGTTCTTCGGCAGGTCAGGAACCCCGGGCGACACCTCGCCGGAGGCGGGCTTCGCCCGGGACATGGCCGTGCACCACGCCCAGGCCGTCGAGATGTCGTTCTTCGTGCGCGACGGCAGCGCGGACGGGCCGATCCGCACCCTGGCCTACGACATCATCACGACGCAGGGCACGCAGCGTGGAATTTTCATGGGCTGGCTGCAGGAGTGGGGCCTCGACCAGGCGTCGAGCCAGCCGCCGATGGCATGGATGTCGGGCCACGGCCACGGCGGGATGCCGTCGGCCGCCGCCCCCGCGGGGCCGATGCCGGGCATGGCCTCCGAGGAGGAGATGGCCCGGCTCAAGGCCGCCAGGGGCCGGGACGCGGAGATCCTCTTCCTGCAGCTCATGATCCGCCATCACGAGGGCGGCGTGGAGATGGCGCGGGGCCTGCTGAACCTCTCGGACCGGCAGGAGGTGCGCGAGATGGCCCAGCACATCGTGGACGGCCAGACGGCGGAGATCCGCCTGATGAAGGGCCTGCTGACGGACCGGGGCGCGCAGCCCCTCCCCTCGATCCTCGCCGCCCCCACCGGCTGACCGGCGGGGGCGGACGGAGACGGATCAGGTGGCGCGCATCTCCTCGGCGAGGGCGCGGGCGAAGGCGTCCACGTCCTCCTCGGTCGTGTCGAAGGCGCACATCCACCGCACCTCGACCCGGCCGCCGCCCACCTGCTCGTCCCAGTTGTAGAAGCGGAACCGCTTGCGCAGCCGGTCGGCGGCGTCGGCCGGCAGGACGGCGAAGACCGCGTTCGCCTCCACGGCGCGGGGCAGGGTCACGCCGGGCACGTCCCGCACGGCGTCGGCGAGGCGCCTGGCCATCGCGTTGGCCCGGCGGGCGTTGCGCAGCCACAGGTCACCGCCGAGCAGCGCCTCGAACTGCACCGACACGAACCGCATCTTCGAGGCGAGTTGCATGCTCGTCTTGCGCAGGTACGGCAGGCCGCGCGAGGCATCGGGGTTCAGCACGACGACGGCCTCCCCCAGCATGAGCCCGATCTTCGTGCCGCCGAACGACAGGACGTCCACCCCCGCGTCCGTCGTGAGCGCGCGCAGGGGCACGTCAAGGGCGGCGGCCGCGTTCGTGATCCGGGAGCCGTCGAGGTGCACGAGCATTCCCAGGCCGTGGGCGTGGTCGCAGACGGCCTTGATCTCGGCCGGGGTGTAGAGCGTGCCGAGCTCGGTCGCGTTGGAGATCGACACCACCCGCGGCTGGGCCCGGTGGACGTCGCCGAAGCCCCACGCCTGCCGGTCGACCAGGTCGGGGGTGAGCTTGCCGTCCGGGGCGGGCACCGGCAGCAGCTTCAGGCCGCCCGTCACCTCGGGGGCGCCGCCCTCGTCGGTGTTGATGTGCGCGGTCGCCGGGCAGACCACCGCCTCCCAGGGGGCGCACATCGAGCGCAGCGACACCACGTTGGCGGCCGTGCCGTTGAACACGGGGATCGTCTCGGCCTGGTCGCCGAAGTGCCGCCGGAAGATCCCCTGCAGCGCCTCGGTGTAGACGTCGTCGCCGTAGGAGACCTGGTGGCCGCCGTTGGCGAGCGCGATCGCCTCCAGCACCTCCGGGTGGATCCCCGCGTAGTTGTCGCTGGCGAACGTCTTGGTCTCCGGGTCGTGCCGCCGCACTGCGTCCGTTGCCACGAAATGTCTCTCCCTATGTCCGATGGGGCCCGTACGGCCGGGTGGGCCCTTTCAGGGCGTGAGGTCGATCCGCCGCCCGTTGACGGCCCCCGGCTCCTCGTTCCACAGATCCGCGACCGCCGCCGCCAGATCCTTCACATCGGTGAAGGTCCTGTACGGCTTGTCCGGATTCGCGGCCCGCATCCCATCGTGCACCAGCGCGGTGACCACCAGGACCACCGCGGCGGACGCCGTTCCCTTCAGGGCGTCGGCGAGCGACAGCGTCCACGCCTCGGCGGCGGCCTTGGCGGCGGCGTACGCCGCGTTGCCCTGGGTCGGCGCCTGAGCCGCCTTCGCCGAGACGATCACGAAGCGGCCGCCCTCACTGGCCCGCAGCAGCGGCTCGAACGCCAGCGACACGTTCTGCAGGGTGCGGATCAGCAGGTCGTGCAGGACGTCCCAGTCCTCCAGTGAGGTCTCGGCGAACGTCTTGGACCCGCGCCAGCCGCCGACCAGGTGGACGACGCCGTCGACCCGCCCGTGCTCGGCCTCGATCCGCCCGGCCAGGTCCCGTACGGCGTCCGCGTCGAGCAGGTCGACGCTCAGACACCCCTCGGCGCCGGACCTGTCCACGCCGATGACGGTGTCGCCGAGCTCGGCGAACCGCCGTACGACGGCACGGCCGGCCGGGCCGCCCGCCCCGGTGACCAGGATCACTCTGCTCATCGCGCGACTCTCCTCGAGGTTCAGGCCCGGATGCCCTTGGTCGACTCCACCACGTCGGCGAGCTTACGGCGCAGCGCCTCGTAGAACATGCTCAGGGGGAACTCGTCGGGCAGGACGGCGTCCACCATGGCCTTCTGCTCGGAGGGCAGCGCCTCCACGCCCCGCGCCCACACCGACGCCGGGTGCGGCTCGACGTAGGCCGCCACCAGGCGGTGGGCGGCGAGCCAGTGGGCGATCTTCGACCGGTCGATCCCGTCGCGGTAGAGCCGCTCGACCTCCTCGCGCAGCGCGCCGACGCCGTCGGCGACCCCCGCCCAGTCGATCGTGAGCCTGTTGTCGGTCCACCGCACGAGGCCCTTGCGGTGCAGGTAGGCGAACAGCAGCTGGCCGCCGAGCCCGTCGTAGTTGCGCACGCGCTCCCCGGTGATCGGGAAGCGGAACAGCCGGTCGAACAGGATCGCGTACTGCACGTACCGCGCGTGCGGGACGCCGGCCACCTCCAGCTTCACGGCCTCGCCGAAAGCGGTCAGGTCGCAGCGCAGCTCCTCCAGGCTGTAGAGCCAGTACGGCATGCGCTGCTTGATCATGAAGGGGTCGAACGGCAGGTCGCCGTGGCTGTGGGTCCGGTCGTGGACGAGGTCCCACAGGACGAAGGTGTCCTGGGCCAGCTCCTGCGACGCGAGCAGCCGGGCCGCGTCCGGCGGGAGGGCCAGCTTGAGCGTGGCGGCGGCGGCCTCGCTGACCGCGCGGAACCGGGCGGCCTCCCGGTCGCAGAAGATGCCGCCCCAGGTGAACTTCGGCGGCGCCTGCCGTACGGCCACGGTCTCGGGGAACAGCACGGCCGAGTTCGTGTCGTAGCCGGAGGTGAAGTCCTCGAAGGCGATCGGCACGAACATCGGGTTGTCGTAGCCGCCGCGCTCCAGCTCGGCGACCCAGTCGGGCCACACCACCCGGATCCACACGGCCTCGATGTTGCGGTCGCGGTTGCCGTTCTGGGTGTACATCGGGAAGACGACGAGGTGCTCCAGCCCGTCCACCCGCTGGGCGTCGGGGTGGAAGGCGTTCAGCGAGCCGAGGAAGTCGGGCACGCCCAGCCCGTCCGCCACCCACGCGCGGAGGTCGGCCACGACGGCGTCGAGGTAGGCCCGGTCGTGGGGGAAGTGCGGCGCCAGCCGCGCCACCTGGCAGACGACGTCGGAGATCAGCGCCACGGCACGGTCGCGGTCGCCGGAGATGGATCCGTCGGCGGCCTGCAGCGTCCGCAGCCCCTCGACGGCCTCCTTGAGGGCGGCGAACCCGGCCGCGACCTCGGGCCGCGGCGAGGCGGCGCGGGATCGGCCCTCGGGCACCCGGGCGGCCCATGTGACGAGCCCGGCCCACAGCCGGGCGTGGTCGTAGTCGCCGATCGAGTCGTCGCCGAAGAGGTCGGAGTCGGCCAGGACCACGACGCGGCCGCGGCCGTGCCGCACGGCCGCGGCGAGCGGGCGACCGGCGGGGTCGGCCGTCGCCGAGGTCTCCAGCAGCACCGTGGCGTCCGGCGGCACCGTGAGCGTGCCCGCCCGGTAGAAGCAGGCCTGCCGCACCTCGGCGAGCAGGTCCTGCAGCACACCCGAGGAGGCGTCGGCGACCTGCGCGGACGACGGTGCCGACGACGGTGCCGACGACGGGCCGGCGAGGACCCAGGTGGCCACCTTGTTGTGGCAGTTCGCCGGGTCCTGCACGGTGACGTGCTCGACGGCCACGCCGAACCTGGCGAGCAGGTCGCCGAGGTTGCTGCCGTACTTGTCCTGCTCGCACTCGGCGAGCACGACCAGCCCGCCGCCTTCGGCGACGTACGCCTCGACGGTGTCGAGCTCCTCAGGGGTGAACAGAGGGCTGCCGACGCCGGTGGTGCGCTCCCAGCGCGCGGCCGACGGGTGCGCGATCACGAGGACGTCGCGGGCGTCGAGCAGGCCGGGAGTGATGGGCCCCTCGGTGTGCGCGGACACCGTGTGACCGAGACGACGAAGGACACCGGCCGCCTCCGCGTAGCTGCTGTCGTCGGGGTGTGCGGGGTTGATGGTCTCGGCGACGTCGCGCCGGATGGTCCACGCCTCGCTGTGCGCCTCGTCGAACAGAACCGACGGGAAGGCTGCCATGTAAGATCTCCCGTTCTATATGCTTTCTGACGGAAAATATACAGGACCTAGACGCTTTCACGATAAGTAGCCCCAGCGGGTGAGACGACATCACCTCAGCGGCGGACGAGCCCCCGGATGTCCGTCACCTACGGTCCCCGGCTGTAGGAGACAGACCCTGAAGGGGAAAGATCGATGTTCAAGCTGTCCGACTCGGTGGCCTTCCGGCGCACCGTCACCGGAGTCCTGCTGTTCCTCGCGCCGCTGCTGCAGTTCGTCGCGCTCCTCGTCGACCCCGGCACCTGGGGCGACGACCGTGAGATCCTCAGCTACGGCGACAACCCGGCCCTGGCCCAGCTGGAGTCGGCGCTCTACCACTGGAGCTGGATACTCGTCCCGGTCGCGGCCGTCGGCCTGCTGCACCTGGTCCGCAAGAAGGCCGTCATCCTCGGGCACATCGCCGGGGGCATGACGATCATCGGCTACATCAGCGTCTCGGCGCTGCTGCTCATGGACCCCGTGGAGTGGTGGTTCGGGCAGCACTACCCGGTCGAGCAGGGCCAGAAGATGTTCGACGAGGTGTTCAACCTGCCCGGCGTCATCTTCGGGTTCACCCTGCCGTGGATCTACTTCGGCATGATCGGGCTGCCACTGCTCCTGCTGGCCGTGTCGCGCACCGGCATCGTCCACTGGTGGGTGCCGGCCGTCGTCGCGGTGGGCTACCTGGGCGCGATCCCGGTGCCGTACAGCCCGCTGACGATCCCGTTCTGGGGCGCCCCCGTCATCGCCATGGGCTACCTCGGCCTCAAGGTGCTGCGGATGACGGACGTCCAGTGGGCGTCGTACTACCCGAGCGCCGACCCCGGCCGGACCACGCCCGACTCGTACGCGAACACGACCGCCTGAGCGCGGTCGCGCAGGTTCAGCTTCATGAGGACGCGGGCGACGTGGGTCTTGACCGTGGCCTCGCCGACGAAGAGCTCCTTGGCGATCTCGGCGTTGGTGAGGCCGCGAGCGAGCATCCGCAGCACCTCCAGCTCGCGCGGGGTGAGCTCGGCGAGCTGCGGCGGCCGGACCGGCTCGTGCCGGCCCGCGAAGGAGGCGATCACCCGGGTGGTGACGGCGGGGTCGAGCAGGCCGTCGCCGGCGGCGACCACCCGGATGGCCTCCACGAGCTGCTCGGGCGGCGACACCTTCAGCAGGAAGCCGCTGGTCCCCGCCCGCAGCGCGGCGTACAGGTTCTCGTCGGTGTCGAACGTGGTCAGCATGATGATCTTCGGCGGGTGCGGCGCGTCGAGGAGCTGCCGGGCCGCGGTCAGCCCGTCCATGCGCGGCATCGAGATGTCCATCAGCACGATGTCCGGCTGGACCCGGCGGGCCAGGGCGACCGCCTCCAGGCCGTCGGCGGCCTCGCCCACGACCTCCATCCCGGGCTCGCTCTCGACCACCATGCGCAGGCCGGCCCGGATCATCGCCTGGTCGTCGGCGAGGACGATGCGGGTCGTCAACTCGTGGCCTCGCTCATCGGCACTCCCTGGGAGATCGGCAGCGTCGCGCGGACGCGGAAGCCGCCCTCCGGCAGCGGCCCGGACTCCAGGGAACCGCCGAACAGCGCGGCCCGCTCCCGCATGCCGTTCAGCCCGTTGCCGGTGGACAGCGCCGGCCCGGCGCCCCCGCCATTGTCGGCGATCTCCAGTTCCAGGTGGTCACGGCGGTAGGCGATCCGGATGCGGACGTCGGCCTCCCCGGCGTACTTGACCGCGTTGGTGAGGGCCTCCTGCACGATGCGGTACGCCGACACGTCGAGACCGGGCGCGAGATGCACGGGCTCGCCCTCCGTCTCCAGCGTCACGCGCAGCCCCGAGGCCCCGACGGTGGAGATGAGGTTGGGCACCATGTCGAGACGGGGCTGGGGCAGCGCCTCGTCCTGGGGCATCCGCAGCGCGCCCAGCATGATCCGCAGCTCCTCGACCGCGTCGCGGCCCGCCCGCTCGATCCCGGCGAGGATTTCGGCCTCCTGGGAGGGGCCGCCCAGCGCCCCCGTCTTACGGCGCAGCAGCCCGGCCTGCATGACCATCATGCTCACGCTGTGGGCCACCACGTCGTGCAGCTCCCTGGCGATCCGGTTGCGCTCGGCGGCGATGGCCTCGGCGGCCCGGCGCTCCCGCTCCATCTCCAGCCGCGCCGCCCGTTCGGCCATCCGGTGGACCCGCAGCAGGTAAACGCGCAGGGCCAGGCCCGTGACGTACGCGGAGCCGAAAATCACGGTGAGGAAGATGACCTCGTCGAACGGCAGGAAGCGGTGGTCGACGGCCCCGGAGTCGAAGACGAGGATGCCCACCAGCGCCCAGGCCCCGCCCGGCTTCACCGGCAGGTGGGCGCCGATGGTGTGGAAGACGATGAGCAGCGCGGCGAGCTGCCACACCGGGCAGCCCGGGTTGCCCTGCCGGTGCCACGCGTACTGGGCGAGGATCATGAGGATGAACACCGCCACCGGGGCCGTGCGGCGGTACCAGACCAGAGCTCCGGTGACCAGCGCCTGCGCCACCCACCACAGCTCGGGCCCGGGCTCGCCGTAGGCCGGGGCCACGGTGAACGCCTCGAGGGTGCCCAGCCCGATGATCGCGAGACCGATCAGGAGGTCCACGCGTGGGACCGCGCGGAGGGGGGACAAGCGCATGACGCGCAGAGTAACCCGATCCCGCCATAAGGCGCATCAGAGGGCAGGAGCCGAGCCGGGTGTTTACGGCTCGGGCGCCGCGGCGCCTTCACCGGCGCGCCGAGGGTCGCGCGGGCGCGGGACGGGTGGTGCCGGAATCGCGGCCGTGGCGGAACTCGCCGCCGGGGAGAAGGGCAAGCCGGGTCTCGCAATCGGGTTGCAAGCGGTTGTCAAGCGCCCGCAAGATCAATGGCCTGTATCAAGTGGGTGTCGGTCACACCGCCAGACCTTGTACGGCACTGCCGGCGCTGCCACCCTTGGACTGTTCCGATCAGGAAAATAGGAGTAGAGATGCCCCGCCTGCACTCCTTATTCGCGGGGCTGGGCGCCCTTGGCGTGCTGGCTGTGCCCATGCTCCATCCCCATCCGAGCGGGTCCACCGACCGCGTCACCCCCGGCGCCGTCCGCGTGGAGTCCTCGTCGCACGTCTCCATCACGCTCCTCGACGACCGGAGCGTGATCCAGCAGGTGGTCCGCGAGTACGACACCGACCTGGCCGAGGGCAGCGGCTTCACGGTCACCCCCGACGGGGTGGTCGTCACCGCGACCCAGGTCGTCCAGGCCGGCGAGGACCCCCGCATCTACGCGGCCAACCGCATCTTCGCCGAGTACTTCAAGGTCAAGATCCCGGCCGACTTCGAGCGGCACTCGCTCAAGAGCGCCGACCTCGACCGCCGGCTCAAGGCGTGTTACCCGCCCCAGCAGTCCGACTCCACCTGCATCGCCAGCGTCACCACGAAGGTGACCGTCTTCCCCTACCTCGACCCGCCGCCGGCCGAGGGGCTGCCCGCGCAGATCCTCACCACGGGGACGTCCCCCGCGGCGCCCGCGGTGCTGAAGGTCACCAAGGGCGGCGAGAAGCAGACGCTGCCCACCGTGCCGCTCGGGACCGGCATCGGCAGCTCCGTCCAGTCGCTCGACGTGATGTCGCTGCCCGGACGGCCGTCGGCCAAGCTGCCCCCCAAGCTGGACACGGCCCACCTCGACCCGCCGGGAAGCCGGACGTTCAAGTCCACGGAGGACGAGAAGATCGCCACGGCCCTCAAGAACGGCGGGCCGGGCGCCGCCCTCATCGACGACGGCAGGAGCGAGGTCGTCGGGCTGCTCGCCGGGGGCGGCGGCGCGCCGGCGACGATCACGCCGGCGGACGACATCCGCACCGCGCTGGTCGCGGCGGGGGTGACCGCGAGGCGGGGCCCCGTGGACGTCGTGTACGAGAACGCGCTGGCGTCCTACCACAACAAGCTCTACACCACCGCGGTGCCGGTGCTCCAGCAGGTGCTCAACTTGCGCCCGGACCACGCGGTGGCGCTCGACCACCTGCGCGTCGCCCGGGCCAAGGCGGGCACCGCCGAGGACGCGGGCTCCCGGCCCAGGCCGAGCGCCGCGCCCGTCAAGAAGGCGTCGGCGATGTCACCGGTCCTGTGGACGACGGGCGGGCTCGTCGTGCTGGCGCTGGTGGCCGCGGTGACCGTTCCGCTGCTCCTGCGCCGCAGGCGCGCCCAGGCGGCCGGCGGAGCCCCGGGCGAGCCGGGAGGCGGCGTCCCTGACCGGGAGCCGGTGCCGGTGGCGTCCTGGCCGCCGCACGCCTCCACCCAGGTCTTCCCGGCGGGCGGGGAGACGTCCGACAGCTCGCACCCCTCCGCGGGCGGCCGGGTCGCCGACCCCTCACCGCCCGGAGGCCGGTCCTTCCCGGCCGACCTGTCACCGCCCGGAGGCCGGTCCTTCCCGGCCGACCCCTCACCGCCCGGGGGCCGGCCGTTCCCGGCCGATTCTTCGCCGCCGCGGGGGCAGGCACAGGTGAAGTTCTGCACGCAATGCGGCATGCGGCTGGGCCAGGGGCACCGCTTCTGCGGCTTCTGCGGCAACCCGGCGGACTCGTGACGAACCGGCGCGCCCTTCCCCTTCCAGCCGGCGGGGCGACGCCGGAGGGGGAGACGACATGACGGAGGGACCGGCGATGCCGCCGCTGCTCGGGCGGCGGCTCGGCGACTACACGATCGAGGCGGTGGTCGGGCGGGGCGGCATGGCCACCGTGTACCGGGCACGCGACCAGCGGCTGGGCCGGGCGGTGGCGCTGAAGGTCCTCGCCCCGCAGCTCGCCCACGACGACCGCTTCAGGGACAGGTTCGTCCGTGAGTCGCGGCTCGTCGCGAGCATCGACCACCCGAACATCATCCCGATCTACGAGGCCGGTGAACGCGACGAGCTGCTGTTCATCGCCATGCGCTACGTCGAGGGCAGCGACATGCGCAAGCTCATCCAGTCCGCCGGGCCGATGCCGGTCGGACGGGCCAACCCGCTGTTCGCGCAGATCGCGTCCGCGCTCGACGCCGCCCACGCCAACGGGCTGGTGCACCGCGACGTCAAGCCGGCCAACATCCTGGTGACCGAGGCGGACCACGTCTACCTGACCGACTTCGGGCTGACCAAGAGCTCGTCGGCCGAGGCCGGGCTGACCAGCCACGGGCACTTCATGGGCACCCCGCGCTACGTGGCCCCCGAGCAGATCCGCGGGCTGCAGGTGGACGGGCGCAGCGATCTGTACGCGTTCGCCTGCGTCGTCTACGAGGCGCTGGCCGGGCAGCCGCCGTTCCAGCGCGACACCGAGCTCGCCCTGCTCTACGCGCACGTCTCCCACGACCCGCCGCCGCTCACGCCGTACCGGCCGGACCTGCCGCACGCGGTCAACGCGGTGATGGCACGGGCCCTGGCCAAGACGCCGGTCGACCGGTTCATGACCTGCCAGGCGTTCGTCTCGGCCCTGCGCGACGCGATCAGCGGCGTCGTGGACGACCCCTCGGGATACCCGCAGGAGTACACCTTCCGATCCCCCGCGCCGCAGTCGTACCCGCCGGTGTCGCGGCCGCAGGTCTCCCGGCCGCCGGTGTCGCAGCCGCCGCTGTCCCATCCGTCCCAGACGGACGCCGGCTACTCCCACGGGTCCTACCATCACACGTCCTACCCCCCGGGGGCCGGTACGTCCACCGAGACCTCCGGGGCTTCCGTCGCCGGTGGGCCGCACACCGCCCCGGGCGCGGGGACGAGGCGCCGGTTCCCCTACGGGCCGGTGATCGGAGGCCTGGCGGTGCTGGTGTCGGTGGCGGTCGCGGCCACCCTCCTGCTCACCAGGGGCGGCGACACGGCCGCCACCTGGAAGACCTATCCGGGGACGACGGCGGCGCCGTTCAAGATGAACTACCTGGCGGCCTGGGGCGACGCGAAGACCAACAGCGACCAGTGGATGATCGCCTCGCCGGCGCGCGACGACTTCGAGGCGCTGTTCGCGGTGCCGGGCAACACCGACTGGTCGAAGGTCGATCCGATCATCAGCGGCCACCCGGAGCGGGCCACCGGGGTGTTCGCCCAGGTCAGCAACACGCTGAGCACGTCGGACTCGCCGGTGGACATCCAGCAGAGCCTGCAGTCCTCACTGCCGGGGAACGTGGGTTACGGCGGCGCCCCGCTGGCCGCGACGATCGGCGCGCGACCGGGGTTCAAGATCAGTGGTGTGCTCACCGATCCCCAGCAGACCACCAGCCTCAAGTTCACCACGTACCTCGTGCGCCAGGAGGCCGCCGGCTCCACCGTGCTGATCACGTTCTTCTGCCCGCCGGCGAAGTGCGACACGGAGAACATCCAGCACATGGTGGACTCCATCACGTTCACGTCCTGATCACCCGGCTGATCAGCCGGGCCGGCCTGTCGTGTGGCGCCGCCAGTCGAGGGCGCCGTCCAGGACGGCGCGGTGCGCGGCCCGCGCGATCCGCGCACCCCAGGGAGAGCGCGGGCCGCCGAACAGCTCGCGCGGCCCCTCCTCCCGTACGGCGACGCAGACGGCGTCCGACGCGGTGCCGGTGCAGGGGAAGCCCGCCTCCGCCAGCGCCTGGGCCTTCGCCTCGGTCACCGTCATCACCGCGTTGACCATCGCGGCGTCGCAGAACGCCACGGGCACGGCCACCACGATGTTGATCGTGCCAGGCTTCATGACGCCGGGATGGCTCGCACCGGCGAGCGGCGGGGCCGTGTCGGGGACGCCCTCGGGGGACGCGGCCCAGGTGGGCACCCCCAGGCCGACCGTGGCCACGGCCTCCACTCCCCCGTCCGCCGCGGTGACACGCCGCTCCACCAGCGCGGCCGTCAGCATGCCCACCCCCGGACCGGGCGGCCCCATCGACAGCAGGTGGTCCACCGGGTCCATCCGGGCGTAGCCGCTGCCGACCTGGGCGTTCAGCACCCACTCGCGGGGCCCGATCCCGCCGCCGAGGACGGCGGAGGAGATCATCCGCCAGCCGGGGCCGAACCGCCACAGCAGCGTCGCCATCCGCGCGCCGTCCTCCACCCGGTGGACGAGCGAGGGCGCCGGGAGGCCCGCGGAGGCCGTCACCGCTCCCCCGGGCGGACCAGGCGCACCAACGGCCGGCCGTCCGCGCCCGGCTCCACCCGCACCCGTGCGCCGAAGTGGCCGCCTACCAGCGGCTCGGTCAGCACCTCCGCCGGCGGCCCGGCCGCCACCGCCCGCCCCGCTGACAGCAGCACCAGCGAGTCGGCGTACTGCCCGGCCAGGCTGAGGTCGTGCAGCGTCGTCACGACCGTGAGCCCGTCGGCGATACGCAGGCGGTCGAGCAGCTCCAGCACCTGCTGCTGGTGACCGAGGTCCAGCGCCGTGGTGGGCTCGTCGAGCAGCAGCACCCTGGCCTGCTGCGCCAGCGCGCGGGCCAGCACCACCCGCTGGCGCTCCCCTCCCGACAGGTGGCCGAGCGGCCGCGACGCCAGGCCCGCCAGGTCGAGCCGCTCCAGCACCGACCTGGTGACCTCGCGGTCCCGTGCGTTCTCCCGGCCCAGATAGGCGATGTACGGCGTGCGGCCCAGCAGCGCGTAGTCGTACACCGTCATGTCCCCCGGCAGCGCGGGGCTCTGCGGCGCGTACGCCATCAGCCTGGCCCGCTGGCGGGGCCGCAGCTCACGCACGCGGACGCCGCCGACGAGCACTTCGCCCTCCCGCTCGACCAGCCCGGCCAGCGCCCGCAGCAGCGTCGACTTGCCCGCGCCGTTCGGCCCGATGACCGCGATCCACTCGCCGGCGCCGGCCGACAGGTGGACGCCGGTGAGGACCGGCCGCCCGCCGAGCGTCACGCCGAGGCCGCGCGCCTCGACCGCCGCCGCACTCACGTCTCCACCCGCTTCGTCATGCGCAGGACCGCGACGAAGAACGGCGCCCCGACGAACGCGGTGACCACCCCGATGGGCAGCTCCGCCGGGGCGAGCACCAGCCGGGCGACCAGGTCGGCCAGCACGAGGAAGGCCGCTCCGCCGAGGAACGACAGTGGCAGCACGACGCGGTACGACCAGCCGGCCAGCCGCCGCACCACGTGCGGGACCACGATGCCGACGAAGGCGATCAGCCCGCTGACGGCGACGGCCGACGCGGTGGCGAGCGACGCGGCGAGCAGCACGGTGAAGCGCACGCGCGCGGCCCGCAGGCCGAGGCTGACCGCCTCCTCGTCGCCCACCGACAGCACGTCCAGCAGCCGCCCGTGCAGGAGCATCACGACCGTGGAGACCGCGGCGTACGGCGCGATCATGGCGAGCCCCTCCCAGCCGCCCCCGCCGACGTCTCCCAGGATCCAGGAGTAGATCCGCTGGAGCTCCTCCACCTTGAGCTGCTGCACGAAGGTCTGGATGGCGGTGAGGAACGACGTGACCGCCACGCCGGCGAGCACGAGGGTGGCGGTGCCGCCGCCGCGCCCCGCCGTGTTGCCCAGGGCGTACGCGAGGAACACCCCGCCGACGGCGCCGGCGAAGGCGGCGACCGGGACGGCGGCGACCCCCGCGTTCCCGCCGAGGAACACCACGACCAGCGTCACGGTCAGGCCCGCGCCCGCCGCCGCCCCCAGCAGGTACGGATCGGCCAGCGGGTTGCGGAAGACCCCCTGGTAGCCGGCTCCGGCGATGGCGAGCAGGCCGCCGACGAGGGCCGCCAGCAGCACCCGCGGCACCCTCAGCTGGAAGATCAGCGCCAGGTCGGGCGGCGACAGCCCCGAGTCCGCCGACACGAACGGCAGCCTGTCTGCCAGCGCCAGCGCGACGGCGCGCGGCGACAGGCCCGCCGCCCCGGCCATCACGCCGAGGGTGAGGCTGATCGCCAGCACGGCCACCGCCACGGCGAGCGACCGGCCGCGCGACCGCACAGGTGCGGCGGTGCGGGAGGCGACCGGGGTGTCGGCGGCGTCCGGGCCCCCCGGGGTGGCCGGGCCGTCCAAAGACTCCGGGCCGTCCAGAGTGTCCGGGCCGTCCGGGGTGGCGGGGCGCTCGGGTGGCGGCGGCGTCACGGCACTCCGCCCGCGGATGTCACGGCGCGCCTCAGCCCGCGGCCTTCTGGACGGCGGCGCTCACGGCCTCGGCCAGGTCGACGACGCGCGGGCCCCATCGGGAGGCGACGTCGTCGTCCAGCTCGACCACGTGGCCGTCCTTGATCGCGGACAGTCCCGACCACCCCGGACGCCCGGCGAGCGCGGCGGCGTTCTGCCCGCAGCACTTGGTGTCCGCCAGGAAGATCAGATCCGGGTCGGCCTTCACGATGAACTCGGCCGACAGCTTCGGGTAGCCGCCCGCGGCTCCGGGCGCGGCGTCGGCGATGTTCTTCAGGCCGAACAGGCCGTAGATCTGGCCGATGAAGGTGCCCGACGTGGCCGCGTACGGCGTGGTGTCGAGCTCGTGGTAATACGTCAGCTCCTTGCCCTTGGGCGCGGCGGCGGCGAGCCGGTCGAGCTCCCCCTTGATGCCGTCGGCGACCTGACCGGCCTTGTCCGCGTTGCCCGTGGCGGCGCCGAGGTCCCTGATCTGGTCGTAGGTCTCGTCGAGCTTGGTGGCGGCGGGCTCCACGAGCACCGGCACCCCGACCTTGCCCAGCCCCTTGACGACCCCTTCCAGGTCGTTGGCGAGGACGACGAGGTCGGGCTTGGCCGCGACGATGGCCTCCACGTTGGGCTTGAAGCCCGACAACGAGGTCTTCGGCGCCTCGGCGGGATAGTCCGACTGGTCGTCGACGGCGGCCACCTGGCCGCCCGCGCCGATGGCGTACAGGATCTCGGTGGCCGTCGGGGACAGGGACACGATGCGCCCGGGCCTGCTCGTGAGGGTCACCGAGCCGTTCCCAGCCTGGACGGTGACGGGAAAGGCGCCCACCGCCGGGGCGGAGCCGGAGGCGACGGGAGTGGCGCTGGTGCCGGAGCCGGAGCCGGACGACTGGCCGCAGCCGGCCAGTCCGAGCGTGCCGAGCACCATGCCCGCGATGGCCGTGCGTACACGCCTCACGAATGTCCTCCAAGGGGGAAGCGGGGAGAGGAGGACGACCCGCGGGAAGCGACGGATCACCCTTTTCCTCGAGGGTTGACGGCGTCGGCGCGCAGTGCAGGCGACCTGGCTCGGCCCCCGGAGGCCCGGGGGAACCACAGTTGCGGGACAGCGCCGGGTTCTCACCGGACTTCGCTGCACGACGCGCGTCGGACAGAACGGTACCAACCACCGGCTCGCGCTCTCGCGGAGACCCGAGGTGGGGCCGGTCGGCGGCCGCGCGCCCTGCCGGCCGGCGAGCGTGGATCAGCCGGGTCGCCGGCCTCCGCCGCCGGCGGGAGGCTCAGCCGAGCTGGCGCTCCGCCTCTTCGATGATCTCCTGCAGGCGCAGGCCGTGACGGGCGTCGAGCGGATGGCCGCCGCCCTGCCGCACGGTCGCGGCGAACTGCCTGGCCACCTCGGGGAAGACGTCGTCGCCGAGATCGGAGCCGAGCAGCGTGGCGCTTCCCCCCGCCCCGTACACCTCGACCCGGGAGGGCGAGGGCTCGCCGCCCGCCGCCATGCTGAGCGACGCCTCGCTGACCGCGCCGCCCTCGTGTTCCAGCAGCAGTCCGACCCAGCCGAGCGGGTCGCCGTGTGCCCGGACGCCGGTCACCGGCCCGAGGGCGGCGTCGAGCAGGTCGATCATGTGCGGCCCCACGTCGAGCAGCGCGCCGCGCTCCAGCCGCCAGGGGGTGGAGAACGGCCCGCCGAGCAGGCCGCCCGAGATGTTCGCGGCGTACCCGCCGAACGGGCGCAGCTCCCTGGCCCTGTCGAGGAAGGCCGTGGTCGCGGGAGAGTAGCGGAAGGTGAAGACCATCTGGGAGGCGACCCCGGCCTCGCCGATCGCCCCGGCGAGCCGCCGCGCGCCGTCGAGGTCGGCCGCCAGCGGCTTCTCCAGCAGCAGCGCCTTGCCCGCCTTCGCGGCGAGGACGCCCAGCTCCGCCTGCACGGCGGGCGGCACACAGAAGGCCACCGCGTCGCAGACGTCGAACAGCTCCTCCAGCCGTTCGAACGACGGCGCGCCGTGAGGGTGCGCCAGGGCCCGCGCGGCCTCGGGCCTGCGGGCCCACACCCCCGCGAGCAGCGTGTCCGGGCCGGCGGCGAGGATCGGCGCATGCACCATCTCCGCCCACGGGCCGGCGCCCACCAGTCCCACGCGCAGCGGTTCCAACGGCGTCGCCATCAGCGCCCCCCTCCGCGGGGACCTTACTCCCACCCTCCGGAGCCTGGTCAAGCCCCGGTTTCCGCCCCGGAAACGGTTAGCCCGGGTCGTACTGGCAAAATTGTCCAGTCATGGACGTCATGCTGCTGAGACACGGCGAGACCGAATGGAGCAGGGCGGGACGGCACACCGGCCGCACCGACCTGCCGCTGACCGCGCGCGGGGAGGAGCAGGCCCGCGCCCTGGCCCGTGTGCTCACGGGCCGGTCGTTCTCGCTGATCCTGGTCGGCCCCGCGCTGCGCGCCCGCCGTACGGCGGAGCTCGCCGGCATCACGTCCTACGAGGTGGAGCCGGACCTGTGGGAGTGGGACTACGGCGGCTACGAGGGCGTCACCACCCCCGAGATCCGCGAGTCCCGCCCCGGCTGGTACCTGTGGCGGGACGGCGTCGTCCCCGGGGACGCCGGCCATCCCGGCGAGAGCGTCGAGCAGGTCGGCGCGCGGGCGGACAAGGTCGTCGCCAGGCTGCGCTCCGCCGGCGGCGACGTGCTCGTGGTCGCCCACGGTCACATCCTGCGTGTGCTCGCCGCCCGGTGGCTGGGCCTGCCCCCGGACGACGGCAGATACTTCCGGCTGGACACCGGCACCTATTCCGTGCTCGGGCACGAGCACGAGGAGCCGGTGCTGCTGCGCTGGAACGCCCCTCTCGACTGCGACGCCCCGGCTGGATGATCCTCGGCCGCGGTCAGTTCCCGCCGACGGGCTGGGGCTGCGGGCCGCGGCCGGTCAGCCACTCCAGGACCTTGCGGTGGCCATGGCGGGCGTCCTCGAAGTGCCCCCACCGCCAGTACCTGGGCTGCTCGCGGACCCCGGTCACCCATGTCCGGTACGCCACCGGCCTGGGCCGCCCGTCCTGCGGGTCCGCCGCCGAAGCGACGCCGTAGGTGCGGATCACCACGCGGCCTCCGGGCGCGAACAGCACGTCGTCGGCCACCGGGTAAAGAGTCATCTGGTCCAGCACGGCAGGTCCCCCTCTTGCGTCTTCCTGGGACCAATGTGCCGGATCGTTGTTACACCGCCTGCGTCATCCTGTTACGCGCGTGCGTGGGCGGTAAACACGGCGTTACACCAGAAGGCCGTCGAACTCGCCGTCCTTGACCCCGAGCACGAGGGCTCGGATCTCGTCGCGGGTGTAGATGAGGGCCGGGCCCTCGGGATACCGGGAGTTGCGTACGGCCACGCCGCCGTCGGGAAGCTCGGCGAGCTCCACGCAGTTGCCGGTCGAGTTGCTGTGGGCGCTCTTCCGCCAGGTGACCCCGGCAAGGTCAGTTGCGGGCATCCCGTTATATGTCTGCATTCATATCTCTCTGAGAAGATCGCCGAGAATCTCGGCGGTGCCCCCGGGGGTGGTGCTCTCCACGCACAACTGCTCCATGGCCGTGAGGTAGGGATCGATGTCCTCACGCTTGTCGAGGTAAAGGGCACCCCAGAGCTGCTCGACGTAGACCACGTCCGAAAGGTCGGACTCCGGGAAGCGCAGAATGGTGAACGCGCCCCCCTCGGCCGCGTGCATCCCGAAGCGGAAGGGCATCACCTGAAGGGTGATGTTGGGCAGCGTGGACACCTCCAGCAGATGCTGGAGCTGCTCTCGCATGATCGTTCCCCCTCCGATGGGCCGCTTGAGCGCGGCCTCGTCGATGACGGCCCACAGTCTGGGACCGTCCTTGTGCGTCAGCCTGTCCTGCCGCTGCATGCGCAGATGGACCCGCTTGTCCAGCTCCTCGTCCGGTGCGTCCGGAAATCCGAGCCGGATGACCGAGCGCGCGTACCGCGCGGTCTGCAGCAGGCCGGGCACGAACTGCACCTCGTAGGTGCGGATCACGCTGGCGGCCTCCTCCAGCCCGACGTAGGTGATGAACCAGTTCGGCAGGACCTCGCCGTACTTGTGCCACCATCCCGGCGTGTTCGCCTCGCGGACCATCTCCAGCAGGCCACGCCGCTCGGCGTCGTCGTGGACGCCGTACAGCGTGAGCAGGTCTTCGACGTCACGTGTCTTGAACCCGACCCTGCCGAGCTCCATCCGGCTGATTTTGGACTCGGACGCGCGGATGTGGAATCCGGCGACCTCTCGGGTGAGCCCGCGTTCCTCGCGCAGCCGGCGAAGGCTCGCTCCGAGCATGATTCGCCGAACGGTGGAACCGGATCCGGGCGGATCTAGGGACACGTGCTATTCCTCCGCTTTGTGGACTGGTTCACAGTCTGTCAAAGATCGCCCCCTTCGTCCCACAGTTGCCTTGTGGTAACGGTAGCGCCTGTCTGACACCGGTGCACGTGCATTCGCCCTTGCACATGCACAGGAGTGTCCCTCATCATGATCTCGTGCAGTCCACGAACCTGACTCGTGGCCGGAACCAGTGGTCCGCGCTCGACCTGTGGCCGCCGGCCGGATGGTGGCCGGAGCCGGCACGCGACCTCGTCCAGCCCGGGACGTCCACCGCCAGCGCCACCTTCGTCCTGCTTCCCCAGGCGGAGTCGGTGCACTCGGCCCGCAGCTTCGCCGCCGGCACGCTCATGGGATGGCGGATGGCCGAGCTGCTCGACGGCATGGAGCTGGTGGTCTCGGAGCTGGCCACCAACGCCCTGCGTCACGGGCTGACGCTCACCCCCGGCCGGCCCCGGCAGGTGATCCGGCTCTGCCTGATCCGCCGCGGGGCACTGGTGGCCTGCGCGCTCACCGACCCGGGATCCGCCGCGCCGGTGCTGCGCGACCCCTCGCCGTTCGAGCCCGGCGGCCTCGGGCTGCACATCGTGGAGTCGCTGAGCCTGCGCTGGGGCTGGTGCCCGCTCGTCCCGCACGGCAAGGCGGTCTGGGCGGTCCTGTCCGCCTGAGATCACGTCGCCGAACCTAACCCAACCGTTAGATCTTTCTCACAAGAACCTCGGTCCGCCCGCCGAAGAGCGCTCCCGTGCAGCCCGGAATGCACGGGAGCGCCCTCCGGTCGGCGGCCCGTATCGCCCGACATCGCGCGAACCGAGGGCGCGACGGGCGATGATGTGCTGAGATCGGACCGTAACGGCCGAACGGCATGCCCGTTTTCGTAGCGATCGGCGGAGACATATCGTGATCTCGGGTTTCGTGACGGCGCGCTATATCCTGGCTCGCGTACCTCGTCAAGAGTGCGATCAGCACTGCGGTGGCTTCCTGGGACTCCCGAGAGATCTACGATGGACGATCACCTGACCGGCTGGCTGGCCACTCTCGACGAAGACAGGCTCGCCCGGCTCCTGGCCAACCGCCCGGACGCCATCGCCGCGCCCTGGCCTCGCAGGCTGGACGCCCTCGCGCAGCGGCTGACGGACAACTTCGCCGTCATGGAGGTCATGCGCGGCCTGCCCCTCCCCCCGCTCGAGCTCCTCCAGGCCTGCCTGGTCATCGGCGGCCGTCCCACGGAGGACGAGCTCGCCCGCTTCCTCGGCGTGAGCACCTCCGAGGTGATCCCCTGGCTCGACCGCCTCTACGACCACGCGCTCGCCTGGCCGGGCCGCGACGGCCGGATAACGCTGGCCGGGGCCGTCGCCCGCTGGTGGACGGCCCCCTGCGGCCTGGGCGAGCCGCTCGGCGCGTACCTCGACTCCTGGAAGCTCGGCACCGAGGCGCTGCGCCGCATGTGCCGCGCCATCGGGGTGGCCACGCCCGGCGGCAGGCGCCAGCTCGTCGCCCGGATCACCGGCCTGCTCAGCGATGCCGAACGGCTGGGCCCGCTGCTCGACGAGGCCCCCGACGGCACGATGGAGATGCTCGACGACTTCGCCTGGGACGGCCCCGTACGCAGTGTGCACGGCGACCGTTTCGTCACCCCCGGCACGCCGGAGAAGTGGGCGCTCGACCGGGGGCTCGTCTTCCACACCCAGTGGGACCTGGCGGAGATGCCCCGGGAGGTCGCGCTGGCGCTGCGCGGCCCCGACTATCACGGCCCGTTCACGCCCTACCCTCCCGATCTCGCGACGACACCGGCCGACCCTGCCACGGTGGAGTTCGAGATGTGCCTGGCCGCCCCGCACGTGCTCGACCGCGCCACGGCGCTGCTGGAGAACGTGGACAAGACACCGCTGCCGCTGCTGAAGAGCGGCGGGGTCGGCGTACGCGAGATCAAGCGGGTCGCCAAGGAGACCGGCTCCTCGGAGGAGGAGACCCGGCTGCTGCTGGAGGTGGCCGCGGTCGCCCGGCTGATCGCGCTGGACGACGAGGCGGGCGGCCTGGCCGCGACCGACAGGTTCGACGCCTGGCGGCTGGAGGAGACCCCGGCCCGGCTGCGGATCCTGCTCGCCGCCTGGTGGCGGATGGAGCGCTCGTCGCTGCGCCGGAACGAGGGACGCTACCCGACCCTGCTGGGCGACGACCCCGCCGGGGAGACCGTCGCGCGGATCAGGTGGGCCGTGTTCGCCGCGCTCGCCGAGATCCCCGAGGGCAGGGGCTTCGCCACCCTTCAGGAGCTGGTGCAGCGAGTCCACTGGCGGGCGCCGCTGCTCGACAAGGAGCTCGCGGCGGACTGCGCTCCGGCGGTCCTGGAGGAGGCCCGCCTGCTGGGTCTCGCCGCCTGCGACGCGCTCACCGACCTCGGGCGGGCCCTGGCCGCGCTGGCCTCGGTGGCCGGGGACGAGAGCCACGACTCGGTGCCCGAGGTGGAGCACGACCCGGCGCTGGCGAAATGCTCGACCCACGCGCTGGCGAGCGCGCAGCGCACGGCGCTGTTCGGCGCCGACCTCACGGCCGTGGTCACGGGCCCCCCGTCGGTCGAGCTGGCCTCGCTCCTCGACCGGGCCGCCGACCGGGAGACGCAGGGCTCGGCCTCCGTCTGGCGGTTCAGCCCCGGCAGCGTACGGCGTGCCCTGGACGCAGGGGACGGCGCCGAGTCGCTGCTCGGCGAGCTCGCCGAGGTCGGGACCATCCCCCAGCCCCTGGCGTACCTGATCCGGGACGTCGCACGCAGGCACGGCGAGGTGACGGTCTCGTCCGTGGGGTGCATCATCCAGGGCTCGGATCCGGCGCTGCTCGCCGAGATCGCCGCGCATCGCAAGCTCGCCAGGCTGGGGCTGCGCCTGCTGGCCCCGACCGTGCTGGCCGGGACCGCGCCCGCCGCGCCGACGCTGGCCGCGCTCCGCGAGGCCGGGTACGCGCCCGTGCCGGTGGACGACACGGGCGAGATCACCGTCCGCCGCGAGCCCGCGGGGGGGCGGCTCATCGTCCTCCCCGGTGGACGGGTCGCCGAGCTCGACCCCCCGGCCACGCTGCTGGAGCCGCCGCCCGATCCGCGCGAGCACGCCAGGAGGCTGCTCGTCAGCGCCGGGCGGTCCGGGCCCGGCGGCCAGACATGGGCCGTGATCGGCCGGATGGCCTCCCGGCTTCCGGCCGCCCAGCAGTCGCTGCTCGGCTTCGTCGTCGACCGCGACGTCCGCGCGCACATCACCCTCGCGGACGGGGTGACCGCGACGATCAGCCACGGCGAGCTGCGCAGCGGCGTGCTCGACGCCTGGTGCGAGGAGGCCGGGGACTACCTGGAGTTCCCCCTGAACGAGATCGCGTCCGTCACCAGCACCCACTGAGCGCTTCCCACGCACCCGTGGCCCGCGGCGCCTGTCAGCCATCCACCGGCGGCTCCCCGCTCAGCGGCTCCCGCCCACCCCGCAGCGGCGCAGGACGAGGAGCGCGAGGGCACGAGTGACGTCGCGCAGCTCCCGCAGGTCGACCTGCTCGCGTGGCGCGTGCGCGAAGCGGACGTCCCCCGGTCCGAAGTGCAGCGTGGGCACTCCGGCGGCGGCGTACAGACGCAGGTCGCTCCCGTACGGCGCGGCCGTGGTGCCCGGCTCCGCCCCGGTCACGTCGGCGACCGCCCGGAAGGTCTCGGCGAGCAGTGGATGGCCCTCCGGCAGCCGTCCGCCGGCGAACTGCCCGCCGGGCCAGGTGACGGCGACCGGATGGTCGCGCAGCCAGGGGTCGTCGATCCCGGCCAGCGCCTCCTCGAAGGCGGCCCTGGCCGCCGCCGGGTCCTCGTCCAGCCGCACGCCGAGCCGCCCCTCCGCGACCAGCAGGTCGGGGACGCTGCTCGCCCAGTCACCGGCGCGGACCGTGCCGATCTCGATGGGGTACGGCAGAGGGTTGCCCGCGAACAACGCCCCCGGGTCGCGGTTGCGCTCCCCCTCAAGCCGCCGTACGGCCTGGAACACGGGCCAGAACGCCTCGACGGCGTTGACCCCTTCGTAGCGCGTGGCTCCATGGGCCGCCCGGCCCGCGACCTCCAGGCGGAAGGTGAGCGCGCCGGCGTTGGCCGTGATGATCTTTCCGCTGGTCGGCTCGGTGATCACGGCCGCTTCGCCGGTGTGCCCGCGGGCCAGCGTGCCGAAGGCGCCGAGGCCGCCGTCCTCCTCGCTGACCACGCAGTGGACGGCCAGCGGGCGCGCGAGCCGCACGCCGGCCAGGCGAAGCGCCCGCACGACGGCGAGGTTCGCGGCGAGCCCCGCCTTCATGTCGCACGCTCCCCTGCCGTGCAGCGTGGTGGCCGTGAGGCGGGCGCCGAACGGGTCCTGCCCCTCCCACTTGGCGAGGTCGCCGGTCGGCACCACGTCGACGTGCCCCTGGAGGATCAGCGCGGGCGGCCCCTCGCCCTCGGTGGTGCCGACGACGCCGTAGCCCTCCGCCCGCTCGGCCTCGGAGCCCGGGAAGTCCTCACGAGAGCGCAGGTCGTCGAGGTCGAGCTTCCACACGTCGACGTCGAGATCCCACTCCGCCAGCATCCGGGCGCACCGATCTTGCAGGTCCGACTCGGCGTCGCTGCCGGTGACGCTCGGCACCCTGACCAGCTCGGCCAGCAGGCGCACGGTCTCCGCCTCGTCAAGCGCGTCCAGGACTCTCGCTTCCACATTCATGCCGAGACTGTACGGCTTGCCTGTATTGCCCCCCGAGCACGGTCCGGAAACAGTACGATCACCCGGCATCCACGAGGAGGGCGACGCCGTGACAACCGGCTCGGCGAGGGCGGCGGACACCGCCGGGACCGCGGAAGACACGACGCGGGGAGCCGGGCGCCGGCGCCGCCTGGCGGGCGTGCTCGCCTGGACGGCCGTGACGCCGTTCGCGCTGTGGACGCTGCTGCGGCTGCTGCCGGCCGACGTGCACCTCCGGTGGGTGCAGCTCATCGCCTTCACGCCGTACGTGGCCCTCGCCTCGGCCGTCGCGCCGCTGGTCGCACTGGCCGCCCGGCGGCGGGTGGCGCTGGCCGCCGGCCTCGCCGTCACCGCGACGCTCGCCACGTGCGTCGCGCCCCGGGTGCTGCCGGAGAGCGGCCCGGAGGCCGGGGGCCCGGCGCTGCGGGTGCTGTCGGCCAACCTGCTGATGGGCTCGGTGCCGGGGGACGCCCTCGCCGAGCTCGTCCGGAAGGTCCACCCGGATGTGCTGGCTCTGCAGGAGGTGACTCCGGCGGCGGTGAAGAGCCTCCGCGAGGCCGGGCTGCCCGCGCTCCTGCCGTACGCGATGGAACGGGCGATGAAGGGGGTGGGAGGGTCGGCCCTGTACGCCAGATACCCGCTCGAAGCAGACAAGGCCATCGAGTTCGGCGGCTTCCGGCAGATCGCTGCCACGATGGCGGTGCCCGGGGCCGGGACGATCCGCGTGATGTCCGTGCATCCCTGCGCCCCGCGCTACCAGGCCAGGCTCGGGTGCTGGGCCGACGGCCTGGCGGCGCTGCCGCTGCCCGGCGGAGACGTGCGGATCCTCGCCGGGGACTTCAACGCCACCCTCGACCACGCCCGGATCCGCCGCCTGCTCGGGGGCGGCTATCGCGACGCGGCCGACGCGGCGGGCGAGGGGCTCGCCGGGACCTGGCCGTACCGTCCATGGCGGTTCGACGGCCTCGCCGTGCCACCGGTGACGATCGACCACATCATGGCGGACCCCCGGGTGGCCGTCCGCTCGTACGAGGTGCACCCGCTCCCCCTGACCGACCACCGGGCGATCAGCGCCGAGCTGACCCTGCCCCGGGGCTGACCGGGGCTGACCCGGGGAGTGCGCCTCAGGTCACGGTGATCCGGCGGAAGCGGGTCTCGAAGCCCTTTCCCGCGGGCGCGGCGCACATGGCGCCGGCCAACGCGGGGGTCGCCGGCGGGAAGTAGGCGAGCCGCAGCATGTGGACCGGCTCCGCGCCGTCCAGGCCGTAACGCACGATCACCGTGTCCCCGGTCCGCTCCAGGTCGATGGTGACCGACGCCGGGGAGCCGGGAGCGGGGACGACCGACCAGTCGGAGAAGCCGCGGGTCACCACGACGCTGAGCTGCAGGGCGCCGTCGACGAACTCGGTCCCCGCCTTGATCCAGTTCTCCTCGTCGATCCGGAGCACGCCTCCGGCCTGGTCGTACTGCTCGGCGTAGTCGCCGTCGAAGGTCACCGTCACCCGGGTGTCGCCCTCGACCGTCCGGCCGAACATGTGGGCGGTGTCGAACGAGTACCCGTAGTGGGTCTTCTGCCACAGATCGGTCTCGGCGCCCGCGACGGCCCGCAGGCCCTCTCCCGCCTCCGACCAGTCGGCCGGCTCGTTGGTCCAGGCCCAGCCCTCGAATGCCATACGCGCCCTCCTTTCCGGCCGATCATGCCATGAGAGCGCTCTCTCGCCCATAGCCGGCGGCGACCCACGACCGGCTCGCCGAGTGGCGCTCCACGGTAAAGGACGATCTACTTTCGCTTTGTACCGATTTGTCCTCTTTACTCACTCTTTCCTTATACTCGTGCCTCACATAACCCTTTTCGGTAGAAATCCCCCTCAATCGCAAAGCCGTCGTCTCCTCCCGCCCCCCGCGGGACGCCTCAGTCCTCGTGCCACGTCAGGCCCAGCCATGCCGCAGGCGGGCCTACCGGACGTGCCCCGGACGCGGCGGCGCCCCGCATCCGGCCGGGCGCCCCCACATGACGACGGCGGGCCCACGCCTCCCTTGGGGGCCCTTGCGGCGATCGACACGAAAGGACGTCCATGCACCCACGAGCCCATCTGGTGATCGCCACCACCCTGACCGGCGCGGCACTCGTCGCCGGCGTGCCGGCCCCGGCGCAGGCCACCCCGCTCGGCCAGTCCCTGGCGGAGCTCTCCGCCCGGCTCCCGGCGTCCCCCGGCCGGCAGGTCATCGGGCTGCCCCCGGACGCGACGCCGGCGCCCGCGCCCAGCGAGAAGACCCCCGCCCCCGAAGCCCCCGCCCCCAAGACCCCCTCCCTGCCCTCAGGCACGGCCACCGCCACCTCCTTCTGGGACGCCCAGACCGCGTCCGGCCACGCGATGAGCTACGCGACGATCGCCAGCCCCTACTGGCCCCTGGGCACCAAGGTCAAGATCACCTATCGGGGGAAGAGCGCGAACGGCGTCGTGCAGGACTTCGGCCCCGCCGAATGGGCCGTCGCCCAGCACGACATCCCCGCGATCGTCGACCTGAGCGAGGAGATGATGGCCGACCTCAGCGGCGTGCGCTCCAACACCGTCCACGTCAGGTTCCAGGTGATCAAATGGGGCTCGGGCCCGGTGTACCGCCACTCGGGCACGGGCTACGGCCTCGCGATGGGCCGCGGCTGACCTCCGTCCGCGATGACGGCGCGGGGCCACCGCGTAAACTGCGGGCGTGACGGACCCCAAGTTCGAGATCCAGATGCTCCACGACCGCGTGATGGTCAAGGTGGAGGCAGACGCCGAGGAGCGGCGCAGCAGCGCGGGCATCGTCATCCCTGCCACCGTCAAGATGGCCAACCGGCTCGTGTGGGGCGAGGTGTGCGGTGCCGGCTCCAACGTCAGGACGGTCAAGACCGGCGACAAGGTGCTGTTCAACGCCGAGGACCAGTACGAGGTGGAGGTCCACGGCCAGATCTACCTCGTGATGCGCGAGCGCGACCTGCACGCCGTGGCCACCCAGCAGACCGACCACGGCACCGGTCTCTACCTCTGAGGCCCGCCGCGTCCGGTCCGGTTCCCGGCACGCCACCGGCAGGGACGGCCGGAGCACCCCCGGCTAGGGTGGCGACTCATCACCGCCCCGCCTGGATGGGAAAGACATGACTTTTCACGACGAGTTGGTGGAGCTCCGGCGTTCCCTGCACCGCGAGCCCGAGGTGGGCCTGCATCTCCCGCTGACGCAGGAGAAGGTGCTGGCGGCACTCGACGGGCTCCCCCTGGAGATCACCACAGGTGACCGGCTGTCGTCGGTAACCGCCGTCCTGCGCGGCTCCCGTCCCGGCCCGGCCGTGCTCCTGCGTGCCGACATGGACGCCCTGCCGGTCCACGAGAAGACCGGCGTGCCGTACCGCTCGAAGGTGGACGGCCGGATGCACGCCTGCGGTCACGACCTGCACACGGCGATGCTCGCCGGTGCCGCGCGCCTGCTCGCCGGGCGGCGCGAGGAGCTGGCCGGCGACGTGGTCTTCATGTTCCAGCCCGGCGAGGAGGGCGACGAGGGCGCCAAAATCATGATCGAGGAGGGTGTGCTCGACGCGTCGGGCTCCCGCCCCGTCGCGGCGTACGGCATGCACGTGTTCTCCACGACGATCCCCCGCGGGCTGTTCCTGACCCGGGGCGGGCCGGTGCTGGCGGCGGCCGACACCCTGCTGGTGACCGTCCGGGGGCGGGGCGGCCACGGGTCGTCCCCGCACCGCGCGCTCGACCCGATCCCGGCGGCGTGCGAGATCGTCACCGCCATGCAGACGCACGTCACGCGGACCTTCGACGTGTTCGACCCGGTGGTCGTCACCGTGGGGAGCTTCCACGCCGGGACGGCCGACAACGTGATCCCGGACCAGGCCCGTTTCGAGACGACCATCCGCACCTTCTCCGGCACGTCCCGCGCCAAGGTCAGGGACGGCCTCGTACGGCTGGCGCGCGGCATCGGGGAGGCTCACGGGCTGTCGGTGGACTGCGAGTTCGGCATCGGCTACCCGGTGACGGTGAACGACGGCACCGAGGCCGACTTCGCCGCCGCGACCGTGCGGGAGACCCTGGGGGACGACCGGTTCTTCCCGCTGCCCAACCCGGTGACCGGCTCGGAGGACTTCTCCTACGTGCTGGAGCAGGTGCCCGGCGCGTTCCTCGTCGTCGGCGCCTGCCCGCCGGACCGCGACCCCGCCTCCGCCGCCGCGAACCACTCCGCGGAGGCGGAGTTCGACGACGCGATCCTCTCCGACGGAGCGACGCTGTTCGCCGAGCTGGCGGTGCGCCGGCTGGCCGCGACCTGACCGGGCGACCTGACCGGGCGACCTGACCGGGCGATCTGACCGGAGGGCGCCGTGCGGCTCAGCCGAGCAGGTCGCGGGCCTGCGCCAGCAGGTCGAACCCCGTGGTCAGCTTGAGCGCCAGCCACACGATGACGGCCGCGCAGGCCAGGGTCAGCAGGCCCGCGACGACCCGGACGAACCAGTTCTGCCGCTGCAGCCAGTCGGTGGCCGCCCTGACACGCCGCTTGGCGAAGTCCAGCAGCCGGGAGGCCCAGGTGAACTCGGTGGCCAGCACGGCGAGGCCGGCGAACACGATGAGCCACCCCGGCCCGGGGAACGGCACCAGGATGAGGCCGCCGATGATCATCGCTCCGCCGAGCACGCCGACGACGACGCGCAGCGTGAGCCGGCCGCCCGGACGGGCCCGGATGCGGTCGCGCCACCCCGGCTCCTCAGCGGACTCGCTGCCGGTCCGGCTGTCCCCGGCCGTCGCCATGACGATCACCCCCCGTTGACTGTCAGGATAGCCACTGACCGGCCGCGATCACGTCTGGCGGGTGAGGCACCCGGCGGCCTGGTCGGCGATCTCCAGCTCCTCGTCGGTGGGGACGACGAGCACGGCGACCTCCGCCCCTTCGGGCGAGATCACCCTCGGCTCCCTTGAGGCGGACGCGTTGCGCACCGGGTCGACCTCGACGCCCAGCCGGGTCAGGCCGGTGACCGCGAGCGCGCGGGTGCGGGGATCGTTCTCCCCCACCCCGGCGGTGAAGGCGATCGCGTCCACGTGCCCGAGGGCCGCGTAGTAGGCCCCGATGTAGCCGCGCACGCGGTAGCCGTACACGTCCACGGCGAGCCGCGCGTCGGCGTCGCCGCCGTCGACCAGTTTCCAGACCTCTCGCATGTCGCGGGCGCCGCACATGCCGAGCAGGCCGCTCTCCCTGTTCAGGGCCGCGTCGATGCCGGGCAGGTCCATCCCGGCGACCCTGTTGAGGTAGGCGGGCAGCGCCGGGTCGACGTCGCCTGAGCGGGTGCCCATGACCAGGCCGGCGAGAGGGGTGATGCCCATGGACGTGTCCACGCTGCGCCCGCCCCGGACAGCCGTCGCGCTGGCGCCGTTGCCGAGGTGCAGCACGATCGTGTTCACCTCGCCGTACGGCCGGCCGAGCAGCTCGGCGGCGCGGCGGGAGACGTACGCGGCCGAGGTGCCGTGGAAGCCGTAGCGGCGGACGCCGAGCTTGCGGGTCCAGTCGCGGGGCACGGCGTAGGTGTGCGCCTCCGGCGGGATGGTGCCGTGGAAGGCGGTGTCGAAGACGGCGACGTGGGGCAGCCCGGGGAACGCCCGCCTCGCCACCCTCAGGCCCTCCAGGTTGGCGGGGTTGTGCAGCGGGGCGAGCGGCGCCAGCTCCTCGATGGCCCGCTCGACGGCGTCGTCGATGACCACCGGCGTGACGAACCGGCTGCCGCCGTGCACCACGCGGTGGCCCACGGCGGCGACCCCGTCGAGGGACGGGCCGTGCTCGGCGAAGGCGGCCAGCACGGCGGCGAGCCCCTCCTCGTGGCCGGCGAACCGGCGTTCGGCCCGCACGCCGTCGTGGGTGATCACGCCGTGGTCCTCGCCGATCCGCTCGACGAGCCCCCCGGCCACGCCGCGCCGCGAGGCCATGTCGATGAGCCGGTACTTGATGGACGACGACCCCGTGTTGAGCACGAGGACCTGTCCGATCTCAGAGCCGATCCCAGAGCCGATCCCAGGGCCGATCCCAGGGCCGATCACGGGGTCACCTCGGGCGACTGCGCCTGGATGGCCGTGATCGCCACGGTGTTGACGATGTCGTGGACCGTCGCTCCGCGGGAGAGGTCGTTCACCGGTTTGCGCAGCCCCTGGAGGACCGGCCCGACGGCGACGGCCCCCGCGCTGCGCTGCACGGCCTTGTAGAGGTTGTTGCCGGTGTTGAGGTCGGGCACGACGAACACGGTGGCCCGGCCCGCGACCGGGCTGCCGGGCATCTTCGTCCTGGCCACGCTGGGCTCGGCCGCCGCGTCGTACTGGATCGGCCCCTCCACCGGCAGGTCCGGCCGCAGGGCCCGGACGCGGGCGGTGGCCTCGCGGACCTTCTCCACCTCCGGGCCGGAGCCCGACTCCCCGGTGGAGTACGACAGCATGGCGACGCGCGGCTCCACGCCGAAGCGCGCCGCGGTGACGGCCGAGGAGACGGCGATGTCGGCGAGCTGCCCGGCCGTGGGCTCGGGGACGATGGCGCAGTCCCCGTAGACGAGGACGCGGTCGGCCAGGCACATGAAGAAGACGCTGGACACGATCCCGACCCCGGGCGACGTCTTGATGATCTCGAAGGCGGGCCGGATGGTGTGCGCCGTCGTGTGGGTGGAGCCGGAGACCATGCCATCGGCCAGCCCGAGGTGGACCATCATCGTGCCGAAGTAGGAGACGTCGGTGACGATGTCGCGGGCCGGCTCGACCGTGACGCCCTTGTGCGCCCGCAGCCGGGCGTACTCCTGGGCGAACCTCTCGCGCAGCTCCTCGTCGAACGGGCTCACCACGCGGGCCTCGTCGATGGCCAGGCCCATCTCGGCGGCGGCCAGGCGGATCTCCCGTTCGTCGCCGAGCAGGGTCAGGTCGGCGACGCCCCGCCGCAGGAGGCTGTCGGCCGCGCGCAGGATCCGCGGCTCGGCCCCCTCGGGCAGGACGATGTGGCGGCGGCCGGCCCTGGCCCGCTCCAGCAGGTCGTTTTCGAACATCAGCGGCGTCGTGGCGGCGGCCCTGGTGATCCGCAGGCTCCGGACCAGCGCGGCGGTGTCGACGTGCTCGGCGAACAGCCCCAGCGCAGTGTCGATCTTGCCTTTCGCCTCGGGGCTGAACTGGCCCTCGGCCGCCGAGAGCCTGGTCGCCGTGGGGAAGGTGTCACCCTCGGTGGTGATCATCGGGAGCTGGATGTCCATGCCGTCCAGCAGCCGTTCGACGGGCTCGGGAAGCTCCATGCCGCCGTTCAGGATGATCGCCGACAGGGCGGGGAACGTGGGGGCGCGGTGCGCGGCGAGCAGGCCAGGCACCAGCGCGGCGGCGCGGTCGGCGGGGACGACGACGGCGACGCCCTCGCTGAGCCGTTCGAGGATGTTCGGCAGGGACATCGCCCCGACCATCAGCGCGCCGGCCTCCCGGCCCAGCTGACCCGGGTCGCCGCGGTACAGCGTGCCGCCGCACGCCGCCATCAGGTCGCTCACGGTCGGCGCCGACAGCCGCGGCACCTCCGGCAGGACGTACGCGGGGACCCGGGAGGCGACCTCGTCCACCAGCCCGGGGGCGACCCGGGTGACGACGGTGGCCAGCTCGGTCGCGTGGCGCTCGGCCAGCTCCTTGCGGCTCACCTCGACGGCCGCCGCGATCTCCTCGGGCGTCCGCCCGAGCCCCGTCACCACCCCGATCACCGGAGTGCCGAGGTCGGCGGCGAGACCGGCGTTGAAGGCGAACTCGGTCGGCGCCCCCACGTCGGTGTAGTCGGTGCCGATCACGACGACCGCGTCCGACTGCGCGGCGAGCGCCCGGTAGCGGGCGACGATCTCGCCGATCGCCCGCTCCTCGTCGGCGTGCAGGTCCTCGTAGGTCACACCCGCGCACATCTCGTACGGCACGCCGATGCGGAACCGGCTGCGCGCCGTGTTGATCAGGTTGTCCTCCCGGCCGGACCGGACGACGGGGCGGAACACCCCCACGGTCCCGACCTGCCTGGTGAGCACCTCGATCATGCCGAGGGCGATCGTGCCCTTGTTGCTCCTGGCGTCGCCGGCCGCGACGTACACCCCGGTCGCCATCGCGCTGTCACCTCACGTTCCGTACGGCCGGGCGGCCGCCGGGAGCCAGGCTACGCGAAAGCCCGGGCTGGAGCGCCGGGAGGACCGGCCCGAGGCGGGGAGGGTGCCCCGAGCCGGTCCGGCTCCGTCAGGAGGCGGTGCAGCTCACCGGTGACGGCACGCCGTTCGTGCCGTTCCAGCTCGCGTTGAACCCGAACACGGTGCTCGCGCCCGCGGCGAGGGCTCCGTTGTAGTTGACGTTGGTAACCGTGACGGCCGCCCCTGTCTGGGTGTGGACGCCGCTCCAGAGCTGGCTGATCGTCTGGCCGTTGGGGAACGTCCACTTGACGGTCCAGCCGTTGATCGCCGTGCTTCCGGCCTTCACCGTGATCGAAGCCTGGAAGCCGGTCGGCCACTGGTTGGCCACCGTGTAGGTCGCCGTGCACGTCTTGCCGCCCGGTGAGGGGCTGGGCGACGGGCTGGGCGACGGGCTCGGGGAAGGACTGGGTGACGGGCTGGGGGAAGGACTGGGCGACGGGCTCGGCGAGGGACTCGGAGAAGGCGACGGCGACGGGGACGGGGACGGGGACGGGGACGGGCTCGGCGACGGGGAGGGAGACGGCGAAGGGGACGGAGTCCCGCCGTTCCGGTCGCCGTAGATGACACCCCGGCCGTTGGTGCCGATGTAGACCCGGCCGTAGGTCCGGGGGTCTCCGGTGATCGCCTCGCCCCAGTTGCCGTACTGGTGCTGGTCGTCGTTGATCCGGACCCAGCTCGCGCCCGAGTCGTCGGAGCGGAAGGCGCCGTCGACCCCGTCGACGGTCCCGACCATGTAGAGCGCCTGGTACGACTTGCCGGGGGCCGCCTTGCCGAAGCCGATGCTGATCGCCGCGGTGACGCTCGCGACCTTGGTGAAGGACGCGCCCGAGTTGGTGGAGTGCCACAGGCCTCCGGTGCCGCCGGCGAGCCATATGTCGCCCTCGTGCCCCGGTACGGCCTTGAACCGCCCGGTGGTCGGCAACCCGGTCGCCGCGGTGGCCGTGAAGCTCGCGCCGCCGTTGGTGCTGACGTAGAACTTGCCGGCCGAGAACGCGTAGAACTTCTGCGAGTTGACGCGGTCGGACTCGACGGCCGCGCCGGACGGGACGCCGCTGGAGGCGCTCCAGGTGTTGCCGAAGCCGACCGAGTAGACGACCTGGATGCCGGGGTCGCCCGGCGCCCAGACGAACCGGCTGCCGTCGGCCGAGGCGGCGACCGTGCCGCCGGTGTTGACGCCGCCGGGCTCGGTGCCCTGGAACCAGGTGGCCCCTCCGTCGGTGGAGAAGGCGACGTGGCTGTCGTTGGGCCGGTCGGAGTCGGTGAAGCTGCCCGCCCGCACGAGCACGCTCGGGTTGGTCTCCGCGTAGTCGAGCGAGGTCGTCGAGGTGAAGACGGGCTGGGTGAACATCATGGACGGCACGGCGTCGAGGTTGGTGTGGCGGAAGCCGCCGATGTCCCCCAGGCCGCTGATCAGCGGGGCGCCGGACGGCGGGCTGATCAGGTCCATCACGGCGGTCTCCTCAAGGCCCTTCACCATCGGCTTGAGCGTGAACTGGCCGCCGGCGGTGTCCCACTTGGTGAGGTCGGTGGTGCCGTAGATCGTGGCGCCGGTGCCGTACATCATGCGGTCGGAGTCGAACGGGTCGATCTCCATGGACTCGGTCATCCAGCCCAGCTTGGGCGTGATCTCGGGGGGCTGCGGATTGGTGCCGAAGGTCAGCCAGGGGGCCGCCGAGATGTCCATCTTGTAGCGGAAGCTGCGGTTGGGGTAGGAGGTGAAGTCCCAGACTCTCGTCCACGTCGCGCCGCTGTCGGTGCTGCGGAAGAAGATCACATCGGGCCACCAGGAGACCTGGGTGGCGACCATCAGCGTGCCCGGGTGCTGGCGGTCGACGGTCAGGCCGCTGTAGCCGAAGTAGTCGTCGCCGCTGCTGGACGGGATCGGGCTGACCTGGGTCCAGGCGCCGGTGGCGGTGGCGTACCGCCACACGTCGCCCTTGCCGCCGTCGTACGGGCCGCCGGTGTCGCTGGTGGCGATGTAAAGGTAGCCGTTGACCGTGTCGAGCACGCCCTTGTGGGCGATGTAGCCGGTCGGCTGCCCGGCGACGCGCTCCCAGGAGGTGCCGCCGTTGGTGGTGCGGTAGACCGTGTTCTGCTTGTCGGCCACGCCTACGTAGATCGTCTGGGTGGCGTTGCCGGAGGTGCCGGTCCGCTTGTCGAACGTCACCCAGACGACGCCCTGGATGTCACCGGAGTATTCGTCGGTGCCGGCCCGGTAGTTGCCCGCGTTGGGGAAGTTCGTCACCTTCGCCCAGGTCGCGCCGGAGTCGGTGCTCCGCCACAGCCCCTGCCCGCTCGGCGCGCCGAAGTACAGCACGCTGTTCTTGTTCGGGTCGACCGCGAGGCGCTCGCCCATGCCGCGGCCGGGCATGTTCCCGCCCAGCTTGAACGGCAGGGGGGACACCTGCCAGGTGTCGCCCTTGTTCGACGAGCGCAGGATCGCGCCGTTGTTCGGGTCCCAGCTGTTGGTGTACATGCCGACGGCCGCGTAGACGCGGTTGGCGTCCACCGGGTCGGCCGCGATGCTGGCCACGCCGTTGTAGCCCCAGTTGGACTGGCCCACCCAGTCGAGCAGCGGGACCCAGCTCTGGGTGGCCTGGTTCCACCGGTACGCACCGCCGATGTCGGTGCGGGCGTAGATCAGGTCCTTCTGCGCCTGGCTGTAGACGATCCCCGGGACGAACCCTCCCCCGGCGATCTGCACGTTCTTGAACGTGTACGGATCGGAGGCCACGGCCGCGACCGGCGCCATTCTGACCACGGCCGTGAGCAGCGCCACGGCCGCGATCACGAGCATGCTGACGAGTCTTCTTCGCATGGACGGTTTCCCTTTCGAGCATGGATAACCGCCCACGCACGACAGGGAGGGACCCTGACCGTCGACCGCCGACGTGCATGGGACTGATCGAAGATTCACACATCCACGGAACCGGCGTCAATAGTTTGGAACGTGAACTAATAGCGGCCTCCATGACGCCTGGTAGAGCGTGGACCGGCCGGGCGGCATGGCGTGTCGAGACAAACCCAGACGCCTCGCAGGGCCGGCCGCGCACGCCCCCGGGACCGCCGCCGGAGAGATCCGGGGGCGTGCGTCCGGAGGTTCCATCGAACATAATTCTGGCCATGACTACTGCTCTGGTGCTCGGCGGCGGCGGCGTGGCGGGGATCGCGTGGGAGGCCGGGATCATCGTGGGCCTGCGCGACCGGGGCCTCGACCTCGGGACGGCCGACAAGATCATCGGAACCTCGGCCGGGTCGGTCACCGGCACGCTGATCGCCACCGGCGCCGATCTGGACAAGGCCGTCGCCCATCAGGTGGCCGTCGACAGGGACCCCGCCCCGGCGTTCGACGCCGAAGCGCTGACGCAGGTGTTCGCCATCCTGGCCGACCCGGCCCTCGAACGTCAGGAGGCGCGGCGCAGGGTCGGCCGGATGGCCCTGGAGGCCAGGATCGACCACGCCGAACGGCGCCTCCTCACCATCGGCGAACGGCTCCCGATCAAGGAGTGGCCGGACCGGGAGCTGCTGATCACCGCCGTGGACGCGATGACGGGCGAGTTCGTCGTCTGGGACAGGGCCGCCGGCGTGCCGCTGGTGCTCGCGGTCGCGTCGAGCTGCGCGGTGCCCATGGTGTTCCCGCCCGTGGAGATCGGCGGCAGGCGCTACGTGGACGGCGGGGTCCGCTCGGGCACCAACGCCGACCTCGCCGCGGGGGCGGACACCGTCGTGGTCCTGGAGCCGATGGGCGAGGTGACGCCCCGCGCGATCCTGGAGGCGGAGCTTCTGAAGGCGCGTGCGGCGCGGACCCACGTCATCCACCCCGATCAGGCGTCGGTCGCGGCGTTCGGCGGCAACGTCCTCGATCCGGCACTGTGGGGACCCGCCTTCCAGGCCGGTGTAGCGCAGGCCGCCGCCCTGGCCGGGCCGCTCAGCCAGGTCTGGAGCTGACCCCCGGACGCGCCGCCGCGGCCGGGACCGGCGGGTCTCCGGCCGCGGCGGGCCCGGTGAAACGCACAGTTGAGCGCCACATTTAAGCGGCACAGTTGAGCGGTGGCGCGGACGCGTGGAGCGGCGGGCCCTGTGTGGAGCGGTGTGCCAGGGCGGAGCGGTGCGCCAGAGTGAACCGAGCGGATCAGCCCGCGTCGGCCACCGCCTTGCTGACGGCGTTGGGGCCGTCGTACTCCCTGTCCGGGATCTTCCGCAGGGCGTCGAGCACGGTGTCGTCCGCGCCCTGGTCGCGGGCCGTCTCGATCAGGTCGCTCTTGCCCGCCGGGTAGTCCACGCCCTTGAGGTGCTTCTGCAGCTGGATCGGATTCGGGACGTCGGCCATGACATTCCTCCCGTTATCGACGGTAGTGCTCCTACTTCCCGATTACCCCTCAGCTCCCACGCCACTCAGGGCACGGCGCGCGTATGCTCGCACGTCGGCGTCGGAGTCGCGCAGCGCCCCCGCGAGGGCGTCGGCCACCTCGGGCCGCCGCGCCCATCCGGAAAGGGACAGCACCGCCGCCTTGCGTACGTCGAGGTGGGGGTCGCCGAGCGCGGCGGCGAGCGGCCCGGCGGCCACCGAGGGCTCCGCGGCGGCCAGGCCCCGCGCCGCGCCCACCCGTACCTGCCACGCCGGGTCGGCCAGCGCCCGGACGGCTCCCGCGTCGAGCGCCTGTCCCGCCTCCCCCGCCGCCTCAAGCGCGGCGGCGCGGACCAGCGGGTCGGGGTCGCCGGCGAGCCGCACCAGCGTGCCCGACGGCTTGCCGATCGTCCCCAGGCCCCTGGCGACCCACACCCGCACCTCGCGGCTCGCGTCGGCGGCGGCGAGCGCCACCCGGGCGTCGTCGTCGAGCGAGACGAGCCCGCGCACGGCCTCGATCCTGACCCGGGCGTCCTCGTCGGCCAGCGCGCGCTCGAACACCTCGGCGTCGCCGAGGCGCAGGGCGCGCAACGTGTCCAGCGCCGCCGCCCGCACGGCGGGGTCCCCCTGCCGCTCGCCGTGTCTATCGGAGCCCTGGCGTACGGCGCCGCGCAGGAGGGCGCCGAGCCGCGGGGTGGCGGGCAGCACCTCCACCAGCTCACGCAGCCCGGTGACCGCGGCCCGCCGTACGGTGCCGTGGGGGTCGTCGAGCGCCTCCGCAAGCACCTCGCCCACCCCCGCGGGGGCGGTCTCGGTCAGCGTGGCGATCGCGGCCCGCCGCACCTTCGGGTCGGGGTCGGCCAAGTAGGGCGTGATCTGGCCGAGCGTGGGCTGGTCGTCGGCCAGGCGCAGCAGCTCCAGGATCCGCGGGGACCGGCCGACGGCCTTCACGGCGAGCCGGCCGCCCGGCCCGCGCCGCTCCGTGACCGGCGCGCCGTACGCCCCGAGGACGACCGGCTCGGCCGGGCGGGGGACGAAGCCCTCCACGGGCACCAGGTACGGCGCGACGGGCCGCTTGACGAACTCCATCGCGCCGTCGGCGTTCCTGCGGAGGTTGAGGTGGAAGAGCCACTCGTCGTCGTCGCGCCGCGGCAGGTCGGCGCGGTCGTGGTAGAGGCCCCACCGGCTCTCGGTGCGCACCAGCGAGGATCGGGCGGCCATCTCAGCGCAGTCGCGGATGAACGTCACCTCGGCGCAGCGCATCAGCTCGTGGGGTGTGCGCGCGCCCATGCCGGCGATCTCCTCGCGCATCCGCTCGAAGGTCTCCAGCGCGATCTCCAGCTTCGCGCCGGTCTTCGGCGGCGCGACGTAGTCGTTGACGAAGCGCCGCAGCTTGTACTCGACCTGCGGCTGGGGTGGCCCGTCCGGGTTGCGCAGCGGCCGGTAGACCAGCTCGTGCGCCTCGGCGATCTGGTCCTCCGGCAGGGCGGCCCGCGCCGTGTCACCGGCGAGCCCGGCGGCGTAGCCGGTGGCGTGCGCGCCGGCCAGGTCGCCGAAGACGAACGCGCCGATCATGTAGTTGTGCGGGACGCAGGCCAGGTCTCCGGCGGCGTACAGGCCGGGGACGGTGGTGGCGGCGTTCTCGTCCACCCAGACCCCGGAGGCGGAGTGGCCGCCGCAGAGCCCGATCTCCGAGATGTGCATCTCGACGTCGTGGGTGCGGTAGTCGTGGCCGCGCCCGGCGTGGAAGGTGCCCCGGGTGGGCCGTTCGGTGGTGTGGAGGATGCCCTCAAGAGCGGTCAGCGTCTCGTCCGGCAGGTGGGAGAGCTTCAGGTAGATCGGCCCCCGGGCGGAGGCGATCTCCCTGGCCACCTCCGCCATCATCTGGCCCGACCAGTAGTCGCAGTCGACGAACCGCTCCCCCTGGCTGTTGACCTGGTAGCCGCCGAAGGGATTGGCCACGTACGCGCAGGCGGGGCCGTTGTAGTCCTTGATCAGCGGGTTGATCTGGAAGCACTCGATCCCGCTCAGCTCCGCCCCCGCGTGGTAGGCCATGGCGTAGCCGTCCCCGGCGTTGGTCGGGTTCTCGTAGGTGCCGTAGAGATAGCCGCTCGCGGGCAGCCCGAGCCGGCCGCAGGCGCCGGTGGCGAGGATCACCGCGCGGGCGGAGACGGTGACGAACCGGCCGGACCGGGTGTCGAACCCGGCGACACCGACGGCCCGGCCGTCCCGGGTCAGCACGCGGACCGGCATGACCCGGTTCTCGATCCGCACCCGCTCCCGGATGTCCCGGCGGCGCAGCACCCGGTAGAGCACCTTCTTGACGTCCTTGCCCTCCGGCATCGGCAGGACGTAGCTCCCGGAGCGGTGGACCCGGCGGACGTTGTACTCGCCGTACTCGTCCTTCTCGAACTTCACGCCGTAGCGCTCCAGCCGCCTGACCATGTCGTAACCGCGGGTGGCCGTCTGGTGGACGGTGCGCTGGTCCACCACGCCGTCGTTGGCGCGGGTGATCTCGGCGACGTAGTCCTCCGGGGTGGCCTTGCCGGGGATGACCGCGTTGTTCACGCCGTCCATGCCCATGGCGAGGGCCCCGCTGTGCCGTACGTGTGCCTTCTCCAGCAGGATCACGTCGGCCCCGTGCTCGGCCGCGGTGATCGCCGCCATCGTGCCGGCCGTGCCGCCGCCCACGACGAGCACCTCGCACTCCAGGTGGAGACGGTCGGCGAGGGACGGGATGTCCATCGTCGTCTGCGGGGTCACAGCTCCTCCAGAATCCGGGCACGCAGCGCGGCCCGATCAGCAGCCAGATCAGCGCCGGTCTTCGGGCCGGTCTTCGGGCCGGTCTTCACGCCGTCTCCTCTCGGCGCGGGCACGTCCAGTACGGCCCTGACTCCTGTGCGGCCCAGGACGACGACGCGGTCGCCGAGCAGCAGCGCCTCGTCCACGTCGTGGGTGACGAAGACGACGGTGGCGGGAGTGTCGCGCAGGACCCCCACGAGCAGCCGTTGCATGCCGGCTCGTGTCTGCGCGTCGAGCGCGCCGAACGGCTCGTCCATCAGCACGGCCCGGGGAGCGCCCACGAGGGCACGGGCGAGCTGCACCCGCTGGCGCATCCCGCCGGACAGCTCCCGGGGGAGCCGCCGTTCGAAGCCCGCCAGCCCGACGCGCTCGATCCACTCCCCGGCGGCGGCCGCGCGCTCCCGCCTGGGCACCCCGCGTACGGCGAGCGGCAACTCCACGTTGCCGCGCACCGTGCGCCACGGCAGCAGGCCGTCGTCCTGGAACACCATGGCCCGGTCCGCGGACGGCCCGGCCACCTCGGCGCCGTCGGCCACGATCCGCCCGGCGTGCGGCGGCAGCAGGCCCGCCAGCCCGCGCAGCAGGGTCGACTTGCCCGACCCGGACGAGCCCACGACGACGAGAACCTCGCCCGGGGCGACATCGAGCCCGATGTCGCGCAGCACCGGTTCGCGGCCGTAGCCCAGGGCGAGCCGGTCGAGCGTGAACGCCATGCCGGTCCGCCCGCCGGTCCGCCCGCCGGTCCGCCCGCCGGTACGAGCGTCCGCCGTAGCGGCCGGGGAGTCGGCCGGGGCGCCGGTCCGGGCGTCGATTCGCGTGCCGGAAAGGGTGTCAGCCGGGGCGGCGGGCCCTGTGACGGGGTCGCCGGCGCCGTGGTGGCCGATGCCGTGGTGGCCGTCGTCGCGGACACGGCCGGTGCCGACGCCGGGTGTGCCGACGTCTCCGGTGCCGAGCGTCGTCATGCTCCGCTCCCTTCTGCCCGGGGCAGCCAGCGGGTGAGCCGCCGTCCCAGCCGCTCGACCGCCGCGGAGGTGAGCCAGCCGAGCACGCCTATGGTCGCCATCCCGACGATCACGCCGGGGTAGTCGACGACCGTGTACGCCCGCCAGGTGCGGTAGCCCACTCCCAGCTCGCCGGAGATCATCTCGGCGGAGATGACGCAGATCCAGGCGACGCCCATGCCGACCGACAGCCCGCCGAAGATCCCGGGCAGCGCGCCGGGCAGGACCACGTTCGCCAGCACGTGCCGCCGTCTGCCGCCGAGGGTGCGCACGGCGTCCTCCCACAAGGTGGGAAGGGCCCGCACGGCGTGACGCGTGCTCACCATGATCGGGAAGAACGCCGCTGCGAACGTGATGAAGACGATGCCCTGCTCGTCGGTGGGGAACAGCAGGATCGCGATCGGGACCATGGCGATCGCCGGGATCGGCCGCACCACCTCGATGGGCGGGAGCAGCACGTCCGCGAACCTCCGTGAACGGGCGACGAGCACGCCGCACGCCACGCCCAGCAGGGCCGCGAGGGCGAAGCCGGAGAGGATGCGGATCACGCTCTGGGCCAGGTCGAGGTAGTACACGCCGGTCCCGAGCTGCCGGGTGAGCTCGGCGGCCACCTCGGCGGGCGAGGGCAGCCGGTCGAAGCGCAGCCCGATCCTCGCGTCGGTTGCCGTGAGGACCTGCCACACCCCGAGGACGGTCAGCAGCGACGCCGCCCTGATCACCCAGCTCGAACGGCCGGGCCCGCCCCCCGTCGTACGGGCCGCACGCCTCTCGCCGTCGGCGGCGGCCCGCATGGGGGCCGCGGCGGTGACGCCGGACGCCACATCACCGGAAGCGCCGGACGTCGTTCCGGTGTCGCCGGACGTCGTGCCGGTGGCGCGGATGACGCTGGTCATCGGGCGGCACCCCCGGCGGCGGCCTTGAGCGCCTCGGCGTACGTGACCTGCTCCGTGTCCGGATGGCCGTCGAGGAAGGCGCGTGCGCCGTCATCGGTGGTGAACGGCAGGAACCTGTCGTCCTCGGGCGCCGAAGGGTCCTTCACCCAGACGGCCTTGTCGGCGAACCAGTGCGTCCCGGTCGACGCGTCCGGGACGTACGCGGCGCGGACCGTCCTGCCCGCCCGCTCGGCGGCGGCGACCTGCCGCAGGAGGCAGGCCGGCGTGGCGGCCGGGTGAGTGGCGGTCTCTCCCGCGAGCCAGACCTCCCCCGCCTTGCCCGGGCCGGACACGGCGACGCCGCAGGTGTCGTCGCGGCCCGTGACGGCCGCCGCGTTGGCGGTCGAGGCGGTGTCGGCGTCGTAGGCCGGTCCGTACGCCGTCCTCAGGTAGGCGTCGTTGACGAAACGCTTCACGTCCACGTCCTGGAAGTCGGTGCCGATCTTCTTCAGGTACGGCGCGTCGTGTTCGAGCGCGGCGGTGAGCCGCGGCTTGAGGGTCACGTCGAAGGTCGAGATGCCGCCCCGGCCGTTGTAGAGGTAGACGACCTCGGCGGGCAGCCCGGTCGCCTTCGCCACCGACTCGGCGGCCTCCACCGGGTGCGCGTGGAGGTAGTTCGTGGCGTCGATCTGCGCCTGGAGGAACGCCTTGACCACGTCGGGGTGCTTGGCCGCGTAGTCGTGCCGTACGACGACGCCGTGGAACGTCGGCACGTCGAGCGCGGAGCCGTCGTAGAGGAGGCGCGCCTGGTCCTTGAACACGAGCAGCCCGGGCCAGGCGACGAACTGCGCGTAGCCCTGGACGGCGCCCGACTGGAGCGCCGAGGCGCCGACGGGCGGGAGCTGGTTGACGGTCTCCACGTCGGCGGCCGGGTCGAGACCGGCTCGCTCCAGCGCCTGCACGAGCGTTCCGTGCCCCGCCGAGCCCGCGCTGGCCGAGACCTTGCGCCCCTTGAGGTCGATGAGCGTCTTCGCGTGCGACGACTGCGGGACCACCACCATGTTGAGCCCGCCGCGCAGGTTGTAGCCGGTCACCGAGACAAGCTCGGTGCGCGCGGCGGCGATCCCCTGGGTGCGCGAGGCGTTGATCAGCAGGGGGTAGTCGCCCATCGACCCGATGTCGATCTTCCCGGCGACCATCTTGGCGGTGATCGGCGCGCCGGTGTCGTAGTCCTGCCACTCGACCCGGTGGCCGGCGCCGAGCCGCTTCTCGAAGAACCCGAGCGAGCGGAGCAGGGTGCCGGCGGTCACCGTGTTGATGGTCTTGGACTGGTAGCCGATGACGACGGCGCCGTCGCCGGAGCCGTCCGCTCCGGCGCCCGAGGCGGCGCTGAGCGAGCACCCGGCCGACGCGGCGGCGAGGAGCGCCACGATGGCGGCGAACGTCTTGCGCATCGAGGTGGCCCTTCTATCGCAGCAGGTAGGGGATGTTGACGGTGACGGCGTCGGCGGGGCAGCGGTCCGCGCACGGGCCGCAGTACCAGCACTCGTCCACGTGCATGTACGCCTTGCCGGTCTCGTCGCTGATGGCCAGCGAGTCGAGGGGGCAGACGTCGACGCAGAGCGTGCACCCCTCGATGCACAGCGACTCGTCGATCGTCACCGGAACGTCGGCGCGGTTGCTGACCAGGCTCATGGCGGGCTCACTCTCCTTCGGGGCTTCTGCGGAGGTGGCCGCGCATGGTCAGGCGGTCGCCGCGGAAACGGATGAACTCCAGGTCGACGGGCCGGCCGTCGGCGAGGTGGGCGAGCCGCTCGACCATGAGCAGCGCGGCTCCCCGGGGCGCCTCCAGGACGGCGGCGGTGTGGGCGTCGGCGTTGACGGCCTCGACGGTGAGCTCGGCCATGCCGAGCGGCTGGCCCGCGATGCCTTCGAGCAGCACGAACAGGTCGTTGTGCACCAGGTCGGCGTCGAAGAGCGGCTCGCCCACGTCCCGCACCAGGTAGGTGAGGTCGAGCGAGAGCGGCAGGCCGTTCAGCCGGCGCAGCCGCTCCACGTAGACGACGGACTCCCCCGGCGGCAGGCCGAGCCGGTCCAGCACCGCCGCCGGGGGCTCGACGAACCCCATGGCGCGGACCTGGTTGACGACCCGGCCGTGCTCGCTCAGCGTCTCCGCCAGCCCCAGCAGCCGGTGCAGGCCGTGGGGGTACTTCTCCGCGGCGACCGTCGTTCCCACCCCGGGACAGCGCTCGATCAGGCCCTCGTCGCGCAGCAGGTCGAGCGCGGCCCTGATCGTGTTACGGGACGCGCCGAACTCCCTGGCGAGGGCCGCCTCCAGCGGCAGGTTCCCGTCGCCGAACCGCCCGTGCACGATCTCCCGCCGCAGCAGGTCCGCCACCTGCCGGGCGCGGTCGGCCCTCGGGCGCCGTGTGTCCGCCAGCTCCATGCCTTTACCCTAGCTAGCAGGTAGGGAAAGTTGGATAACGCGGAGATTGCGCCACTTCCGGACGGTTTTACGGGGCCACCACCTGCACTTTTATTACGATTCCGTATAGAAGTGCCAGTTCCGTGCAACGTGGGGTTGTGAGGGTAGCTGGCGCTGCGTGCCTCATGCCCACGTGCTGGCCGCACAGGATCTGCGGCTCGATGTCAACGTCCTGGACTACGCGATCCTCGCCCTGTACTTCCTCGTCGTACTGGGCATCGGCTTCGCCGCCAAGCGGGCCGTCAAGACGAGCCTGGACTTCTTCCTCTCCGGCCGGGCTCTTCCCGCCTGGATCACCGGCCTCGCGTTCGTCTCCGCCAACCTCGCCGCGATCGAGATCCTGGGGATGGCGGCGAACGGCGCCCAGTACGGCCTGATGACCGTGCACTACTACTGGATCGGCGCGGTCCCCGCGATGGCGTTCCTCGGCATCGTGATGATGCCGTTCTACTACCGCTCGAAGGTGCACAGCGTCCCCGAGTTCATGCGCCGCCGCTTCAACGGCGCCACGCAGCTGTTCAACGCCTCGACGTTCGCCGTCGCGCAGATCCTGATCGCCGGGATCAACCTGTACGCCCTGGCCCTGGTCATGGAGGCGCTGCTCGGCTGGCCGCTGTGGTTGTCGGTCATCGTGTCGGCCGCGATCGTGCTGGGATACATCACGCTGGGCGGCCTGTCCTCGGCGATCTACAACGAGGTCTTGCAGTTCTTCGTGATCATCGCGGGGCTCGTCCCGATCGTGGTGATCGGCCTGATCCGGGTCGGCGGCTTCTCCGGGCTCGGCGAGAAGGTGCGGCAGAGCGCCCTCGGCGACGGCGGCATGCACACCTGGGCCCAGACGGCGGGCACCGACAACCCGCTGAGCGCGAACTGGGTCGGCATCGTCCTCGGTCTCGGCTTCGTGCTGTCGTTCGGCTACTGGACGACCAACTTCGCCGAGGTGCAGCGGGCGCTGTCGGCCCGCAACACCAACGCCGCCCGGCTCACCCCGATCATCGCGGCCTACCCCAAGCTCCTGATCCCCGTCGTCACGGTCATCCCCGGCCTCATCGCCCTCGTGCTGTTCAGCGACCTCGGCAAGCCGGGTGGCCCGGTGTACAACGAGGCCATCCCGCTGCTGATGGACAAGTTCCTGCCGAACGGCGTGCTCGGCATCGCGGTGACCGGCCTGCTCGCGTCGTTCATGGCGGGCATGGCCGCCAACATCAGCGGCTTCAACACCGTCTTCACGTACGACATCTGGAAGTCCCACGTCAACGGCGACCATCCCGACGAGTGGTACGTCAGGCTCGGCCGCATCGCGACCGTCGGCGGCGTCGTCGGGGGCATCGGCACGGCCTTCATCGCGGCGAGTTTCAACAACATCATGAACTACCTGCAGTCGCTGTTCTCCTTCTTCAACGCACCGCTGTTCGCCACGTTCATCATCGGCCTGTTCTGGCGCCGGATGACGGCGTGGGCGGGCTTCTGGGGCCTGGTGACCGGCACGGCCGCCGCGTTCGCGTCGTACATCCTCTACAAGGCAGGCGTGATCGACTTCCGCACCGAGCTGAACGCGAGCTTCTGGGGCGCGGGCATCGCCTTCGTCGTCAACGCGATCGTCTCGGTCGTGGTCACCCGGTTCACGGCGCCGAAGCCGGAAAGCGAACTGCGCGGGCTGGTCTACGGCCTCACCGACGCCTCCATCCAGGACGACGCCATGAGCGGGGACGCCGCCTGGTACCGCTCCCCCGTCGTCCTCGGTGTCGGCGCCGTCGTGCTCGCCGCCGCGTTCTACCTGCCCTTCATCTAGCCGTCACCCAGGAGGTTCGCCATGGCCGCCCCGAAAGGGCTCTTCGACATCCGCCGGGTGATCGGCGGTCTGTTCCTCGTGTACGGAGTGATCCTCACCGTCGTCGGCCTGCTCGACGGCGCGCAGGCCGTCCAGAAGGCGGAGGGCGTGCGCATCAACCTGTGGGCCGGGATCGCCATGCTGGTGGTCGGCGGCGTCTTCCTGCTCTGGGAGCGCCTGCGGCCGCTCGACGCCCCCGCCCCTTCGTCCGACGACGCCGAGTAGCCGCCCTGAGGGGCCCGGCTCGGCATGCCGCCCGGCCGGGCTCTTCTTTCGTGGTCAGCGCAGCTTTTGCGGTCAGCGCAGCTTTTGCGGTCAGCGCAGCTTTTGCGGTCGGTCGGCGGGCGGCTTTTCTGGTCAGCCGGCGGGGGGCGCGGGGGTCGGTGACGGCACGGGGCTCCGCTCCCCGGCCGCGTTCTCCCTGGCGGCTTCCGGTGCGGGGTGCTCCCCGCGCCGCCGTACGGACGGCTCACCGGCGGCCATACCTCGGGTGACGACCACCGGAGGGACGATCACCGCGGGGATCGACGCCGTCGTCCCGTTGGACACCATCGCCGTGCCGTACACGGTCCTGCCGCAGGCCAGGTCGACGGCGAGCCGGGCCGCGCTCCCCGCCTCGGCCGCGATGGACGTGTAGACGGTCGCCGCCTGAGCGCCGTCGAGCAACCGGCGGGTGGCGCCGGGCCCGGGGCCCTGGCCGACCAGCGGCGTCCCCTCCGGGATCCCGGAGACCGCCATGACGGCGGCCACCTCGGCGGCCATGACGTCGCTCGCGCAGCAGACCCCGGCGACCGTGCCGAGCGTCGCGAGCGCCTGCCGGGCCCCGTCAGCCGCACCCCGCGGGCTCCAGCCCGCGATGTCGCGCTCGGCGCCGATGGTCACCCGTCCGTCCAGCGCCTGATGCAGGCCCTTTTTCAGCTCCGCGGCGTCCGAGTCCCCCGGCGGGCCGTTCAGCAGCAGGACCGGCCCCCGCCGGCCGCCGATCGCGCGAAGCAGCGCCCGGCCCTGCGCCTGGCCGACCTGGACGCGGTCGAACCCCGCGTACGCGTCCACCGGGCCGTTCGCCATCCGGTCGTACGCGACCACCTTGGCCCCCATGAGCTTGGCCCTGGCCACGATCTGGGCCGTCGTACGGGGGTCGACGGGGTCGAGGATGACGACCCGGACGCCGTCGTCGAGCATCGCGCGCATCTGCCGCTCCTGAGCGGCGCGGTCGCCGTGCGCGTTGGCGGCGACGATCTCGCAACGCGGGCACAGCGAGGCGACGGCCCTTGTGATGAGGGGCCTGTCGTACGTCTCATAGCGGTCCACCGGGGCCGCCCCAGCCCTCTCATCCGTCTGGCCGGTCCGGGATCCGCGGCCGGCACGGTCGCGATTGGTCATGTCCCGATCGGCCGCGTCTCGGTGGGTCATGCCCCGATCGGTCGCGTCTCGATCGGTCGCGTCTCGATCGGTCGCGTCTCCGGGGAGCAGCAGGCCGATCCGGAAGCCTTCGTGGAGGGTCCCGACCGCGCCGAGCCCGTCGTCCTCCTTGCTTGTGCCGCAGCCCGCGAGCGCGCCCAGAAGAACGAGGCACGCCCCTGCCGCCGGCAGCCGCCCGGGGGGCCGTACCCGCCCTGTCCGCCGTTTCCGCCTGCCTCGTCGTCCCGCCACAGACAGCCCCCTTTTGCGTTGTCACCCCGCCCAGCCGTACCCGGACATTTAGTACACAACGCGCGGGCATACTTCGCAGAGGGGATCAGAAGGGTCGTTCTTGGCGGTGATCACCCGAACCTCGCCCGCATCGCTACCGGTACCCGACCCTCGCGAGTTCGCTCCGAGCGAAGGCGCGAGTCGCGTACCTGAGCGATCCACTCGGCGCGAGTTGTGAGAGACTCCAGCATTGCGGGGCGGTAGCTCAGCCGGTCAGAGCATCGGACTCATAATCCGTGGGTCGTGGGTTCAAGTCCCACCCGCCCTACTCATGAATATAGCCCCTGAGCTGCGATTTCTCGGTGAATCGCGATCTCGGGGCGAGCAGCAGACGGCCGTTGGCCGCTCGCCGGTTGCTCTTGGGCACGCGGCGGGCAACCCATAGATCATTCAGGCGGCCTTCGCTGGCTCAGACCGAGAACACGGTCAAGAGAAGACCATCCCTGGCGCCCATCCGGCCTCGATCTTCTTACGTCGGCATATACATGACCAAGAGCTGTCTGTGCCCGCTCGGCGAAAATCGTCTCCACCGCACCGGAAGACAGACAATCCGCTGGCTGGTTCGACCGCTCGGCCGCTTATGCCCCTGTGCCTCTTCGGTGGACATCCGAGCCTCGGGCATGCGGCGTGACCCACTTGTTACTTACGGCTCAGGGAAGCCATTCGGATCGGTAGTCCTGGTGCCAGTCGTAGGCGGCGGCTTCCAGTCGGAGGAGGTGCTCGGCCTGGACGTGCTCACCCACGTCGATCCAGCCCCCGGCCGCCACATGGGCAAGGTACTTCAGAGTGCGTTCCGCGAGATGATGTCCCTTTCGTCGGTGGGGTTGGGATAAGTCGGCCGATCGGAGGCTCGCCGTTCGGGCTATGGGCGCGGGACACGGTTGAGTGAACAATCCCGGCTCGGTTTCGACGAGGATGCCACTGCTGGCCAGGCGTTTGAGCTTGGCGCGGACGTTCTGGATGTTGGGCGGCGCGCTCGTGCGGTGACCCACTGGCTGAATTGTCGGTGTGGTCCGGCAGGATCTCCGCATGGCAAACGATCCGTTCGCCGGGCTGAGCGACGTCCGGTGGAGCCGCATGCGTCACGCCTACGGCGCCGCCACCGAGGTCCCCGAGTTGCTGCGCGGCCTCGCCGACCCCGATCCCGCCGTACGCGAGACGGCCCTGGACGGCATGTACGGCGCCGTGCACCACCAAGGCGACGTCTACCCGTGCACCCTGGCCGCGATCCCCTTCCTCCTCCGCATCGCCGGCGCCCCGCACCTGCCCGGCCGAGCGGAGGTGGTGGAGCTGCTGGCGAGCATCGCCTCAGCCGAGGACCCCGCCGAGCTGAGCGGGCCGTACAAGAAGGCCAATGGGGCCGTGACCGCCGCGTACCCGCTGTGGGAGCGCCTGCTCGACGACCCCGACCCGAAGCTGCGCAAGGCCGTGACCGGGCTCCTGGCCGCCTGCGTGGACCGGGCGCGGGCCGTGACGACGACCCTGACCGGTCGCCTGCGTAACGAGGACGACCCGAGCGTGCGGGAGGCCGTCGTGCGGACCGTGGGCGCGCTGGCCCGCTGCGAGAGCGGCGCGGAAGACGCACGCGACTGGCTGGGTCGCGTCCTGGCGATGGAGGTGGAGCCGCAGGTCAAGCTGGTGGCGCTGGCGGAGCTGGCCTCGCTGGGCGACGGCCCGGCGGTCGAGGTCGGCGACGCGCTCGACCTGCTCACCACCCTCTACGAGACCGGTACGCCCCCGGTCGCCCCGCCCGCGGCCTTTGAGACCCCCACCCTGATCGGCGCGCTGCGGCGGGAACGCGAGGCGAGCGACGTGGGCCGGCGCGCTCCCCAGGCGGGCGAGATCGTGCGCACCCTGTCCAAAGGCTTGGGCGACCGCGTGGACGACCGGGTACGCCTGCTGACGGCCCTGCTGCGCTCACCCGACGGGGAATGCCGCGTGGACGCCATGGGCCCCGCGCACGTCCTTCTCGCCAACTGGCGCGGCGACTACGCCGGGCTCGTCTCCGCGGTCGGCGACTGCGTACGCGACGGGCGCGGGAGGGGGCGGCCGGGCGCGGTCGCGATGTCGAGGGCGGCCGGCGTACTGGAGGATCTGGACGAGCTGGCGGCGCCCGCCGCGGACGCCCTGGCTGAGGTCCTGGCCGCCACGGAGAGGCGCGCGGCGTCCCACACGATGCTGGAGGACACGGAGCTGCCGTGGGTGATCGAATGGCCGGGCGACCAGCCGACAGTGAGCCCGGCCTTGCAGGCGTTCAGCGGCACGCGGGACGCCCGCGCGCTGCCGATGCTGGCCTGGGCGCTGGAGCGCGAGCGGATGCCGAGTGACGTGGCACAGCTCGTGGGCGGGTTCGGGCCGCGGGCCGCGCCGCTGCTGCCCCTGCTGCGCCGCCGCCTGCGCGACCTGCCCACGGCTGACCCACGCGACCTCCGCCACGAGAGCATCGCCTGGGCGTTGTCCAGGATCGGGCCGGGGGCCGCCGAGGCCCTGCCCGACCTGCTCGACCAGCCGGTCACCACGGGCCTGCTGGCGGCGTTCGCCGCGATCGGGCCGGAGGCTTCCGCGTGCGCCCCGATCCTGCGGGACGCCGCGGCCTCGCCCGATCGGGCCATGGCCATTCCGGCGGCGAAGGCGTTGTGGCTGGTCACGGCGGACGTGGGTGCAGCCCTCGCCGTCGCGGACCGCTACCTCGGCGGGGACGACAAGTACGCCCTACGGCCAGCGGTGGACATCCTCGCCGACCTGGCCCCGGCGCTGACGGAGCGGGACCGGGCCGCACGGGCCAGGCTCACCCTGCTGCGGCGGCTGGTCAGGCGCAAGGACCCGCACGGCTGGGTCCCGCTGGCGGCCGCCCGCGCCCTGTACCGGCTGACCGGCGACCCTGAGGTGCCGCTGACGGTGGTGCCGCAGGTGTGGGAGCTCAACAGGCACACCCGGACGGAGGCGGCCGAGCTCTGCGCGGAGCTCGGGCGGGCCGCCGCGGGCACCCGGCCGCTCCTGGAAGCCGAGCTGAGTCGGGTGCGCAGGCACAATGCCAGCGACGACGGATACGGCAGTGCGCAGATCGTCGACGACGAAAAGCTGCTCCGCCGCTGCCGGGAAGCGCTCGAAGCCGTGGGCTAGCTGTACTGACCACAGAGGTTGAGTACGGGGCGACACGTACCAGATGTTCTTGTAATGGGTGAGGGCCTTCGGGTTCGGTGTGGATTGCGACATCTGCACCAAGACCCGAGAGGCCCTCATGCCCCACCGTAATGCGCCGCTGACCGAACTGGGACGTCTTCGCCTGGCCCGATGTGTCGTTGAGGACGGCTGGCCGCTGCGTCGTGCCGCTGAACGCTTCCAGGTGGCGGTGACCACCGCCCGCCGCTGGGCCGAGCGCTACCGCATCCACGGCCCGGCCGGGATGGCCGACCGGTCCAGCCGCCCGCACCACAGTCCCCGCCGTACCGCCACCCGTACCGAACGCCGCATCATCAAGGTGAACCGTGCAGGGTCTCGTGGAGACTCTGATTTTCACTGGGACGGCGGCCTCAAGCAGGTCGGCGCACTCGGCGGGGGTGACGGCGTAGCGGGTGCCGGACAGTGCCCGGCCGAAGGACAACTCCATGCGTTTGGGATCGAGCGCCACAAGTAACCGAGCGAGACGAGCGGGGTAAGACTTGGCTTGCCGTGCGGTTAGGTGGTGATCAGTGGCAACGGATGTCCCATCCGGGATCGGTACTGTCGAAGATCTCGACGATGAACGGCTCAGGCCGGCCGGCCTCGAACCGGCTTGAGTGCTTCGGAGAGTAGACCGTCACGTAGGCGCGGCCGCCATCGACACCGGCGACGTTGAGCTTTTCGTAGTAGCGCGTGATCTCCTGGTCGGAGAGCCGGGTCCTGAGTGAGAACCTGACCAGGTAGTCACAGTGGTTCCCGTTCGATCGGAGTTGGACTGAACCCTGCGCGTCGTGGTCCGCGAACTCTGTGGAGGGGGGAAGTGGAAGGTTGTAGAAGCGCTCCGCGAAGTCGTCCAGTCTCCCGTCATTGACCCACATCGGAATCTTGATGAGGAGGAACACGCAGAGGATCGGTACTGCCAGCGCGATCAGGCATCCCATGGACAGTTTCCCGAACAAGGACGGCCGCCGAACCAGGTCCTGCGGGTCGATGAGGGGATTGGTCTGCATGGCACCTGCTCCGGCGCGGGTTAGGTCACGGGGTACACATCTTCCACCTCGTGAAGATCACGAGGCAAGGCCACACTCATCACGAGGAGCACCGTTCCGCCCGGGTCGTGCACAGTGGCCGGCACGCCGAGAACCGGGGACGAGGAGCCGAGAAGTTCGGCTTCCTCCTTCGTCGGCTTCCGTGCGGTCAGGCGTTCGCCGACGTGGTCGAACCGCAGATGCTTGACCGCCTGGAGGTGCTGACGGACCCCATGCCGCAGCGGGTCGGGCGTGTCCAGATCGGTGCCGAGGGCGACTTCCAGGGGAAACCACAGAGTCTCAGCCGCCGAGACCCGGTCGCTCTGTCTGGTCACGCGTTGACGGGAGATCACGGGGGTTCGCTCGTCGACACCCATAAGCTTGGCGACGTGCCGGGGGGCCGGCACCCGGGCAACGCTGACGATGTGTTCGGCGCTCTCGGGCTGCTCGGCCGTCGACAGGCCGGGCCGTACCCGCTCGGCGGGGCTTTCCGGGCGGCTCTTCACGACGGAGCCGCGGCCGTGTTCGCGCTCGATCCGGCCCTGCATGGCAAGGGTCTGACGCGCCCGCACAACGCAGCCGACAGCCACCGGAAGCAGCCCCATGCCACTGGTCGCGGAACATACGCGGAATGCTCACCGCCCCCTCTCCCCAGGTGAGCCCCGCCGTTTCAGCGCCTCGCGGAATGGTTCGAGGCCCATACGGCGAAGGACCCCGAGGGATCTCCCGGGGTCCTTCGTAGGGTGTGATCATGGGCGTTGACGCGGTGCTGGTGAGGGTCGAGCAGCATGGGACCAGCCCGAAGCGAAGGAAACTCGCTCCCATCGCCGTCGCACCAGACCCCAAGGATGTCTTCGTGCGTCTCGTCGGCCAGGTGCGCGGGCGCGGCACCCATCCGATGCTGGAACGCGTCGACCCGTATGGCAGCCTGATCCTTTCGCCGGCCGAGATGCCGCAGTTCCTCGCCGAGCTTGCCCGCCTCCCCACATCGGCCGCTCAGGACGTGGAGGCGATCCGAAGACTCGAAGATCTCGCCCGCAGATGCGCCGCCGACCCAGCGACAGAACTGCACCTCGACGGCGACTGAAGCCCTCACCCCGTGAGCGCTTCCAGGATGCGGCGGTTGGCCATCTCGCGTTGCCCCTCGATGCACTTGGCGTAGACCCTGAGCATCACGTCGACACCGGCGGCGAGCATGAGCGAGGCGGCCCGTGGCGCGGGTCGCGCAGGCGGACCGGCGGGAACTCGCCTGGTAGGCGAACCGGTTGGCGGTGGATGCAACGGTCGCCCGAGTTCGCCGGTGAAGACGGAAACCGCTGTCGCTCCAGTTTTAGCGGTACAGGGTCTTGCAGGGCACGGTGCGTTCGTCGTTGCCGGCGCGGGGCCTCGGACAGGCCCCATCTCCTCTATCAGGTGCTCGACGGCATCGAATGATCCGTTCAACCGCGAGAAGTTCGACACAGGCCTGGATGGTCCCGGAGCAGGCGCTTCCGGCTCTCGATCTCGGAGCCGCCGATACATCCTACGGATGATGTGTCCAGCACGCCTGAAAGTTACATAAGACCCAGGATTTCCCGCTGTCAATCCACGTGATGGGAACCGGAGAGCCGAAGTGATCCCATCTTTGCGGGAACCCTGAGCGTTGACAGGTGGGAGCCCGGGCCTTATGTGTGATGTCCGGCCATACCGTCGAACCGATACGACACCCCCATCACCAGGAGACAGCGTGCCCCCATCAAGCCGTCGGTTCCCGCGGAGGAACCGCGACGGCCTGAACAGCCGGGCAGTGACGTCTGCAGAGGGGCGGCACGATCACTGCGGGCGTGACGGACGGACGCCGGGGCGCCGCCGTTGGATGGCATCGCGGACGGCGGCCGGATGAGACACACATCGCACAGGGGATGCACCCGGAAGGATCACGCATGAATCGGAGCGATCTTCCTCATCGCGCCCGGCGGCCGATGAGCAAGTGGCCGACTGTGGTGGCGGCCTTGCTGGTCGCGACGATCGGGGCTCAGCCGGCTGTGGCGGCACAGCGGTCCGCATCGTCGGAGTCCACCGTGTCGAAGTCCGCCGCCTCGGTCGCCGCCGCCGCTGGGGACATCGACGGCTTCACCGCGGGCAATGCCGCGGTCGCCTCGGTCGATCTCGCCGGGACGTGGAGCTTCACCCCGGCGGGCCGGTCGACGACCTCGATAAAGGTGCCCGGAGGCGGCTGGTACAAGCAGGGGTTCACCGATGTGTCCCAGGCCGTGTACTCGCGTACGGTGACGGTGCCGGACTCGGGGCAGCCGCAGTCGACCTGGATCGAGTTCGGCGCCGTGAACCACCAGGCGACCCTGTCGGTGGACGGCCGGGTGGTCGCGACGCAGACCACGGCCTTCACTCCCTCGAAGTTCGACATCAGCGCCTACGCCGCCCCGGGCACCACTCATACGATCAGCGTCGACGTGAAGGGCCGCGGCGCGCTGAAGAACTCGGCGAACGGCAAGTACATCGTGCCCGTGGCCGCCGACTGGTCCGAGGCGGTCCCGCAGGGTATCTACCGCTCCGCGTTCCTGCGGGTGTATCCGGCCGTGTACGTTAGTGACACGTTCATCCGCACGTCGGTGGCGAACCAGACCCTCGGCTACGACGTGTGGGTGACCAACACCTCGGGCAGCGCTCGATCGGTGACGGTGACCGGCGAGCTTTCATCGGACGGCGGCGGGACGTTCACCTACCCCGCGCCGCCGGCTCGCACCGTGACCGTGGCGGCGCGGTCGACGGCCAAGGTCACGGTCGATTCCGTCCCGTGGAGCCTCGGCAGCACCTCGTACTGGTGGCCGAACGTCCCGTACCAGCCGGGATATCGAGCCCAGCTCCACCGTCTGAAGGTTCACGCGGCGACCGACGACGGCCGCACCAGTGACGCGACGTACCGGTTCGGGTTCCGCGAGACCACCCAGAACGGCGAGTACTACTCCATCAACGGCGTCCGGGTGAACTTCCGCGGCGACAACCTGCAGGGTGCCGACTACGACCGGGTCAACAACGGCGGCAAGGGCGACGCCTACGACACGCTGCCCGGCTTCCTTCCGCCTTCGTCGGGCAACGGCGGCTGGCCGCAGGCCGTGGACAACTACCAGCGGCTCAACTACAACGTGGTGCGCATCCACCAGGAGCCGGCCAGCCCGTACATGCTCGACGTGGCCGACGAGATGGGCATGATGATCATTGACGAGACCGGCATCCGCGGCAGCGCGCAGGACTTCGCCGCCGGGCACGACAACATGGTCAACCACGCCCGCGCACTCACGTTGCGGGACCGCAATCATCCCGCCGTCATCCGCTGGAGCCAGGCCAACGAGCCGACCTTCGGCAATGACTCCGAGCAGTTCGAGCAGGATCTCTACGCGGCGATGAACGGCAACGACGGCACCCGCCCGATCAGCCTCGACGCGGCGCCCGGTGCCGACGCACCCAGCCGGTACCCGAACATGAGGTACGGCAACTTCGCGGTCTTCGCGCACTACATCGACGGCGTCGGGACGTACGGGGAGCGGGTGGCCACCGTGACCGGCCGGCCCGACGGTGAGGGCGAGTACGTCTGGAACAAGTGCAACACCAAGCAGGGCTTCATGTGGTTCGCCACGGCGACGGCCGCCAAGCGTGGCAAGGACGCGGCCGACCTGCGCCCGTACACACTGCTGTCCGCGTGGGCCGGTTTCGTGCCCGGCGTGCGCACCACGGACTTCACCCCGGAGGAGGGCGGTCATCCGCTCTACGGCGCGGACAACCTGTCCGATCCCTGGAGCAACCCCCAGGTCCAGCGTGTCCAGGCCGCGTTCAACCCGGTCACGGCGATCGACCTGCCCTACTGGTCGGCGTCCGGGGCCTCCGACTCCAATGGCACCTTCCCGCTGCCGCAGGCCGTGACCACCTACGCCGCCAACACCTCCGTGACGCGCAACATCACCGTTTTCAACGACGACCTGCGCGGCACCTCGGTCGGATTCTCCTGGTCGGCACGGCTCGACCGGCCCGACGGCACCGTTGTCGCGTCGGGGAACACCACACTGAACATCCCGCTCGGCACGCGGGTCACCCAGCCGGTCACCTTCACCACACCGGCGAGCGGCTCACGGGTGTACCTGGTGCTGACGACCACCAAGTCGGGTGCCACGACGTTCAGTGACGCGGTCGAGTACTTCAATCTCGGGTCCGGTTCGAGCGGCCCGGTGTCCGGCGCGTCCTACCGCATCGTCAACCGCAACAGCGGCAAGCCGCTCGGCGTGGCCGGCGGGTCTTCCGCCGACGGCGCCAAGGCCGTGCAGCAGTCCGGTTCCGGCGCGTGGACCGTCACCAGCGGTCAGGGCGGTGCGTACACCCTGCGCTACGTCCCCACCGGCAAGGTCCTCGACGTCAACGGCAGCAGTACGACCCAGGGGCTGCAACTGCAGCAGTGGACCGCCAACGGCGGCACCAACCAGCTGTGGTACCTGAGGTCCACCGGCGACGGCTACTACACGATCGTCAGCTACAGCAGCGGGCTGCTGGCGGACGTGTACGGCGCGTCGACCTCCGACGGTGCCCAGGTCGTACAGTGGGCCGCCAACGGCGGCGTCAACCAGCAATGGCAGTTGATCCCTGCCTGATACCACCTGGTACGGCCCGGCCACAGCGGCCGGGCCGTGCCCTGCCGCCGTACCGGATGAGGTAGCCGGTAGCGTGCCGCCACGCGTGAGCTCACGGAGCCGAGGTCTGCGCCACGTACCACGCACGCGGCGAGGATGACGATCCCGGCATGGCTCAACGCCGCCCCGTCGCCGATCAACCGTGCCGGGTCGGCCGATAGGTCAGCACCTGCGTGTGGCCGTCGAAGGTCCGGGCCTCGAGCAGCTCAAGGTCGAAGTCGTCCGCACCGTCGAAGATCCGGTCCACGCCGGTCGCCCCGGAGATCACTGGGAAGACCGTCACCTCGATGACGTCGATCAGGCCGGCGTTCAGCAGCGCCCGGTTGAGCGTCAGGCTGCCGTGGGAGCGCAGCGGCACATCGGACTCGGCCTTGAGGCGCGTGACCACCTCGACAGGATCGCCGGTCTCGATGGTCGTGTCCGGCCACGCGAGCGGCTCGGTCAGCCGGCTGGAGAGCACCGTGACCGGGGAGTCGAACATGCGCGTGATCCACCCGTCGAACAGGCTGCGGTCGAAGCCCGCGTCAAGGAACGGCGCGTTCGACGAGTAGGTCTTGGCCCCGAGCACCATGCGCAGCGGGTCGCGGTAGGCGGCGGCGCGATAGGCGAGGAATTCGGGGCCCTGCTTGCCCCAGTAGCCGCCCCAGTCGCCGTTGTGGTTGGCGAAGCCGTCGAGCGTGGAGAAGATGTCGAAGGTGTACGTGGCGGTCATGGTGTCTCCTTGGGGGAAGTCGGCCGCGCGTCTCGCGGTGGCCTCACCCTTGCTACGAACACCACCGCCCCGATCCGACACGCCTCCCGGATTTCTTTCAGAACTTTCCGGGCTCATCCGATCCGAGTGTGTGGTGGTGTGATGTTCACCGGCCCAAACTCTCCTCGCCCGATCCACTCCCCTGCAGCCGCTCTCCCCCACCGTCACAGGCGCCGGCCGACGGTGAGAACGGCCCACCAGTGACGGGTGAGGCGTCCGTCCGGGCGTTCGGCGAGGCGGCGGCGTATCTCCTGATAAAGGTGCTCGCGCTTGGCCGGCTCCATCGCGATGTGGCCGGAGAACGTGTCGAGAAGTGCGATGTATTCGTCCGCCGTGTAGCGCAGGGCCCATACGTAGAGCTTCGTCCCGACCACCGCGAAATGTCCTGAGGCATCGAACTCGGCGGCCATGGGGTCGGTCCGCTCCTCGGGCGGCGGCCCTGGCCACGGGCCGTCATGCCTCTCACCGATCTCCTCATACACCTTCTGGATCTGGGTGAAGAACGGGTCGAAATCCGCCGGCATCGCGTGGTCGGCGTTCCATACGGCCAGGTGACCGCCCTGGGCGAGGAGGGCGGCTGCTTTCCCGTACTTGACCTCTGGGTCCACCCACTTCCATGCCGTGGCCGCGTAGACGAGATCGAAGCGGGCCCCCGCCTGCGGCTCCCAGTCTTCGAACGACGACGTGATCACGGAGACGCCGGCGAATCCGGCGAGCCGGCGCCGCGCCTCCGCCGCCAGGGCGTCGCCGAGTTCGATCGCGGTGATCCGGAAACCCATCCGCGCCAGAGGCAGCGTGGCTTTCCCCGGGCCGCATCCGACTTCGAGCAGGTGCGCGGGTGGCGTGACCCCCGTCATCGCCAGCAGGTCGGAATACAGCTCGGCCGGGTAGTCGGGACGCGCGTCTTGATAGATGGCGGCCGCTCTGTTGAAGGTTGCACGCAACCGGAAATCGCGGGACATGCTTCGATCCTGACAGGCCGATCACGCGCGTCCCAGGACTGACCTTGAGCGGATCTCAAGTGTGATCACCGCGAGGGCGCCCGCGACGCCTGCCGCGATCCCCAGGGCGATCGACAGACCGGACGCCTCCGAGTAGTGCTCCAGCCGCCCCGCGCTCCACGCGCGGAACGGCATCATGACCGCGTAATGAGTGGCGACCGTGGTGACCGTGCCGATCCCCCAGGCCCACAGCCGCGTGCCGCCCCGCACGGCGCTCACGACCACGGCGGCCGCGCCGGCCGGCACCAGCAGCACGCCAAGGAGCACGGTGCGCGGGTCGAACAGGATCGGCGTGTGCAGTCCCGAGTAGAACGACCAGACTCCCATCCACACAGTCGGCGCGCCCAACGCGAAGCCGAGTCTCCGCACACCGCATCCGAGCGCTACCAGTCCCGCCGCAAGGCCCGCCAGCAGCGCCACCATGGGGACAGAGTCGTCGTATCTCCCCGGTGCTGTCAGTGACACCGCGCTGGAGGAGTCGAAGCCGCTGTCCGCCCAGCCCAGCCGGCGCCAGGCCCCCGAGACGTCCCGCAGGACGATCCCGTCCGCGCCGTCGGCCACGACCACCACGTATCCGGTGGGAAGCCTCTGGACCGCGATCCCCAACGACTCGACGACCTCGGCGTCCTCGACGATCTTAGGTCGGTGGGCTCTCGCAAGCCGGTCCTGCCCTGCGGGAGAGATCTCCCACGCGGTCACCCAGTGGCCATCGCTGAGCTCCTCCACCTTGAGCCTGGTGGGGACGATCCGGTAACAGCGATCTGGCCGGCCGGGCACGCAGGCCGACGTCCTCGGACGGGGCGGCACTCGTACGACCCACGTCACCCACGACTTCCCGCCGTCGCTGGAGGCCCAGCCGGTCGGGGCGGGTTTCATCGACGAGCCCCCGCGGATCGCCACGACGATCGCGCTGTCGACCACGTCGACCGCGTAGGCGCTGTACGGCCTGAAGGTCTCCGATTGGCCGGTCGCCGCCACGGCCAGCACGGTGGCGGGAACCACGATCGCGACCCGTGCCAGCCGTACGGCTCGCGCGCCGGCATGCTCCCAGGCCCACCAGGCGGCGCACAGGGCGGGGAGGGCGATGAGATCGGTGGGGTCGGCCAGGATCCGGGAGGGCCCCCAGACGAGGGTCCAAACTTCCGTGGCCAGGGCGGCGCCGATGGTGGTGGTCTTGACCAGGGTGAAGGCCGCGCCGGTGAGCAGGACGGATACACGGGGACGGCGGACGACCAGGTTGAGCAGTGGTGGGGCGACGATCAACCCGGCGACGTCGCTGAGCTTTCCGGTGACCGGCCCCGGCCACAGCGGCTTGAAAAGGTGGTCGTTGAGCAGCAGGAGCACCACGGCGGCGAGGGTCAGGGGATGACCGATCCACGCCAGGGCCGACCTGCTGCCGCCTGGAGACATGGGGTGAGGTGAATCGTCGATCATCCGCTCCGCATTCGTATCGGCGCCTTGTCAAGGTAACCGGTCCGCCCACGGTGATGAACGGCTGTCAGTCGCCGCTTGAGTCACAAAGCAACGACTACCGGAAACAGCCACTCCCTCGCCCGCGGGACTCAGAGGAGCCGCCTGATCTCGCCGTAGGCGCGGTAGAAGCCGCCCCGGCCGGACGGGCGCAGGCCCTCGACCAGATAGCGGGCACCGGGCTCGCGGATGTCCTTGGGGAACTGCACGTGCCACGCCTCGTAGCCGGGGCTGACCACGCGGACGCGCAGCCGCTCGCCGTGGCGTACGCACTCCACCACCACGCCGTCGCCGGCGTGGCTGACGGTCTCCAGCACGACCGACGGCTCCACCACCGGCAGCGACGCGGCGGCTTTGACGTCGACGGGATCGGGCACCGTGCCCTCACGCGCGGCGGCGATCGCCGTCTCGCTCGCGTCGACGCAGGCCAAAGTGCCATCCGTGGTGACGATGTAGAGACGGTCGTCGAGGAACTGCATGGAGAAGGCCGACCCGCAGCCGGTGCCGAGCTTCCACAGCCGCTCCCCCGACGCCGCGAAGCAGTACACCGAGGAGTGGCTGTCGCCCGCGAAGACGTAGCGGCCCCCGGGCGACGTCGCGCAGGAGTAGACGGGCCCGTCGCATCTGTACACGGCCTCCACGTGGCCGTCGCTCTTGGCCAGGCGGTGGACGGTACGGCGAGCGGTCGCGGCGTAGACCGCGTCCTCCTCCTGCCAGCCGAAGAGCACCTGGTCGGCCTCCGAGCTCTGCCAGACGAGGGTGCCGTCGGAGGCGTCGTGGCGGGCGACGCCGCCGCAGTGGCCGTGGTAGACCGCGTCCTCGTCGCACCGGACCATCCAGGCGAAGTCGCCCCGGCCCTTGCGCGCCCACTGGAACTCGTCCTCGTAGTCGATCGTCGTGATCCCCCCGGCGCGGTCGGAGACGCCGAGGACGCCGTCGTGGATGTCGAGCCAGTAGATGTCGACCTCGGAGGCGATCTCGTAGGCCGCCCTCGGCACCTTGCCGCTCAGGTCGTACACCTTGCCGTCGTCGCAGCCCGCGTAGATCCAGAAGTCGTCGGCCACGATGCACTTGACGCCGTCCGGCAGGCGGAAGCGGCCGGTCACGGTGCCTGAGTGGGTGACGGTGTACACGTCGCCGCGCTGGTTGCCGACCCAGCAGCCCTCCTCGTCCACGAAGACGCCGAAGGCGGAGGCGCCGCTGTCGAAGCGCCACAGGACCGGCGCCTGCTGGGCCGTGGAGCGGGTGCTCGCGATGGTCCTCCGGGTGACCGGCCTGCGCGTGCGCACGCCGCGGACCGCCGGGGCGTAGCCCTTGCGCAGCTTCTCGCCGACCTTCTTGGCCGCCGCGGCCCGCGCCTTCTCCTCCGTGGGGAAGTCGGCGACCTTGGTCTGGCCCGCCTCGCCGATGCGCCCGTACGTGATGGTCACCCGCGTCCCGGAGACATCGGTCTCGTAGAACTTGTGCGCTCCGCCGCCATCCTCAGACAGCTCAAGGTAGGTCATGTCCCGCCTTCTCAAGATAAGACCGGCTTGATCGTTGATCGGGAGGCTAGAGGACGGCGCCGACAAATCACGGGTGAACGACCGGTTCGCACGAGATGAGGCACGCGGCGCTCCGCCCGCCCATCGCCTCGGCCTCGTGCGCGACCGCCACGCCTCTCAGGCGCGGCGGCGTGCGACCAGGACGGCGTCGTGGACGGTGACGTCGCGTCCTTCCGGGTCCACGACGTCGCGCGGCCGGGCCTCGGCGGCCAGCACCTCCCAGGCGGCGGGGTCGAGCGAGGACGCGACCTCCTCGCCGGTGAACATCATGTCCGGGAAGTTCATCCGATGGGTCGTGGTCCGCAGGTCGGACGGGTGATGCCCGACGATCAGCAGGGTGCCGCCCGGGGCCACCGCGGCGGCCAGCCGGTCGAACAGCTCCCGCCGCGCCTTCCCCGGCAGGTGCATGAACTGCGACGACACCAGGTCGTACGCGCCCTCCGCCGGGGGCCGGTCGCGCAGATCGGCGTGTGTCCACTCGATGCGGCCGGCGAGCTGGGCACCGGCGGCCGCGGCGGCGCGCTCCAGCGCGGTGGTGGAGATGTCGACCGCCGTCACCTTCCAGCCGCGCTCGGCCAGCCAGACGGCGTCGGCGCCCTCACCGCTGCCGACGTCGAGCGCCCGGCCGGGCGGCAGCCCGGCGGCCTCCGTGACGAGCTGGGGGTTGGGATCTCCACTCCAGATCGCCTGCTTGGCACGGTAGCGCTCCTCCCACGCGGCCTCCTCGAACATCGTGCGCACCATGTGCCGGTAGGCGTCGACGGCGTCGCGGGTGTCCTCGGCGACGAGATCCATGTTGATCGCCGCACCGGCGTTCAGGCCCGCCGCGGCGGCCGTGATCACCTGGGCGAGCACGTCGGCCACGTTGCCCGCCACCCACACGCCGGGCACGGTGGTGGCCCCTGTGGGATCCGCCGGAATCCGGCTGCCGACGACGTGACCGCCCATCTCCACGTCGACCGGCTTCAGCCCGAGCGACTCCAGCACGTCCGCGCGGGCCGTGAAGCGCGGCGCGACGACGACCGCGTCGAGCGCGACGAACTCGCCCGAGGCCAGCCGTGCACCGGTGAGCGCGTCGCCGTCCACCTCGAGCCCCGCCACCGGACCCTCCACGACCGTGATCCCGCGCGCCGCGAGCCGCTCGGCCGCCTCGACGTCCGGCGCCGGGGTGTCGTGCGTCAGGAGCACCACGTGGGAGCTCCACTGCCGCCACAGGTTCGCCTTCTCCACGGCCAGTGGCCCGGCGGCCAGGACGCCGATCCGGCGGTCGCGTACCTCCCATCCGTGGCAGTACGGGCAGTGCAGCACGTCACGGCCCCACCGCTCGGCCACCCCCGGCACGTCGGGCAACTCGTCGACGAGGCCGGTCGTCACCAGCATCCGCCGCGCCCGCACGCTCCGCCCTCCGCCCAGCGTCACGAGGAAGCCGTCGCCCTCCCGCGCGGCGGCCTCGACGCGCCCGGCGACGATCTCACCGCCGTATCGGGTCACCTCGTCGCGCCCGGCCGCCACCAGCTCGGCGGGTGGCGTGCCTTCCCGGGCCAGGTAGTTGTGCACCTGCCCGGCCGGCGCGTTGCGCGGCTCCCCCGCGTCCACCACCAGGACCGATCGCCGCGCCCGCGTGAGCGCCAGGGCCCCGCTGAGCCCGGCGGCGCCACCGCCCACCACCACCACGTCGTACGTCGCGTCCACTGTGTTCTTCCCTCCGTCGTCGTGTGCGCCCACGGTGCAGCGTCAACCGGCGAATCAACAATCAAAGTTGTCAAAACGGCAAAAGACGACGCCGCCCCATCGTCCGCAACGGCGTGACGTTCTCCCGCCGACCCGGCGGCCGGGCGCTGGCCGTACGTCATCGGGAAGGGGAGACTGAAGCCGGAGGTGGCGGAGATGAGCGGGCCGGTGATCGAGGAGTACACGCGGCGGCTCCCGGCGCCCGCGCTGCGGCCGCTGGTCGCCGCCTACAGCGGCTACCGGGAGGCCGGCGTCCCGCCCGCGCGGCACCGCGGCCTGCCCTCGCCGTACCTCACGGTGATCGTCACACTCGACGATCCGCTCGTCGTCGCGGCCCATCCGGACCCGCGCACGCCGCCCGGGGCGTACGACACGCTGGTGGGCGGGCTGCACACCAGGCCGGCGATGATCGTCCACGACGGCCGTCAGTCGGGGGTGCAGCTCGCCCTCACGCCGCCCGGCGCCCGGGCCCTGCTCGGCCTGCCCGCCGGGGAGCTGGCCGGCCTCGACGTCGACGGCGCCGACCTCCTCGGGCCCCTGGCGCACGAGCTGCGGGAGCGCCTCCTGCTCGCGGACGGGTGGCCGGAGCGGTTCGACGTCCTCGACGCCGTCCTGCTGCGCCGCGTGAGCGCCGGACGGCCCGGGCGGACCGGCGCGGGGCCGTCTCGGGAGGTGATGCGCGCCTGGAATCTCATCACATCCACCAGGGGCGGCGTCAGCGTGGCGGACGTGGCCGGCGAGGTGGGTTGGAGCACCCGGCATCTGGGCGCGCGATTCCGGGCGGAGATCGGGCTGGGCCCGAAGGAGGCGGCGCGGGTGGCGCGGTTCGACCTGGCCAGGCGCGTGCTGCAATCAGCCGAGGGCTCCCGCCGCACACTGGCCGAGCTCGCCGCGGCCTGCGGGTACTACGACCAGGCCCATCTCGCCCGCGAGTTCGGCGCCCTGGCCGGCTGCCCTCCGAGCCGGTGGCTGAACGAGGAGCCGGTCGCGTTCCGAAACGTCCAAGCCGCGGCCGGGGCCCTCCCGGCAGACTCGCCACCATGACGGACACCACACCACCACCCCAGGTCTGGCCGACGCTCCGCGCCCGGGACGCCCGGGCCCTGATCGCCTTCCTCGTCGAGGCGTTCGGCTTCGAGGCGACCGCCGTGTACGGCGAAGGCGACCGCGTGGACCACGCCCAGCTCTCCTGGCCGCCCGGCGGCGGGATCATGCTGGGCTCCGTCCGCGACGTCCCTGACGACAAGTGGAACCTGACCCCGGGCACCTTCGGCGCCTACGTGGTCACCGACGACGCCGACGCGCTGCACGCCCGGGCGACCGCCGCGGGGGCGCAGGTCGTCCAGGAGCCCCGTGACACCGACTACGGCTCCCGCGACTTCGCCGTGCGGGACCCGGAGGGCAACCTCTGGTCGTTCGGCACCTACCGGGGCGAGCCTCGCAAGGGCTGACCCGGCGCCGGAGGCCCGCGCTCCGCGGGCCTCCTTTCGGCTCCCCTGACCTCCGGATCGCCCGCCGGCGGTCCGCGGTTTTCCCGTCGCAATCCGATGAATAGCCCGGCCCAAAGCGGATAGGGGTCCGTTGAGATGCGGCAACGCGGCTATCAGACGGCCGACGAGATCGAGAGGAGCCGTCCGGATGACGGACGTGTCGAGCAAGGGGCCGGAGCCCGGGGACGAGCGTCCGGTGCTGACCAACCGCCAGGGGCACCCGGTCTACGACAACCAGGACCAACGCACTGTCGGCGCGCGTGGTCCCGCCACTCTGGAGAACTACCAGTTCCTGGAGAAGATCAGCCACTTCGACCGGGAGCGCATTCCGGAACGTGTGGTCCACGCCCGCGGCACAACGTCGTACGGCTTCTTCGAGGCCTACGGCTCATGGGGGGACGAGCCGATCGCCCGGTTCACCCGCGCCAAGCTGTTCCAGGAGGCGGGGAAACGGACCGATGTCGCCGTCCGGTTCTCCACCGTGATCGGCGGCAGGGACTCCTCGGAGGCGGCCCGCGACCCGCGCGGTTTCGCCGTGAAGTTCTACACCGAGGACGGCAACTGGGACCTGGTCGGCAACAACCTCGCGGTGTTCTTCATCCGCGACGCGATCAAGTTCCCCGACGTGATCCACTCTCTCAAGCCGGACCCTGTGACGTTCCACCAGGAGCCCAACCGGATCTTCGACTTCATGTCGCAGACTCCGGAGAGCATGCACATGCTGGTCAACCTGTTCAGCCCCCGGGGCATCCCGGCGGACTACCGTCACATGCAGGGGTTCGGCGTCAACACCTACAAGTGGGTGAACGCGCAGGGCGACACCGTCCTGGTGAAGTACCACTGGATGCCCAAGCAGGGCGTCAGGAGCATGACGGCCGAGGACGCCGCCCGCGTCCAGGCGTACGAGCTGGGCCACGCCACCAAGGACCTGCGGGACGCGATCGACAGGGGCGACTACCCGGAGTGGGAGCTGCTCGTCCAGATGATGAGCGACGACGAGCACCCCGAGCTGGACTTCGACCCGCTGGACGACACCAAGGTCTGGCCGGAGGAGATATTCCCGGCCAAGCCGGTCGGCCGGATGGTCCTCGACCGCAACGTGGGCAACCAGTTCGCGGAGAACGAGCAGATCTCGTTCGGCACCGGCGTGCTCGTCGACGGCCTGGACTTCTCCGACGACAAGATGCTGGTGGGGCGCACGTTCTCCTACAGCGACACCCAGCGCTACCGGGTCGGGCCGAACTACCTGCAGCTGCCGGTCAACCAGGCCAGGAACACCGACGTGCGGACCAACCAGCGCGACGGGCAGATGACCTACTTCGTCGATGGGGCGGGCGAGAACCCGCACATCAACTACGAGCCCTCGATCAACGGAGGGCTGCGTGAGGCGCGGTACCCGGCCCACGACGAGCAGGGCCCGGTCGTCTCCGGCCGCGTGACCCGCAAGCGGATCCCGCGGACCAACGACTACCTGCAGGCGGGCCAGCGGTACCTGCTGATGGAGCAGTGGGAGCGCGACGACCTGGTGGAGAACTTCGTCACCATGCTGTCGGGCTGCGACCGGCCCATCCAGGAGCGGATGGTCTGGCACCTCCTGCTGGTCGAGGACGACCTCGGGCTGCGGGTCGGCGACGGCCTGGGCATCACGCCGGACGACGTCAAGCACCTGGAGCCGCTCGCGAGCCAGGACCTCACCGAGGAGGACCGCGCACGGCTCGCCAACCTCGGCAAGAACGGCTCGCGCGACGTCTCGGGCCTCAAGATGACGCACTGCGTCCCGAACGAGCGGGCGACCGTCGCCGCCCAGTGACGCGAGGCCGATGAGCCCGGCCCCGTCATGGGCCGGGCTCTCCGCTTCTCCCTTGTGGAAGCCCGTCCGCGGTCACGCCGTTCCCGTACGGCGCGAAGGTCTCCCCGAACCGGGGCGTTTCCCCAGCATCGGCGTGAACCCCCGTGAACTGCCGATTCTCTGAGAGCGGGCCTCCCCGGCTGGCATGCTGGCCGCCATGTCGGAGTCGGCCGCCGCGCAGGAGGCGTTCCGCCGGGTCGCCCTGATCGCCTCGGGCCACTGCGCCGATCTGGACCCCGCCGCCCGCCTCATGGCCGCTCACGCCTGGGTCGGCGGCGGCGCTCCCGGGTTCGCGGCCGAACTGGCCCGGCGTCGTACGGCGCTGCAGTCCGCGCTGGAGGCGGCCCTCGGGGCGATCCACGGGCTCGCCGTACGGCAGGGCCGCCCGCCGCTCCCCGTCACCTCCGTCACGTCCGTGCCCTCCGTGCCCTCCGTGCCCTCCGTGCGGACGTCGGTGACGGTCATGGTCGCGACGCCCGGGACGTTCCGAGGGGTGGCCGTCCCGGCGATGGAGGGGCTGGTGAACGCCCTCGGGCGGGCCGCCGAGGACCTGCCCGCGGTCGCCGCCCGGCTCCACGCCGAGCTGGCGGCCCTCTGCCTGCCCGGCGGCGCCGCCGGCGCGGTCTCCGCCGTCGCCGCCTGGGCCGGGGAGCAGTCCCTCGACCTGCGCCGCCGCCTGGAGCTGATGCGGCGGACCGTCGCCGGGCTCCCGGCGTCCGATGGCGGCACGACGCCGTCCGCCCTGATCGGGTTCGGCCTGTTCGAGGCCTTCGCCGCCGACTACTCCGGCGCGGGGTCGCTGCTCCGGCGGGCCGCCGCCGGCGACCGGGCGGCGCTCGCGGCCGTGGCCGTCCTGCAGCAGCAGGGGCGGGACGCCACGCTCGCCGCCCGAGTCCACGCGTGGTGGCGCGGCCTGCCCACAGCCGTCCAGGAGGAGCTGGCCGAGGACGCGCCGCAGGCGATCGGCTCCCTCGACGGGCTCCCGGCGGCCGTACGCGACCACGCCAACCGGCTCTTCCTCGCCACCGAGAAGGCGCGTCTCACCGCCGAGACCGCCCGGCTCATGGCGTGCCTGCGGCGCACCGGCCGGCCGGAGACGGCCCTCGCCATCGACGCGGCCGACCGGACGCTGAGGAAGATCGCGATGGTGGAGAAGGCGCTCGCTCCGGGCGGTACGGCCGGCCACCCGCCGGTCTACCTGCTGTCATTCGCCCATTCCGGGCCCGGCCGGCTGGTCGTCTCCTGGGGTGACCCGGACACGGCGGACACGACCGTGACGTACGTGCCCGGGCTCGGCAGCCGGCTGACCGGCTTCGACGGCGACATCGAGCGGGCCCGGCAGCTGTGGCAGCAGTGCGCGGCCACGGCGGCCGGCCGGCGGGTCGCCTCCATCGCCTGGCTGGGCTACGACGCTCCCCAGCTCGGCTCGGCCCTCGTCACGCCGGGCACGTCGGTGGCGATGGACGCCGCCGCGACCACGGGCGCCGGGGCTCTCGCCGCCTTCGCCGACGGGCTGCGCGCCGCGCACCAGCCCTCCGGGGCGGCCCGCAGCGTCGTCCTCGGGCACAGCTACGGCTCCCTGGTCGCCGGGAAGGCCGCCGTCATGCGGCCCGGACGCCTGGCGGACGACCTCGTCTTCGTGGGCAGCCCCGGCGTCGGGGTGGAGCACGCGAGCGAGCTGGGCGTCGGCCCCGGGCATGTCTGGGTGGGTGAGGCCGGCAACGACCCGGTTGCCTACCTCGGCCGGTTCGCCGCCGACCCCGGCGACGCCGCCTTCGGCGCCCGCCGCTTCTTCGTCCAGCGCGCCCTCATCACCGAAGCCCATTCCAGCTACTGGCTCCCGCAGTCGGCGTCCCTCCGCAATCTCGGCCGCATCGTCAACGGCCAGTACGACAGGCTGGTCCAGCGCAAGCCCCTCGATCGGCCACAGCTCCTGATGCCGGAGCTCGCACCCGACCTCGTCGAAGAGCTCGACCGGTGAAGGACGTGCGACACGCCGTGGCCTGGCTGGCGATGTGGTCGGCGCTCCTCGCCACAGCGTGCTCCCCCGAGGAACATCACATGCCGACTATCACCGAGAGCCGAGCCCTCGTCCGGGTCGAGCAGCTCATCAGGGACACGGCGGCCGATCTCCGCCCGGTGCCCACGCTGGAGCTGATCCCCTTCATGGCCACCCCTTCCCGGTGCCCGGACCACCCGGCGGGATACGACGCCGAGCTGGTCGTCACCCGGGCCTACTGGCTGAACGGCATCGACGCGGGTCACATGATGGCCGTCGCACAGCAGGTGAGAGCCTCCTGGGAACGGCAGGGACATGTGCTGACCGCCACAGGTGACCTGGCGGCGGGCCACCCGGACCTCGCCGGGCAGACCCGGCCGGATGGGTTCGTGCTGGCTCTGGTGTGGGCGGAGGGAGACCGGCTCTACCTGGCGGCCACCTCGCCCTGCGTCCGCCCGGACCGTGACCGGTCCCCCTGACTCGCTGAGTGGGGAAAACACCAGCGAGTCGCTACCCTACGGGGAGGCCGCGACTGTTCGGGAGTGTGTGATTATGCGCGTCGATGACGCTTTCCGCGAGATGTACGGCGCCGAACCCGCCGGGATCTGGCACGCACCCGGCAGAGTCAACCTGATCGGCGAGCACACGGACTACAACGACGGCTTCGTGCTGCCGTTCGCGGTGCCGTGGGGCGTCACGGCGGCGGTGGCCCCGCGCGAGGACGGCACGATCCGGCTCGCCTCCCTCCAGGCTCCGGACGACACCCAGGTCGTCGAGGACCTCGACGAGGCCCGGGGATGGGCCCGGTACGCGGTCGGAGTCGTATGGGCGATGCGCGACCGGGGCCTGCCGGTGAGGGGCGCCGACATCGTGCTCGACGGCGACGTGCCGAAGGGCGCCGGGCTCTCCTCCAGCGCGGCCCTGGAGATCTCCGTCGCCCTCGCCCTGAACGACCTGTACGACCTCGGGCTGGAGCGCATGGAGCTCGCCAAGATCGGGCAGAGGGCGGAGAACGACTTCGTCGGCATGCCCTGCGGCATCATGGACCAGGCGGCCTCGGCGTCCGGCAAGGAGGGCCACGCCTTCTTCCTCGACTGCCGCTCCCTGGCCAGCCGGACGATCCCGTTCGACCTGGCCTCGCACGGCCTGCAGATCCTCATCATCAACACGGGGGTCCACCATGAGCTGGCGGACGGCCAGTACGCCAAGCGCCGCCAGGAGTGCGAGAGCGCGGCCAGGCACCTGGGCGTGCCGTCGCTGAGGGACGTCACCGACCTCGCCGCGGCACTGAAGAAGCTCAGCGGCGCGGAGCGGGACCGCACCCAGCACATCGTGACCGAGAACCACCGGGTCGAGGCCGTCGTCGGGCTGCTGCGCGCCGGGGCCGTCACCGAGATCGGCGCGGTCCTGAACGCCTCACACCTGTCCATGCGCGACCAGTTCCAGATCTCCTGCGACGAGCTCGACGTGGCCGTGGAGTCGGCGATCAAGGGAGGGGCCCGGGGCGCACGGATGACCGGCGGCGGCTTCGGCGGCTCGGCCATCGCGCTGGTCGCCGACGACAGGGTGGAGCGGGTCAAGGCCAAGGCCCTGGAGGCCTACGAGGAGCGGGGCTGGGCCCCGCCGACGTTCTACCCGGCCACCGCCGCCCCGGGCGCCCGCCGGATCAGCTGAGCGGAGGGAAGCGCGGCGAGCGGCGCTCCAGGAAGCTCGCCACGCCCTCGGCGAAGTCGGGCCACTGGAACGACTCCGCCATGAGCCGTTCGGCGGCCCGCCTGGACTCGTCGAGCCCCTCCTCCCAGGCCCCCCACACCTGCCGCTTGATCACCGCCATCGAGGCCGGGGAGCACTGCCCGGCCAGCTCTCTCGCGTACGCGAGGGCCTCGTCCAGCAGCCGCTCCCCCGGTACGGCACGGCTGGCCAGGCCCATGCCGTACGCCTCGGCGCCGGTGAAGACCCGGCCGGACAGGAGCAGGTCCATCGCCCGCGCCTGCCCGGTCAGCTTCGGCAGTATCCATGCCAGGCCGTACTCCGCGATGAGCCCCCGCCGGGAGAACGCGGTCGTCCACTTGGCGTCCTCGGCCGTGAGGACGACGTCGCAGACGAGGGCGTGCACCACGCCGAGCCCGGCGCAGGCGCCGTTCACGGCCGCGACGACGGGCTTGCGCATCGTCGTCGGGAACGTGTACGGGCGATCGCCCGGCTTCCCGGCGTAGCCGCCGGACCGGATGGCCGACAGCGCGTCGAAGTCGGCCCCGGCGCAGAAGCCCCTGCCCGCGCCGGTCACGACGACCGCCCTGACGGACGGGTCGAGGTCTGCCTCCTCCAGCAGGTCGAAGTAGCGCCGTCCCATCTCGGCCGTCCAGGCGTTGAGCCGCTCGGGGCGGTTGAACGTCAGGATCCGCACGCCGCCGTCGTCCTCGGACAGCACCACCATCGCCGCCTCCTCCTTCACCCGAACCATGTTCTACCCCAGAGCGACGGCGACGGGCTACGCGGTGGGGCGGTGGTTGAAGGCGGGGGTGAGACGTACGTCGTCGTAGTAGCGGTGGAAGACCGGGGTGGTGGCGCCGGACAGGGGTGGCACGATCCACGACCAGTCGGCGGGGCAGATCCGCCCGTTGCGCTCCTCCCGCTCCAGGTGGGCCATGAACCTTCCGGCCTCGGTGTGGTGGTCGGTCATGGTGACTCCGTCCTCCGCGAAGGAGTGGAGCACCGCGATGTTGAGCTCCACCAGCGCCTGGTCGCGCCAGAGCGTGCGGTCGTGCGAGGTGTCGAGCCCCATCCGCTCGGCGACGACGGGGAGCTGGTTGTAGCGGTCCAGGTCGGCGAGGTTGCGGGCGCCGATCTCCGATCCCATGTACCAGCCGTTGAAGGGGGCGCACGGGTAGGTCACCCCGCCGATCTCCAGCGACATGTTGGAGATGGCCGGCACCGCGTGCCATTTGAGGCCGAGGTCGGCGAACCACGCGTGCCTGGGATGCCGCAGAGGCACCTCGAGGATCACCTCGGGGGGCACCTCGTGCAGGGTCAGGCCGCCCTTCACCTCGATGATCAGCGGGAGGACGTCGAACCTGGTCCCCTCACCCCGCCAGCCCAGGCGCCGTGCCCACTCCGTGAGCTCGGTGTGCGCCGGGTCCCCGGCCACACCGCCCTCCGGCAGGACGTAGCCCGCGTACCGGATGAGCTGGCCGTTCCAGATCCTCGGCGCCGGCTCGCCGGGCCGCTCAGGCGCGAGGACGGTGATCGTGGGACGGATCCTGCCCCCGTTGGTGGCCGCCCGGAGGTGCTCGACGCACTCATCGGCCACCCCGTCCGCCGTGTCCACGTGCCGGCGGTCCCGCACACGCAGGGACCGCCAGTACAGGCGGCCGATGCACCTGCCGCTGTTCCGCCACGCCACCCTCGCGCCGAAGGTCAGCTCGTCCGGCGTGTGGGTGTAGGTCCCCGTCTGCGCGATCTCCGCGAGGACCTCCCGGAGCCGGGGCCGCACCGGCCCGGCGGCCGGGTTCTCCGCATGATGGAGCCGGATGAAGTCCTCCGCCTCTCTGTCGATCTCCCCCCGCTGGTCTGCCTCCTGTACGGCTCTCGCCGTCTTCCTGGATCTCAACCACGTCAGCACGACCGCCACACACTTCGCACTCGCGGACATCGGCCGCCGGTTCCGGGGTGGCGGTGACGTCCTTAGCCGCAGTGGCCCTCACCCCACTGCGTTGTTTGTGGTCCGCGGCTCGCCATGACCTTCACAGAAGGGCACGGCGCTCACATTTTCCGCGAAGTCGCGTGATTTGTCCGCCGAATCAGTACACCTGTGGCGTGGGGGACAGCCTGGGAAGGCGGCAACTCGGGGGGCTCGCCGAGGCGCCGCCGCGAGCGGTGAAGGCGGGTGGGACTGGGACCGGGCCTGCTGGACGGCGGCAACGAAGCGGCTCGACGGGACACGAACGCCACCCATCCGCGCCGAACGGCAACGGCCCGACATCGCCACCGACCCACGACCTCGCCCGGAAGGACTACAGACGCGCCCGATTAAGAGCGATATCGGCACCTGATGGTCTGGCGCTTCTTGGCGCGGGGGTCACGAGGGCGTGCCAGACGCCGGCAGCGACAGCCCGAGCTGGGCGTACAGCTCCAGTTGATCGAAGAAGACGTGCTGGCTGACGATCAGGCCTTCCTCCACGGTGAGGAACCAGCAGCATCGGACGCTGAGCCGCCGGCCGGTGCCGTCGACCGACTCGCCGCCCGGCATCAGGAGCGGGCCGGTGTGCGTGCCGGCGGCCAATGCCGTCGCCGCGACCTCGTTGCCCTCCGTGATCGTCTGCCAGACCATGAGGCCCAGATCGGGGGCGGCCGTCCAGATGAGCGTGTAATAGGAGAGCACCTCCTCACGGCCCTCCGCCTCGCCGTCTGGCCCCACCGCGGCGACGTGCGGGGCGAGACACCGCGTCAGCAGCTCCGGATCGTGGGCATTGAACGCCGCGAACAAGCGGTCCGCCACACTCGCCGCCATCACGTTCCGCATGGGATGCCCCCTCCGCAGCTCCAGTCAACGCTACTCGCGTCGAGCACAGCCGCTTGACCGCGGGGGTGCGACCCGGCCTGCGCGTCGTGATCACACGGAAGGCGGCATCGGAAGCCGCTGGAAGGTCGCGACAGCTCCCCGGAACGACTCAGGCCCCCTGTCCTTGATCCAGGAAGGGGGCCTGAGCTCTGCGTTCCTCAGTACTACCAAAGCTCCCGCGATAGGACTCGAACCTATAACCTGCCGGTTAACAGCCGGCTGCTCTGCCGATTGAGCTACACGGGATTGCGCTGCGCTGCTGATCAGGCCCTTCGGCCTTCCTTGCGGCGCGGAACTAGATTAGCGCACTCGGGGGGGTGTCTGTCACGTCCATTGCTGTTGGATAGTTGCAGGCCCTCGGGGTAGGGGCCGGGGGAACACGAGCGCGGAGGTGGAAGATGCGGTACAAGGCGATGTTCGCCACCGGGCTGGCAATCGGTTACGTCCTGGGCACCCGGGCGGGTCGCGAGCGCTACGAGCAGATCAAGCGCTTCACCCAGCGGGTGGCGGACAGTCCCACCGTCCAGGAGGCGGCGGGGCTCGTAGGGGCCCAGGCCTCCAAGGTGGCGGGCAAGGCCAAGGACCTCGCGGGCGACAGGCTGGGCGACAAGGTGCCGTTCCTGAGGCGGCAGGAGCCGTGGGAGGCCGACAGCGTGGGGGCCTCGACCGGCTGGCCGAGCTCCGAGGCTGACCGGATCACCTGAACCGATCCCCCGGACAGCAGGCCCCCGGCTCACGCTGGGGGCTTTCTGCTGCCTGCATGTCCGAGAATCGCCCACCGAATACGAAATATCCAGAATCGCACGATATCGACGGCCGTTCTCCGCCGTCATACGCCGAAGCTGCGCCGGGCCTCTTCGAGGGCCTGCTCCGCCAGGGCCCGCAGGCCGGGGTCGGCCGCGTCGAGCCCCGGGTCGAAGATGAACTCCCAGCGCGGCGACTCGTATCCGGGGACGCGCCTGGCCACCAGACGCACTCCCCCGCGCGCGTCGAGCCGGACGTGGCGGCTCACCACGATCGACGCGGTGACCCGTTCCCGGATGGTCTCCGGCAGCGCGCCCGGCTCGGGCAGCGGCGCCCGGTCGACGGTGCCGTCCGTCATGGTCACCGTCACGCCCTCCTCGTCCCACACGGCCTTGTCCATCAGGTGCCACGGCAGACGGCGGCCGCCGGGCAGGTGGAGGGCCTGAGTGGTGGCGACGACGTGCCCGCCGGCGCCGTCCGGGACGTGGCTGATGACCCGCTCCCCGGGGGCGAGGGCCAGGGCGCCGCGGACGTCCGCCGGGAGACGGCGGGAGCCGAACAGGGAACGGCCGAACAGAGAGGGCTTGGAACCAGCCAATGAGCACCGCCAGTGGGCACGGACGACCGCGGACAACCGGCAGGCTACTCCGCGAGCCGGAGAGGCCGGACGGCGGGCATGAGCGGTGAACGGCACACCCTCGCGCGGGGCGTCGCTCAGGCTCTCGCGGACGTTCCCGGACACGGGGCCGCGGAAAGCGAATGCCCTTCAAAACGCAGGGCACCGAACGGATGGCACTGGCGGGACCGCTGAAAGACGTGCGGGGGGGGCGGGGGCGGGGGCCCGGGGCCCCCCCCCCGCGGGGCCCCCCGTCGGCCCCCCCCAATAAAATTATGGGTTTGGGTTTGTTTTTTT